>CAZQQX010000007.1:59242-60733 GCA_964595565.1 uncultured Actinomycetota bacterium
TTATGCCGGTACTGGCAGTGTATTTAGTCCTGTTTTCGCAAATTGCCTTTTTCCCTGCATCCTTAATATTATCCGGTGTATTAAAATCAGGCTGTCCTATACCAAACCTTATTACTGATTTTCCCTCCTGTTTTAACCTGGCATCAATCTCGTCAACCTTTCTTTCCAGAGCAAATGTAGGGCTTTCCTCTACTTTTAAAATTCTCTCTGAGAAATATTCTGGTATCATTTTCACCTCCCGGCTTCTTTTTTAAAATGGTCATCTAAAAAATTATAATATAATCATGAGAATATCAATAAAAATAATTTCAGCCTTTCGTTAACTTTATAGTAATTATTATACCTAAAACCCCTATACAAAACATCTAAAAGTACTGCAAGTAACAAAAATCTGCCCATATAAGCGTCACCTTGATATGCAATTGATTTAGTTCGTTCATCTACTGTTCTGTAAAGGAAAACTGACTTTTTACCACCTTTTTTATTTCTATCAAACATTTCTGTTATCCTCCTCCAGATAAAATAAATCTTCAAATTTTTTACCAAGCTTCTTAGAGAGAATTAAAGCTAATTTTGCTGTTGGGCAATATTGACCGGTTTCAATGGAACCAATTGTTTGCCGGGTTACTCCAGCTAAACTAGCAAGTTGTTCTTGTGTGAGATTATTTTCAGCACGGGCAATCTTTAACCGATTTTTTAATATTATATTATCATCCAAATTTTTTCTCCTTCCAATAGAAATATATAACAATAAAAACATAATGACAAGTAGACTTTACAAAATGCAAAGTTATAATTGCATAATTGATTTAAAAAGTAAAAGTTATCGGACAGAAATCAATTTATATTATAATAAAACTAGTGATGAAAGAGGATTATATATTGCAGGTAGAGCACTTAAATTTTCCTGGATTTTTTACAGCATAATTTTATTTCTATGTTCACTGGCAGAATTAATAATAAATGGTTCTACTCAAATATTTTCTATAATTATAGCTATTTTCTTGGCAGGACAAATTATTTTTTGGAGTTTTTATCTATATTATCTTAAAAAATATAGTGTCTAATATGAAAAATAACATTAGAAAGCTCAAGAAAATATACAATTTAACACAGGAAGATCTTGCAGATAAAACTGATGTCTCCAGGCAGACAATAATTGCTATTGAAAAAGAAAAATACGACCCTTCTTTAAAACTGGCTTTAAAAAACCAGGATACTAAAAAAACCCTCAGAAAGTATTTTTACATTGGATGATAATTAAACCATAAATAATATATAAAAAGATCATTCTTATTTCCTTCCATATATAATTTTGCAAAAAAAGCCCAGTATTCATACCGGGCTTTTTTTAAAAATTCTAATTAATTCTTATACTAGCAATCTCTTAATATTTCAATAAATCTATCTTTGGATATTTTAAGCTCATTTTTCCTTATGTCTTCCAATAATCCCATCTTTAATGTTTTTCTGGTATTAGGTATTACTGCA
>CAZQQX010000008.1:0-56556 GCA_964595565.1 uncultured Actinomycetota bacterium
TTTTTGCTCCTTAAGCCGGTTTAATAAGACATATTTCTTAGAAGATCCTTACAGTTTCTGCACTGTACAGGTTTAAATTGTATAGATAGATTACATTTATATCCTGTATCTATTTTGCATGATGCTGCCAGCCTTTTAAGGAATAGGCCGCAGTATAACATATTGAAATGCTATCAGGTATTTTTTTAGAGTAGTTTGGATTATTATACTTGTTTTTATAATTGTTGGTGAAATATTATAAAAAAAAGATTCGCTGCGGGCTACTATTGGTTTGATTGGCCCGGAAGGGATTGACCGGAAAGTATTTTAAAAAATGATATAGTAATTTTTTTAGATTATATATTGTGCTATAATACAACGAAATATCAGGGAAGCTGGTTGATGAACTTATAAATTTAAATTATTATAACAAGAAATATCAGGTTATATTTGAACCTGTTTGCCTGGAAAAATAATAATATCGGTAATTAATAATTAAAAAAATAAATAATAATAAGGAGGGAACGAGTTGAAAAAAACAGTAATCTTAGTATTATCAATGGCTCTGGTTATAGTACTGTCACTTGCCGGCTGTTCGGGCAAATCTGAAGTAAAAACCATAGGTATTATCCAGTACGTTGAGCATGTCGCACTGGATGCCGCAAGGGATGGATTTGTTGACGCCCTGAGCGACAATGGTTATACAGATGGTGAGAATATTGAAATTGATGTTCAGAATGCACAGGCTGACCAGAGTAACCTGTCGACCATAAGTGACCGTTTTGTAAGTAACAATGTGGACCTGGTACTGGCTATAGCAACTCCTGCAGCCCAGTCTATAGCAGGGAAAACTACTGAAATTCCCATACTTGGAACAGCAATCACAGATTATGAAGCAGCCAAACTGGTAGAATCCAATGAAGCGCCGGGAGGCAATGTCAGCGGCACCACAGATATGAATCCGATAAAGGAACAGATAGAGCTGCTGGTAAAAATGGTACCCGATGCCCGGACAGTGGGCGTAATTTATACCTCAAGTGAGGATAATTCTATTGTTCAGGCAGCTATTGCCAGAGAGGTAATAGAAGAGATGGGCCTTACTTATACCGAGGTAACTGTTACCAATTCCAACGAGGTCCAGCAGGCTGCCCAGTCTATTGTTGGACAATGTGATGCAATTTATCTACCAACTGACAATGTTCTGGCTTCTTCAATGCCTATTGTGTACGGTGTCACTGTTGAGTCAAAGACTCCTGTTATATGCGGAGAGTCAGGAATGGTTGAAGGCGGCGGCCTTGCTACACTGGGGATTAATTACTATGACCTGGGATACAAGACCGGGCTTATGGCAATAAAAGTTTTAGAGGGTGAAGCTGAACCTGCTACAATGCCTATTGAGTCAGCTGACGATTTTGATTTTGCAATTAATGGTGCCGTAGCAGAAGAAATTGGCCTTGAGATTCCGGAAGACCTTTCCGAGTATGTTATGGATTATTAAAATATAAGAATAGTTAAGGAACGGGTACTGCAAGCCCTTTCTATTTTAAATAAATAGAAAATTTGGTTTTATATTATGGTGCAAATACTAACAGCAGCAGTTTCCCTGGGCTTGCTGTGGGCAATTATTACCACAGGTGTTTATATCACTTACCGTATTCTGACTATTGCAGATTTAACGGTAGAGGGAAGCGTTGTGACCGGCGCAGCTATTGCTGCGATTACAATCACCAGGGGAATTAATCCGTATGTGTCAATTGGCCTTGCATTTTTAGGTGGAGTTGGAGCGGGTCTGATTACTGGATTGCTGCATACACAATTAAAGATTCCTTCACTGCTTTCCGGTATTTTAACCATGATTGCCCTGTACTCAATAAATTTGCGGATTATGGGCAGGGCAAATATTTCGCTTTTGCAGGTAAATACTGTATATACAGTATTTGAACAGATGGGCCTTAGATCCACTGTTTCTGTAATTATACTGGGGATAATTTTTGTAGGTTGTTTAATCGGTATTTTATACTGGTTCTTTGGTACAGAAATTGGCTGTGCGATAAGGGCTACCGGTAATAATCCCCAGATGGTGCGCGCACAGGGTATAAATACAAATACCACCATTATGCTTGGATTGATGATTAGCAACGGCCTGGTGGCAACCGGTGGTGCTTTGATAGCACAGAGTCAGAGATTTGCCGATATCCAGATGGGTATAGGTTCTATTGTGATTGGTCTGGCTTCTGTAATTATTGGCGAAGTTCTCTTTGGTAGAAGGCACTTCGCCAGCAGGCTCCTGTCCCTGGTATCTGGAGCAATAGTATACCGGGTAATAATTGCGATGGTTCTGAAACTCGGCATGCCTGCAAATGATTTAAAGTTATTTACTGCTATCACAGTGGCTATAGCTCTTTCTCTGCCGGTATTCCGCTCATACCTGAAACCAATCAAAAAATCCATGAAGTGGAGTAATTAGATGCTCAGTGTTAAAAGAGTCACAAAAATTTTTAATGCGGGAACTATCAATAAGAAAATTGCCCTTCATGATGTGAGTTTTAAGCTTGATGAGGGCGATTTTGCAACAATGATTGGAAGCAATGGTTCTGGCAAATCAACCCTGCTTAACTGTATAGCAGGTGTATATCAGGTAGACAGGGGTTTAATTACAATTGACGGTATGGATATGACCAGACTCAGTGAATACAGGCGGGCAGCAAAACTGGGGCGTGTGTTCCAGGATCCGATGATGGGAACTGCTTCAGATATGGAAATTGAAGAAAATCTGGCACTGGCCCTGCGCCGGGGGCAGAGGCGGAGCCTCTCATGGGGTATTACCCATAAGGAAAGAGAATACTACAGGGAGTTATTAAAAAAACTGGGGCTGGGTCTGGAAAATCGCCTGAATATCAAAGTCGGCCTTCTATCCGGTGGTCAGAGGCAGGCGCTGACACTGCTTATGGCTACCCTGAAAAAACCAAAGCTGCTTCTTTTGGATGAGCATGCGGCAGCGCTTGACCCGAGGACAGCGAAGAAGGTACTGGAACTAACTGACAGGATTGTTGAAGAAGGTAATCTAACAACTCTAATGGTGACGCATAATATGAGGGATGCTATCAATCACGGTAACCGGTTATTGATGATGTATGAAGGACAGATTATTCTGGATATAAGGGAAAAGGAAAAACAAAAGCTTACTGTTGAGGACCTCCTGGCTCGATTTGAGAGTGCAAGCGGCAGAGAGTTTGCAGAGGACCGGGCACTTTTATCTTAGATGCTTTAAAGTATTTTAATAACCATTGTTTATTTTATCCAATCCCTATTATTTATTTTAATAATAATTTGCAGGTGGAAGTTTCCGGGTTAAGGGGTTGCATGTTGTGTTATAATACTGAAAATAATATGCCAGATAATTTAAAAGTAAATTTGTGTTGAGGTATTTAATTTGATTAAAAATGTTATATTTGATTTTGATGGAACACTTGTTGATTCAGATTTTGTGATTGAAAGTGTAAATAAGTATCTTATGAAGAAATATAAGATAAATAATGTTGATGCAAGAGATTTTAGAGCAATAAATACCCTTTCAATGAAACAAAGATTTAAGAAACTGGGAATACCGCTGTATAAGTTGCCTTTAATGATTCATGAAGCGATTAGAGCATATTCTAATTTTATTTCAGAAATAAAATTAATAGAAGGGATACAGGAGCTTTTAGAAAGTCTGGAAGAAAAGAGGGTAAATTTGTACATATTGTCTTCTAATTCTTCTAAAAATATAAAGAAATTTTTGAAAAAAAATAAAATAAATTTCTTTTCCGAAATATATTCTACTTCAAATACGATAGAGAAAGATAAAACCCTGGCCAGGTTAATAAGGAGGAGACGCTTGTCAAAGGATAGTGTTCTTTATGTAGGGGACCAGATGGAAGATATTATTTCGTGTAAAAAAATACAGGTAAGAATAGCTGCGGTATCATGGGGATGTGATCCTGCTGATTTACTGATGAGAAGTAAGCCTGATTTTATGTGCCATAAACCCGCAGACCTTTATAATTTAGTTACCGGTGAAATAAATTGATTTGATATTGAATTAATATCAATCCGGGGGTATTAGTATTTATTCGGTTAATATTCTAAAAGCTTGAGTGGCCGCTAAAGTTTATCGGAGATAAAGTGTAAGAAATCAAGTACGTCATTTACATTTTTTAAGAAATATTCTGTTTCCATTATTCCGGGGTTTTCTGTTCCTACTTTTATATTTATTCCCTTTTTATTTTCTCTGAAAAGATAATTGTCGGTAACATCGTCACCAATACAGATATCTATTGAAGGTTTAAGGTTCCTATATTTTTTCTTGATGGTTCTAAGAGCCCTGCCTTTATTTGTATTTTCTGGTTTTATTTCAATTACATTGCTCATCTTAAGAAGATCCAGAGGCCTGTCTTTAATAAAATTTTCCATTAGATAGATAACTTTGTTTAAATAGGCAAGATCATCACCCCTGCATTTCCTGTAATGGACAGCCAGGGTTTTTTTCTTGTCTTCTAAATAAAAACATGGGATATCTTTAAGTGTCTTTATTATCTCACTTTTTAATTCTGAAATGGAAGGTAAAGAATCTCTGGATGTATTTGTTATTATTTTATCTGAATCTTTATATTTAATCTCCATTCCGTGGGTGCCAACCAGGTTGATTTTTTTTATATTGATACTATCAAGAAATCTGACCAGGTCATTAATATCTCGTCCCGAGATTACGGTAATAATAAGATTATCCTTTGAGATTAATCTGGATAAGAGTGACTTAACTTTTCCGGTGGCAGTGGCATCACGGGGATTGTCCTCAAATTCAACCAAAGTTCCATCATAGTCCAGGAAAAGGAATATATAGTGAAATTTATTTATTTTTTGAAGTATTTCCTCTGAGTAGTCTTTTAGATATTTTATCTATATCACCTTTGTAATGGCGTTTTTACTGTGAAATTTTCTTATAATAATTTAAAAAGTTATCAGCCCAGTGAAAAACATCGTTTTCCTTTACAATTTGTCTTAAATTAGAAATCATTTTTTTTCTTTTGTTCCGGTGTAGATTAAGTGCAGTATTAATGCTGTCTGCCACTTCTTCTATATCATAAGGGTTAACCATTATGGCATATTTACCCATCTCTTCAGCAGCTCCTGCAAATTTACTCAGGATAAGTACCCCATCTTCATCCGACTTGCTGCTCACATATTCTTTTGCAATGAGATTCATTCCATCTCTTAATGGTGTTACAAGACATATGTCTGCAGCCCTGTAAAAACTGGCTAACTTTGTTTGAGGGATGGCTTTATAAAGGTAATTTATGGGGTTCCATAGCTCATCTGCAAATTTACCGTTAATTCTACCTACAAGTTCATCTATTTCTTTTTTCAACAAAATATATTCTTTAATTTTAGTTCTGCTCGGAACCGATATCTGGAGAAAAATGACCTTTTTTCTATATACCGGATATTTTTCAAAAAATCTTTCTATAGACAGTATTCTTTCCTTGATACCCTTTGTATAGTCAAGTCTTTCAACACTCATTATTAATCTTATATTATTGTCAATTTTTTTAATATTTTTTAAGAATTTATCTGCACTTTTTCTTTTTGACAGGTTGTTAAATCTTCCAAAGTCAATGCTTATGGGAAAGTTTTTAACATTTATGATTCTCCTGTTACAGGAAATGTTACTTTTTCTAAAATCTACTCTGGCGTTCAATAATTCCTTGCAGCAAACCAGAAAGTTTATCCTGTCCTCCCGTGTCTGAAACCCCAGCAGGTCAGCTCCCAGAAGTCCACTTAATATCTGTTTGTTCCAGGGCAGGACCCTGAATATCTCATAATTCGGAAATGGTATATGAAGGAAAAATAGTATTTTTAATTCTTTATTGGCCTGTTTTAACATTTCGGGCAACATGGTAAGATGATAGTCGTGTATCCAGATAAGTGTGTCTTCAGTGGATTTTTTCAGTATTTTATCACAAAATTTTTTGTTCACAGAAACGTAAGTTTTCCAGTAACATAAATCGAAATGACTCTGAAAGATGAATCCGTGGAACAGGGGCCATATTGACCTGTTTGAAAAGCCGTGATAATAGTTTTTAATTTCATTTTTGCTCAAATGGACACATTCAACTGAATAAGCGTTTTTGCCACATTCGTCTGTAATACAAACTTTTTTTATTCCGGTGGATTTTCCGGTGGTCTGTCCATCCCAGCCTATCCACAATCCGCCATTTCTGGATAGTATCGGGTCAAGAGCAGTAACCAGGCCGCCAATACCTTTTTTGTATTTAATGTCTCCTCTGTCGCCTAACGATAAACTACACGGGATTCTGTTGGATGCTATTATAATTTTCTCTGAGATTTCTATCATGTGTAATATTATTTTTTTACTCTTTTTTTATTATTATAAATGATAAAGTTAATATTACAAATTTGTGAAATTAGCGTTTAAAATATTCTGGTTTAAATTTTTAATGTTATAGGGTAGAATATGCAACCTGAATAGTAATTTAATGGCGTGAAAAAGTTATGAAAAGATTTAAATTTTATGATTATACAATGTTGATAAGTCCGACAGGCCAGAAAGCAAGTAATTTAAAGGAGTTTTTAAATATAGTAGAACAATCCCAGGATAAAGTTTTGTTTCACCATCTTTACCAGTCTCACGTGAAGCATGACCAGAAGGTCGGGGAGTTCCCAAATGATTTTGCAAACTGGGTGGCTTATGAACTGGGGGACATAGCTCTGGCTGAAAAACTTGCTAATTTTGACCCTTATGATTATAAAACTGTGTCAGAAGCAAAAGAAGTATTGATAGGGATAATAGAGGAACATATGTGGGATCTTCCTACAGTTCCATGGGTCAGGCATGGTTCTGAATTCTATTTTTCAAGTTCTACTTCTATAATTATCCCTCTGGGGATAGAAGTTTCAACCCTGGAAGATTTCAGAAATGCTTTAAATAATATTCCAAACAGTTCACTTTATTTCCATTTCTATGAAGCCAGGAAAATAAAGAAAGAAAAAGAGCATGATGATTTCTCTGAGTGGATAGAGGATAATTTTGACAGGAAAGAACTGGTAAAAAAAATTAGAGATATTGATTTTTATTTTTTCAGTGTTGAAGAAATGAGGGGAAAATTAATAAACATTTTAGATGGGGAGCTAAAAATAACCAGGCCATGACCGCTCTTAAAGATTATAAAGATATCATAGGCAGGAGAAATATAAAGCAAATCGAATTGCTTGCCCGGCTGTCCAGAAAGAAAAAAATAGTAATGGTAAACTCTACCAGAGATGGAGGCGGGGTAGCAGAGATTCTTCATAGGCTGGTGCCACTGTTAAATGAACTCGGAATCAACTGCAGGTGGGAAGTTCTGGCCGGGGATAATGGGTTTTTTAATATAACCAAAAATATTCATAATGCATTGCAGGGTGAAAGAATAAAGTTCTCGGCCGAGGAGTTAGATCAATATAGAAAAGTAAATGAAGATAATGCAAAAAATCTTAACCTGGATGCTGATATAGTTATCATACATGACCCGCAACCACTGCCACTGATTGATTTTTATCCACGGAAGAAAGCAAGATGGGTGTGGAGATGCCACATTGACATGTCCAGACCCGATTTATATCTCTGGAGGTCCCTAAGGAAATATATAATGGAATATGATGCCAGTATATTTTCAATTGCCAAGTTCTCAAAAAGTCTTCCCCATCCACAGTATCTTATTGCTCCCTCTATAGACCCCCTGAGCGATAAAAACCGGGAACTTGACAGTAAAGAGATAGAAAATGTTCTTAAAAAATACAATATTGTCAGGAATAAACCAATAATCCTCCAGGTTTCAAGGTTTGACAGATTTAAGGACCCGATAGGGGTAATAAAAGCTTTTCGGCTGGTTAGAAAAGAATTAGACTGCCAGCTTATACTGGCAGGAGGGACTTCGTGCGATGACCCTGAAGGGAAAGAGGTATTAAAGGAAGTAAAGAAAGAAGCAAAAGGAGACAGAGATATCCATATTTTATACCTGGAATCAAAGAGTGACATTAAAATAAATGCCCTGCAGAGAATTGCAAATGTAATAATTCAAAAATCTTTAAAGGAAGGTTTTGGTTTAACAGTTACTGAAGCAATGTGGAAGGGTAAACCGGTGGTTGGCGGAGAAGTTGGCGGGATTACCATACAATTGCACAATCACCGAACGGGTTTTCTGATAAATTCAATTGAAGGAGCGGCATACAGGATAAGATATTTGCTTAACAGGTCGTCTATTTCCTGTAAAATAGGAGAGCAGGCAAAGAAGTTTGTATCTCAAAACTTTTTAATTACCAGGCATCTTAAAGATTATTTATCCCTTTTCCATATACTGGGGAACCCGGGTAAAAACATTATATATACAGGCAAAGGTTAAATTAATATATTAAATCTAAATAAGACGCGCGGTCACCAACTTTGCAGACAATAACACAGTAAAAATGGAGAGCCTGAAATAATTATCTTTAAATTTTAGCTTATTTGTAGTTATAAATTTACAGATATTGAGATATTTAATCAAATTCAATCAAAACATTCATATCTTAACTACAGTTTATACAGGCAATAATTATTGTGTTAGAAATTACAATATTTTTCTATTTTTATAATTTTTTTTTAAATTATATGTTTATACCATATAATATAAATAGAGTTACAAATATGTAGATGATTTGAGTGCTTTATACAGAATAATTTAAGCGGAGGAGTATTATGGCGAATAAAAAACGAGTAAAAAGCCCGGTAGAGAGTTTTGGAGATATGGTGAAAGAATTCGGGGAAGTTATAAGTAAGATATTTGATGACCCCGGGTTAAAAAATAAAGCAAGAGAATTTGCACAGAGCGCTGAAGAGTCTGCAAAAACTTTTGGAAAAAGATTCAGAGATGAAGGAGTAAAAGAAAAATTTAAAGATTTTAAGGAAGCAGCGGGTAATTTTGGAGATAGCGTGTCTGATTATTTTAGAAACAATAAAGAAAAAAATGATGATTTAAGCCAGAAAGAATATGAGTGGGAAAGAAACTTAAATGAGAAGATGAAAGATTTTGGAGAAACTACAAAAGAGGTGGGGCAGGGAATCTCCAAAAAAGCAGAAAAAGCGGGTAAAAAAATAGAAAATTATTTTAACCAGTCAGGAGTCGCGAGGATAACCGGCTGTAGTTTTTCCATAGTATGGAGCACTGTGCTGCTTGTATTTTTTAATTTTTATAATTCTTATATAGCGTATTATCATTATGATGGGCAATGGCACAGAGTTTCTCTATTAACAGAAGATTTTAATCTCTGGCTTCCGGTTGTATCAGTAGCCCTTGCTGCCACAATAGCAGGAAATATTTTAATGATTATTTATGACAGCTCTATTTTGTATCAGATAATTCGTATTATTCTTAATTTGTTTGGAATAGCGGCCCTTATTTCTCTTCTGACCCTGTTCCCTTTTGATTTTACAGTATTCCCGGGAGGTCTGGACGTAATATTAAATCCTGTTGTTATTGCGTTTCTGGTAATAATTATAGTGGGAGTAGGAATAGATACTGTGGTAAGATTAATTAAATTAATTGTTAGTTCAGCAAAGGCTTCGTAAAGTAAGTTATATCAAAAAACCCGGTGCCCGGAGAAAATGGGATACAGAAAGTCAGGTATACAGTAAAAAGTTTTTGATTATGGCAATGATTCTTTTATCTGTTATGATATTGCTGGAGTGTAGCTTATTCAGCCAGTAAATTTTTGGTTTTCCGAGCTCTTCCCATAACTGGGTGGTTGATTTTTTGTTAAAATAAAGATCAAACCTGGAATTTATCATAAGTACTTTATCGGGTTTAATTTTATGAGCAAAGGCAAGCGGGTCACATAAAAAGCACATTTTAGTGGTTACTTTCTTTAATTCTGGCAGGTCTTCAAAATCTATTTTTATATTTTCAGGTTTTAATTCTTTAATTTTGTTTAAAAATAATGGGAAGTTTGAGTAAATCTCCCTGCATACTTCTCTTCTGATCTTACCCTTATATCTTATATCTTTATAGATACAGTTTCCTCTGAGAACAAATCTTAAAACCCCTTTCCAGTGAATTTCTTCCCAGTTTCCTCCGCCTATCAGGAAAACGCCCCTGTCTATTCTGCTATCATTCGCCATGGTAATTAATGAAATCATGCTTCCAAGGCTTATCCCGCAGATGTAAATATTATTAAAATTAATTCTTTCTGAGAGAATATCTATCAGTCTTTTTATATCAGCAACGCTCTGGTGGAAAAAAAGAAGGGTCTGCAAATCATCAAAATACATCAGCCTTTCACCACTTTTTTCACCCGGAGGGGTTCTATTTAAATGAAATGGAAGATTTGTAAATGCACATGATAAATTACTGGAACTCATTCTATCTATAAAGTGGTAATATTTTTTTAATTTATTTTTACTGGTAGAGAATCCATGTACTACTATTAGCAGGTTATTATCTCCGTCATCGCGATTATTTTTGCTTAAACTGTGGTTATTTTTTTTAATTTTATTTTTATTTAGGAATAATCGGACATTAGCTTTATCATTTGATTCTAATCCTGTTTGATAGGACGAATCATAGGTTAGTTTATACTCTTTTATATAATTATTTTCACCCGTCTCTTCAAGTCTGTAATTAAAATTTTCATCTTTATTACGGTAAAGGTACATTTGCTGTTCCTGTATTTATTAACGATTTTATTCCTCTACTGCTGTGTATCTAAAGTCTTATATATCTAAAATTATACCGGATTCTTTATCAGGTTTAACCTTTAAATATTAACAGGATTTTTTTTTATTTAAAATGTATTAAAAATATTTTTTATAATATGTATAATATAAAAAGAATATTAAATAAAATTGCATTTGAGCTCGGGAGGGTTTATGAGTAATAACAATGAGTCAGGAACAGTAAGAGGTGCTTTTATCGGTTTTACGCTCGGATTTGTTGCGGGAGCAGTTACGGCGCTATTATTAACTACTAAAACCGGTGAGGAATTACGCAGCGATATAAGAAAAGTAGCAAAGGAAGCAGTGGATAAAGTTGAAGAGCAGGCAGGCAGGATAAAGAATATAACAAAAGCCAGGTACAATGAGATAGTAAATAACGTAGTTTCAAATTATAAAAAGTTAAAAGACCTTACGGAAAAGGAAATAGAATTCATAAAAAAAGTTATAGATGAACAGAAAAATGTGGCAAAATAAATAAAGCGATATTTTAAAATAACCACTCATTTAAGTTGCTACTTAAAACTTCTAAGCCTGTAAGAAGCGACTTTTACTATCTGCAGCACTATAAGGTCGCTAATAAGAAACATATTATAAATTTTTTAGGGCTTAAACCTGTTATCTAAAAAAGTTATGAATTTGCTATATAAGTTAATGGTTACCGGCATAGCATTGAATAATTTTGCCCGATTACAGGATGTTTCTAAAAATATGATAATAGATATTTTCTTAAAATAAAAGATGGTCCGGGATTATCCCTCATATATGTAATAAAATTTTTAAAAAGATGGCGATAAAATTAATAGAATTAGCATTCCGGTAATTGTTGCAAATAAACAGGTGGGGTAATATTATTATAATTGAGTAATAATTTTAAACAATAATTAAGAAGGCGAAGAGCCAGATGAAAGTTTCCAATATAAGCTGGAAGTTAGGCGGGGAAGCAGGTTCTGGAGTATTAACTGCCGGTTTAATCTTTTCAAAAATATTTGCCAGGAAAGGTTACTTTGTTGTTGATAATAATGAGTATCCATCTCTGATAAGAGGCGGGCATAATACATATACGGTAAGAATAAGTTCCAGTGAAATATTTTCTATTAATAAAAGTATCAATATTTTAATTGCATTAAATAAAGAAACAGTAGAGCTTCATCAGGATGAAGTAACATATGGGGGATATATTGTTTACGACGATAACGTTCTTGATATTGGTGATTTTAAGAAAGCCAGAAGAGATATTAATTATATAATGGTGCCATTTTATAAGATTGCTTCAGAGTTAGGAGCTCCCGGAGTTATGGTGAACAGTATTTCACTGGGAGTTTCTGTAGCTCTTTTAAACTATGACCTTGAGATGCTAAAGAATGTAGTTAAAGATATTTTCAGTAAAAAAGACCCCGGTGTCACAAATTTGAATATTAAGTTATCTGAGCTTGGTTATAAATATATACGGGAGAAATTGAAATTAAACGCTTATGAGTTAGAGATAGTCAAACCTGCGGGCAAGATTCTTGTGAATGGCAACGATGCAGTTTTTTTAGGAGCTGTAAGGTCTGGATGCAAATTTTATGCAGCTTACCCAACCACTCCTTCTTCTTCAATATTAAATTCATTTGCTTCAGTAGAAGAAGATTATAATATCATAACCAAAAATGCCGAAGATGATATAGCAGTAATTAATATGGTACTGGGGGCTTCTTTTGCCGGGGTAAGAGCAATGGCTGCAACTTCCGGAAGCGGTCTCTCTCTCATGAGTGAGGGAATAGGGAGTGCAGCAATGACCGAAACTCCGATTGTTATTGTATTATGTCAGAGACCTGCTCCGGCTACAGGACTTCCTACCTGGACCGAACAGGGCGATTTATTATTTGCAACTCACGCATCACAGGGAGAATTTCTGAGGGTGATACTGGCGCCCGGAGACCCCGGAGAGTGTTTTTATCTTACCGGAAAAGCTTTTAATCTTGCTGATAAATATCAGATACCGATTATTTTAATGCTGGACAAATACCTATCGGAAAGCCATTTTTCCTATGATAAGTTTGAATTTAAAAACATAACCGTAAATAGAGGGAAGCTAATTACGGGAAATAAGAATATAGATGATAAATATGAACGTTATGCTGACACCGATGATGGTGTTTCTCCCAGGGCAATTCCCGGTGTGGAAGATGGGATTTTTATTGCCAATAGTGACGAGCATGACAGGTATGGATATACGGATGAGAGTTCATACAACAGAAAAACTATGGTCGATAAGAGATTCAGGAAAATTGAAAAATTATTTGAGGAGATTCCGCCACCAAGAATATACGGGCCTACAGATGCTGAAATTACAATCTGGAGCTGGGGTTCATCCAAGGGTCCTATTCTTGAGGCTATGAATATATTGAATCAGAAAGAAAAAAAGGTTAATTTTATTCACTTTACTTTTTTATACCCGTTTGATGGAGAGGTTATTGAAAGACTTTTAAGTGAAACCAATAAAAATATTGTAGTGGAGAATAATAAAACTTCACAGCTGGCGAAAACTATAACCATGAATACCGGATATAAAATCAAGAATAAAATCCTGAAATACAGTGGAAGACAATTTTTACCTGAAGAGATTATAAGTGGTATTGAGAAAATAGAATAAAAGTTAAGAAGATTATTTTGAAGAAATCTGGTGAAAAGACAATGGCTAAAGGTAAATCAAAGAGGAAAAGATATAATTTAGACCTCCCTGATTTTAACACAGAAAGAAAGCCAACCTGGTGTCCCGGTTGCGGGGATTACAGTGTATGGAATTCACTGAAAAAATCTTTTGTAAGTCTGAATTTGAGACCACATGAAATTTTGATGGTATACGGCATTGGATGTTCGGGGAATGGTGCAAATTTTATAAAAACATACGCGTTCCATGCGCTGCATGGAAGAACTCTTCCCGTAGCCACGGGAGCAAAACTTGCCAACCATAAATTAACAGTAATAGCGGTGGGAGGGGATGGTGATGGATTGAGTATTGGCGGCAATCATTTGATACACACCTGCAGGAGGAATATTAATCTGACTTATCTTTTATGTGACAATAAAATTTTTGGCCTTACAAATGGCCAGGCTGCCCCTACCAGTGACAGGGGATTAAGAACCAGGTCGGAACCTTCGGGTGTGCTTGAAATACCCCTAAATCCTGTATTGCTCGCTCTGGCATCCGGGGCGACTTTTGTTGCAAGGGGTTTTTCAGGGGATGTAAAACATTTATCAGAGATAATAAAAAAGGCTATAAAACACAGAGGATTTTCTTTTATAGATATTCTTCAACCATGTATAACGCTGGACAGGAGTAATACTTATAAATTTTACAGGGAAAAAATATACAGGATTGATGAGCTTAAAAATTATGATAGAAAGGATCTGGACAGGGCTATTAAAACATCTATGGGGGAGGATAAAATACCGATAGGAATTTTCTACCAGGTAGAGAAACCGCTGTATGAGGATGAACTGAAGCAAATAGAAAGAAAACCACTGGTTGACCATACTATAACTGATATAGATATCAATAGATTGTTGAACAGGTATTATTAAATATAGCCGGGAATATTACTATAGAGAATTTTATAACCTATTGTCTGATAATTTGTAAGTGAATAAGAGCCCTGTTATAAAATATAAAGAATTTAAAGTAGTCGCCGTATATGGCAGTCCCCGGAAAAGTGGGAATAGCAGCATATTGCTGGACAGGTTTCTTGATGGCGTAACAGAAGCCGCCGGATTAGCCGACAGGCGATTAAATATTAAAAAAATCATAACAGCAAATTTAAATATATCTCCCTGCAAAGAATGCCGTGAATGTTCTAAAACAGGGGAATGCATTATAGAAGATGCAATGCAGCAGGTATTTGATGATTTGATTGAAGCTGATTTTCTGGCTGTAGCATCTCCCGTATTTTTTACTACGGTACCGGGATGTTTAAAGGCATTAATTGATAGATGCCAGAGATTCTGGTCGCTAAAGTATGAACATAAAAAAAGGGTAGTTAATAAAGACAGGGGAGGTATTTTTATAAGTACTGCCGGCTCAGATTCAAAAGATATTTTTAATTGTCCAAGAAAAGTAATTCGTTCTTTTTTTGATGTTTTATATGTTAATTATATAAGAGATTTTTCATTTAATGGTGTGGATGATGCCGGTGAAATATTGAGAGACAGAGAAGCAATGAAAAGTTTGTATTCTTTTGGAAGAGAAAAAGTTTTATTTTAGTTAAATTTTTATATTGATTTGTGTTAAAATCTTAAATATTTATTATATTGAAAATAGAAATTTTATTTAAGGAGGATATTTGTACGTGGACCCGGTCGCTTTCAGTATTTCAGGATTTGAAATAAGGTGGTATGGTATAATAACTGCTCTGTCTATCATAGCAGGTTTTACAGTTGCATATTTTTTGGCCGGGTACAGGGGTGAGAAAAAGGATGAAATTCTTAATTTCGCACCCTTTGCAGTATTATTTTCAATTATTGGCGCAAGGCTTCTTCATGTTTTAGTAAACTGGTCTTATTATGCCCAGCATCCTGTCTATGTTTTTGCCTTGAGGAGAGGCGGCCAGGCTATTCAGGGAGCCATACTGGGTGGTGTTCTGACTCTGATAGTATTTTGCAGGATAAGGAAACTTGATTTCTGGTTATGGGCCGATATAGGTTCTACGGGATTAATACTGGGGCAGGCAATAGGCAGGTGGGGTAATTTTTTTAATCAGGAAGCTTTCGGGAAACCAACCAGTCTTCCATGGGCGATTTATATAGAATATGCAAATAGGCCTAATGATTATTTAAGTTTTGAATATTTTCATCCCACATTTTTTTACGAATCCGTATCAAACTTTTTACTATTTATATTGCTTATGTTTATGCACAGGTATTACAGGAAAAGGCCCGGTAAACTTCCCAGTGGATTAATACTGTCAATGTATCTCGGGATATACTCCATTTATAGAACAATTATAGAATATTATCGTATTGACAGTACATCTTTTAGCACGCCTTTTGGTGAAATCAAGGTGGTATATATTATTAATTTAATTACTATAATAGCTGCAATGCTGATAGCAGATTATGTAACCAGGAAATTTAATGAAAGAAAACAGCTGGAGGAGAATACCTAAAAATAGTTCTGGTATAGTGATACCGGATAATTTTTTGACGGCAGCTCATGCTGATAATATTAAGAAAGCTATTATTTTATTTTTATTGTTCAGAATATTTATGATTACCTTTTGCTGTATACGCAGCCGCAGTAATTTTGTCTGTAAAGGTTCAGGTTTTTGCTTAACTGCACAGTTTTTTTAAATCCATCCTTTTTCTTAAAATCAGCCTGATAAAAATTAATTTTCTTTAGTGTCCCTATCTCCAGTCCGATGGAATTTATAATCTTCTGATTTTTATGGGGGCTTACAGTAAGAGTGGTACCAAAGAAATCAAATCCAAGCCTTTTTGCTGTTTTTGCGGTATTTTCCAGACGCATTTTAAAACATACAGTGCATCTATTACCGCCTTCAGGTTCATCTTTTAGGTTTTTTGTTAGCCGGAACCATTTTTCAATTTCATATTCTCCGGTTATAAGAGGGACAGAATAGGTTTTTGAAACAGTTATTACCCCTTCAAGCCTTTTAAAGTATTCTTTTACCGGGTGTATATTGGGGTTGTAGAAGAAAAAGGTTACTTTAAAATCTTTTCTTAAAAGAAGATAAGGGTGAAGTGAGCAGGTACCACAGCAGACGTGAAGAAGTATTCCGGGCTTTGAATTCAGGTTTTCTGACATTTTATCTAAATAGTAATTTTATTTTGCCAATTTTATATTCTTTAGGTATATTAATAAAAACATTTAAAAGTATCAAAGGTCTTTTTTAATGAATTATGATTTTTTAAAAATTGAAAAGCCTGAAAAGATTGAAGAAATTTACTCTTATGTAAAAAGAGGCTTTAAGATGCCCCCTTCAGTCGAAAAAACAGTAAACCAAATATTGAAGGAAGTAAAAACAAAAGGGGATGAAGCTTTATTAAAACTGTGCGGGAAGTTTGATAATTTCAGAGCTAAAAGTACTGATGATTTCAGGGTAAAAGAACAAGAAATTAAGTCCGCAGAAATAACGGTAAAAAAAAGCTTGCCCCGGCTGGTTGAAGCCCTGGAAGTGAGTTATGAAAATATTATGGAATACCACACCGCTCAGATGGATAGGGTAGCGGGTTCCTGGGTTATAAGGCCCGGTAAAGACAAAAAAATCGGGCAAATAATGATGCCGCTTGAAAGAGTGGGAATATACATACCCGGGGGAAGATATATATATCCATCCTCGGTACTTATGACTGTAGTCCCGGCACTGATAGCCGGAGTAAAAGAAATTGTTATTTGCACCCCGCCGCGGCCAAGCGGTAATCTGGATAAGACTTTTTTGTATCTGTGCAGTAAATCCGGTATTAAGGAAATTTATAAGATAGGCGGCGCACAGGCAATAGGGGCCCTTGCTTATGGCACACAGAGCATAAGAAGGGTGGATAAAATTGTTGGCCCCGGAAATATTTATGTTACTGCTGCAAAAAAAATGGTTTTTGGTGATGTTGGTGTTGACAGCCTGGCAGGTCCAAGTGAAATAACTGTAATAGCAGATGATTCTTCAGATAGTAATTTAATTGCAGCCGACCTGATTTCACAGGCCGAGCATGACCCTGACTCCAGGAGCATACTTCTAACCAGCAGTATAAAGACCGCTGGAAAGACAATTGAAAATATTTACAGACACTTGGATTTGCTTGAGGGTAAACCGGAAAGTAAAGGTAATGCCGGTGTTATTCTGAGGTCGCTTAAAAATAATTGTAAAATTATTTATCACAGCGACGAAGACTGGCTGGTAAAATTTTGTAACATGATAGCCCCCGAGCACCTAGAGATAATGACAAAAAATACCAGAAGGATTTTAGGGAAAATAAGAAATGCAGGCGCTATATTTATCGGGGAATACTCGCCTGTGGCAGTTGGTGATTATATAGGTGGAACTAACCATGTTATTCCCACAAACGGTAGTGCAAGATTTTCTTCGCCACTGGGTGTTGACGATTTTTTAAAGAGAAGCAGTGTAACTTTTTATGGAAAAAATGCTTTAAAGAAAGAGATGAAATTTATTGAAACATTATCGGAATCTGAAAAATTATTTGCCCACAGCTATTCTGTGAAGGTTAGATTTAAAGAGAAGTAACAAAAATTATGAGTATTAAGATTAAGCAATGGATTCTAAATATGCCGGAATACATTCCCGGTAGGACGATAGAAGAGATAAAGAAAGAATATAATTTAAAGGTGGTTTATAAATTGGCCTCTAATGAAAGTTTGTTTGGTCCTGACCCCGGCGTCCTTAAGGAGATTGGTAGGAATTTAGGTAATATAAATTATTATCCGGATGGAAATTGTATTGAGATAAGGGAGAAACTGGGTGAGAGACTTAATATAAATATTAAGTCAATAATTATAGGAAATGGAACGGACCAGATAATAGAGATGATATGTGATAGTTTTATTGAGCCAGGAGACAATATCATAATTTCAGACCCTACTTTTTTAATTTATGAAAAATCAGCCCTGAAGTGTAATGGAAAAGTATTAAAGGTTCCGTTAAAACGATTTCATCAGGATATGGAAAGGCTGGTAGGCTGCATAGATAATAAAACAAAAGTATTGTTTCTTACAAACCCTCATAATCCAACCGGTAGTAACATTAATTCTACTGAGTTTGGTTATATGATGGAAAATATTAATAAAAATATTCTGGTAGTTGTGGATGAAGCTTATGTGGACTATTTGGATGAAGAAGATAGAATTGATACTGTAAGTTATATTTCTGAATATGATAATCTTGTAATATTAAGAACTTTTTCCAAAATTTACGGCCTTGCGGGACTGAGAATTGGTTATGGAATATCTGATGGCGTGATTATTTCTGCTTTAAATAAAGTCAGGCTGCCTTTCAATGTAAATTTTATTGCCCAGAGAGCCGCCATTAAAGCACTGGAGGATGAATCTTATATAGATAAAATCAGGGGCAGGATTAAAGAAGAAAAAAATAGGTACTATAAAGTTTTAAATGAAAATAGAATAGGTTATATTAAATCATATGCAAATTTTATATTGATTGAAACCGGTAAGGAAAGCGATGTAATAATAGAGAAGCTCCTGAGAGGTGGATTTATAGTAAGGCCGGGTAAAAATTTAGGGTTACCGGGGCATATAAGAGTAACTATGGGTTTGCCGGATATAAATAAAATGTTTTTAAAAAAATTTTTGGAAATATTTAAAGATGCCTACAGTAAGTGAAGATTTTAACCTTATAAAGCTTTTATTTTATTTCAGGGCTTAAATGTTTTAAGTGGAAAGTAATTTTTTTTTATTTTATAATCAATTATTAATTATAAATTGGCTAAAAGGAGAAAAGATGGCAAAGGTTGTTCTAAAAAATCTAACTAAGAAGTTTGAAGATGTGGTGGCAGTGAACAAATTGAATAACGAAATTGAAGACCAGGGTTTCACGGTGCTTGTTGGACCTTCGGGTTGTGGAAAAACTACAACACTGCGTATGATAGCAGGCCTGGAAGACGTGACAGAAGGTGAAATCTATATTGGAGACAGGCTGGTGAATGGCGTGCCTCCCAAAGACAGAGACATAGCCATGGTTTTTCAGAATTATGCATTATATCCCCATATGAATGTCTACGACAATATGGCTTTTGGGTTAAAACTAAGAAGAGTCCCGAAACCCGAGATTAAAAAAAGAGTTTTGGAAGCGGCTAAGATATTAAAAATTGAGGACCTCCTTAAAAGAAAACCCAAACAGCTTTCAGGCGGCCAGAGACAGAGAGTTGCTCTTGGCAGGGCAATTGTAAGAGACCCAAAGGTATTTTTGATGGATGAGCCTTTATCAAACCTTGATGCCAAGCTAAGGGTACAGATGAGAACAGAAATTGCGAAGCTCCACAATCGGCTGAAAGCTACAATAATTTACGTAACACATGACCAGACAGAAGCAATGACTATGGGCGATAAGATAATTATATTAAAAGATGGGTTGGTCCAGCAAACGGGTACCCCACAGGAAGTGTACGATCATCCCAACAATATGTTTGTGGCAGGATTTATAGGAAGTCCTGCAATGAATTTTTTAGATGTTACTGTTACAGATAACATGACTTTTAAGAGTAAAGTTTTTGAACTGGGAACTACTGATAGGGTTAAGAAAGTAATTGAAGATAATAACCTGGTAGGAAAAGAAGTAGTGATGGGAATCAGACCGGAAGAACTGGAAGATAGTAATTTTGTTCAGGATACTACCAGCGAGAATACAATTACTGCAGATATTGAGGTCAGGGAACCCATGGGAGCCGAGATTTACCTGTATCTTGATATTGATGGGGTACTGATTACAGCCAGGGTAAATCCCCGTTCCGAATATAAGAGTGGTGATAAAGCTATACTACATGTGGATACTGATATGATACATTTGTTTGATAAAAAGACAGAAAAAGCTTTTATATAATTTATGGAAATTGTTTATATTGAAATTATTTAAAAAAATTAATTTCTGGGTGATTATTTAAAAAATAAAGCCAGTATTGGATTGGCGGTATTGGATTGCTCTATCTTTAAATTATTTCAAGCATAATTTATATGCTTGACTAGAAGAAAAAATCTGGTGTAAAATGGTAATCAAATATTAAACGCGTGTTTATAAATTTGTAAATTTATATGTATAGTAAAGAGATAGCAAAATTAGCCGGCGTTTCAAGGAGTACTGTTTCGCGAGTAATTAATAACTATACTAATGTAACGCCTGAAACAAAAGAAAAAGTAGAAAAAGTTATTAAAAAATATGGCTATGTACCGCATGCTTCAGCGCAGGCACTTGCCGGGAAAATCAGTAAGGTTATAGGTATTTTTATAGCCAATATAAGGGTTGGCGATGAAGATTTAAGGGTTTTCCGTAATGTATATGTCTCTCCTTTTGAAGCTGCAATAATAGATTATGCAAATAAGCTGGGATATAATGTACTGGTTTTAATAATAAATGATAATAGTGATATTAAGAAAGTAAAGGACCTTTTTAATAGTAGGATATTATCAGGAGGAATCTTTTTAGGGGCCAATAATAATTCAAAAGAAATCTTCGAGCTTGTAGAGTCAGGTTATAAAATAGCCATAATAGACCAGGAGAAAGTCAAAAGTAAGAAAATAAAAAATTATATTATTGTTAACTCTGATAATTATAATGGTGCATATAAAGCTACAAAACATTTGATAGGTTATGGTCACAGGAAAATAGCACATATTTGCGGAGATATGAATAAATATTCAGGTATTGAACGTCTTGAAGGATATATGAAAGCGATGGATGAGGCAAAGCTTGAGATTAAAAAAGAATATGTGGTTTACGGTGACTTTACTGAAGACGGTGGGTTTAATTGTGCATATGAACTTTTAGGAAACGGGAACAAAAATAGAATAACAGCTATTTTTTCATCTAATGACACAATGGCTATGGGAGCAATGAAAGCTATAAGAAAAATGAATATTAAGATTCCCGGGGATATTTCTATTGTTGGTTTTGATGATATAAAAGTTGCGAGTTATATGTCACCTGCCCTTACAACTGTTAGAAGCCCAATTCTTGAGATGGCATCTACTGTAACAGGTAATTTAATTAATTTTATTGAGAATGGTGTAAGTTCAATTAATTATTACACTATTCCTGCAGAATTAATTATCAGGGAATCTACCAGAAAAATAAGGTAGCAGGGTTTAAAAGATATAATCTTTTAATTTGATAAAAAGATTAATCTGATAGGATAAAAAAATCATGGTTAAAGCTAAAGGAAGAAAATAAATGCAAAAAAATAAACACGCGTTCAAATATTTTATAATGAATTTTAAATTAAAGGGAGCAAAAAAATATATAAAAAAAGTACTAATATTACCGGTGATAAATCAGAGATAGTTATGAGAAAACTGATGGGTTATTAACCTTAAATAAAGGAAACCAATAATGAATAAATATGGTTTTTTTGATGATGATAAAAGGGAATATTTCATAAACAGACCCGATACCCCTTTACCATGGATAAATTATATCGGCTGTGAGAAATATTTTGGAATTATTTCCAACACAGCGGGTGGTTATAGTTTTTATCGTGATGCAAGGCTGAGGCGTATAACCCGCTATAGATACAATAATGTCCCGATGGATACAGGAGGTAGATATATTTATATAAAAGATGGTGGTGTAATCTGGAATCCCGGGTGGAAGCCAACCAATACAGTTCTGGATGAATATTACTGCAGGCACGGTCTTGGTTATACTATAATAAGTGGTCAAAAAAATGGACTGAAAGCAGAAGTTACATATTTTGTGCCTCTGGGAGAGAATATGGAGATATGGGATGTTTGTCTTAAAAATAATACAAATATGGATAAAAAAATAACTATTTTTTCGTTTATAGAGTTCTGTTTATGGGATGCCATGGATGATATGAATAACTTTCAGCGTAACCTGAACACCGGTGAGGTAGAGGTAGAAGATGAGACCATTTTCCATAAAACGGAATACAGGGAGAGAAGAAATCATTATGCATATTTTACGTGCAGTCATAAAATAAACGGCTTTGATACCAGTCGTGATGCTTTTATAGGCAGATATAATGGATTTGGCAATCCAGTTGCCGTTATTGAAGGTAAATGCACCAATTCAATTGCCAGCGGATGGTACCCCGTTGGCGCTCATCAAATTAATATGGTTTTAAAGCCGGGAGAAAATAAAAATATGAATTTCATTCTGGGTTATATAGAGAACAGAGAGGATGAAAAGTTTTCTGCTCCGGGTGTTATAAATAAAGAATTATTTTATGCCAGGGTAGAGAATTATAAAAAGCCTGAATTTATAAAAAAAGCTTTTGACGGGCTAAAGGAATACTGGAATGAGCTGCTTGGAAAATACAGAGTAGAAGTGGAAAATGAGCATGTCAGGCGAATGGTAAATATATGGAACCAGTACCAGTGCATGGTAACTTTTAATCTATCCCGTTCGGCATCTTTTTTTGAATCAGGTATTGGCCGTGGAATGGGATACCGTGACTCAAATCAGGATTTACTTGGTTTTGTTCACATGGTTCCGGAAAGGTCACGACAGAGAATTCTGGATATTTCAGGGATACAGCTATCCGATGGAAGCTGTTATCATCAGTATCAGCCACTTACTAAAAAAGGAAATAAAGATATAGGAGCGGGATTTAATGACGACCCATTGTGGCTTATAGTTTCTACATGTGCGTACATTAAAGAAACGGCGGATTATCCAATTCTTAATGAAATAACAGGATATTCAGATGCTCCCGGCAGCAGGGCCACTCTTCTTGACCATCTTTTTCTTTCCATAGATTATATTTTAAAAAATCCTGGTCCGCATAATCTACCTCTCATAGGGCACGCTGACTGGAATGATTGCCTGAACCTGAACTGTTTCTCAAAAAAACCCGGAGAAAGTTTTCAGACCTATAGTGACAGACAGGGAGGAGTTGCAGAATCCATAATGATAGCAGGTCTTTTTCTTTATGCGTGCAGTGAATTAATTAAGCTGCTCCAGCATATTAATCTAAACCAGAAAATTGGTGAGCTTAAGAAAAATTATGAATTAATAAAGAAAGCAATAGAACAGTATGGCTGGGATGGGCAGTGGTTTCTTAGAGCTTACGACTATTATGGGAATAAAGTTGGCTCTAAAGAAAACAGGGAAGGAAAAATATTTGTTGAATCGCAGGGGTGGGCCATTATGGGCGGTGTGGGTGTAGAGAATACAATGGCCAGAAAAGCTCTGGACAGTGTAGAAAAATATCTTGCAACTCCTGATGGAATAATCTTAAATTATCCTCCATACTCGCAATATTATCTTAATTTAGGTGAAATATCTTCTTATCCGCCCGGATATAAGGAAAATGGAGGAATATTCTGTCATAATAATCCCTGGATATCCATATCCGAGGCTATGCTTGGCAATGGAGATAGGGCCTTTGAGTATTATCTACGAATTTGCCCAAGTACCAGAGAAAAGAATATAGATACATACTGCTGTGAACCATATTGTTATGCGCAGGTGATCGCCGGCCCTGATGCCGTCGTACCCGGTGAAGCAAAAAACTCCTGGCTTACCGGTACAGCTGCCTGGAGTTTCGTAAATATATCCCAGGCAATTCTGGGGATAAAACCTGACTATGATGGTTTATTAATAGACCCGTGTATACCGGCAGGCTGGAAAGAGTATAAAGTATTTCGTTTGTTCAGGGGAGTGAGATATAATATTACAGTTAATAATAAAGAGGGGGTTAGCAAAGGAGTAAAAAGGTTAACTGTAAACGGGAAGCTATTAAAAGGCAATCTGGTTCCTTTCGACGGGAAAGACAGGGAAGTAGAGGTTAATGTGTTCCTGGGGAATTAGAGGTTAGTTTAAACTTTAATTTCAAGTATAAAATAAAAGCTGGCCTGATTATAATCTTAAGGAAAAAAGGGGGGACATGACAGTAAAATTCGGAAATGATTTTTTGTTTGGTGCCGCAACATCCTCATATCAGATAGAAGGAGCGGTCAGAGAAGACGGTAGAACCCCGTCTATCTGGGACGTATTTTCAAAGACTCCGGGTAAAACCTACAGGGGTGAGAATGGTGATATTGCCTGTGACCACTACCACAGGTACAGGGGGGATGTTGAATTAATGGAGAAGATAGGTATTGATGCATACCGGTTTTCTATTTCATGGCCGAGGATTTTTCCGGAGGAAGGTAAGTTTAATCCGGAAGGAATGAAATTTTATAAAAGTCTTGTAAACGAACTTGTTGAAAGGAGCATCAGGCCCGTAGTTACACTGTATCACTGGGACCTGCCATTATGGGCCTATAATATGGGCGGCTGGTTGAACAGGGATTCAGTAAAATGGTTTGTAGAATATTCAGGCAGAGTATTTGAAGAACTCGGTGATTCCGTCAGTCTGTGGGTAACTCATAATGAGCCATTATGTGCTTCATTTTTTAGTTATTATGAAGGTGAGCATGCTCCCGGGCACAGGGATTTGAGGGAGGCCCTGATAGCGGCACATCATATTTTATTGTCACATGGAAATACAGTTGAAGAATTCAGGAAGCTCGGTTACAAAAAAGGGAAAATAGGAATAACTCTTAACCTGATTCCGGCATATCCGGCAACTCAATCCGAAGATGACATAAGGGCAGCCAGGATAAGGGATGGTTATCTGAATAGATGGTTTCTGGATCCTGTTTTTAAAGGTTATTATCCTGAGGATATGAAGGAAATGTATAAGCAGTTTGTGTTTGATTATGATTTTATACAGGAGGAAGATTTACAAAAAATATCAATTAAAAATGATTTTATGGGGGTAAATTATTATAACCGTGAGCTTATAAAATTTTCCGGTGATCCAGAACTAAAATTTGAAAGAGTCTATGGTAAATTTGCCAGAACAGAGATGGACTGGGAAATAGTACCGGAAGCCCTCTATGACCTTGTGTTAAGATTGAGAAAAGAGTACACAAAAATACCGATTTACATTACGGAAAATGGAGCCGCATTTAAAGATAGCTTATTAAAAAAAGGAGAAGTCAGAGATACCAGGCGAATTGATTATTTAAGAAGACATTTATCAGAGATTGCCAGGTTAATAAAAAAGGGAATGGATATAAGAGGATATTTCCTGTGGTCTCTTATTGATAATTTTGAATGGCAGTTTGGATACTCCAAGAGATTTGGAATTATTTATCTGGATTATAAAACACAGGAGAGAATATTTAAAGAAAGTGCATTCTGGTACAGGGATTTAATAAAAACAAGAGCTATAAAGTAAGTTGCAGGTTATTCTTTTAATGCTCCAGCTGTCAGACCACTGATCATATGTTTCTGTAACAGGGTAAAAAATGCCAGTACGGGAAGAGATGTTAACACACAGGCAGCCATCATTCCACCCCAGCGGTTTTCTTGAGTAGTGATGTATCTCAAAATGCCGATAGCCAGCGTAGTGGTGTCTTTTCCTGTAAGGACGGAAGCGAATAATATCTCGCCCCAGGCCATCATAAATCCATATATACCGACAGCAATAAGGCCTGGTTTAGCCAGAGGAATAATGACTCTAAAAAGAGCTCCTATTTTGTTGCATCCATCAATTTGAGCTTGTTCATCTATCTCTCTGGGGATAGTATTAAAGTAACCTCTCAACATCCAGATGGAAAAAGGAAGGGCAAAAGATGTGTAGGTAAAAATCATTCCCCAGTATGTATCTCTCATAGGAATACCTGTAAATCTCGTCACACCGATAAACATTACAGCATAAGGAATGAGGAAGAGAATTCCTGGAAACATCTGAGTAGACAATACTGCTACAGTGTAGGGGTGTCTACCGGGGAACTTAAAACGGGAGATGGAGTAGCCGGCCAGAACGGCAATAATAAGACAAAAAATCATAGTTCCCAGACTTATTATCACACTGTTTTTAAAATAATCTGCTATTTTTACCACTTTATTTACGGTTAGATAGTTCTCTAAAGTAGGACGGCGAGGGATCCAGGTGGGTTCCTGGCCTGGTGTCTTAATATCCGAAGCCTGGATTTCTAATGTGGATTTAAACGAACCGGAGACCATCCAGAAGAAGGGCATAAGCACCCATGCCAGGACCAGTGCTATGGTAAGGTAAAAGAATACCCTTTTTATAGTTTTTTTTATTCTGGTATTCATCATACAATCTCCTCTCCAGGCTTGATTCTTTTAATGTAAAGTATAGAAAAGACTATCATAATTAGCATCAGGATTACTGACATAGCTGAACCAATTCCGTAGTGTAAAGAGGTAAAAGCCTCTCTTAGAATAAGAGTAGAGGGAACATCTGCTTGATACCCCGGATCTGAACCCAGCATTACATAAAATTGATTAAAGGCATAGAAAGTCCATATGGTGGATAAAAGTAAGAGGACAGTAGTAACGGGGATAAGAAGAGGAAAGGTAATAGATTTAAATTGTTGCCAGGCCGAAGCGCCATCAATCCTGGCTGCATCATACAAATCATCTGGAATGCTTTGCAATCCGGCCAGTAGCATTAAACAGGTAAAAGGCCATCCTTTCCAGATACTGGCTATCATCACAGCATAAATGGACTTATCGCCGATTAACCAGAGTGTTGGTTCTTTAATCCAGCCCCAGTCTAGCAGGTATTTATTCACTATACCTATCCTGCTCTGGAACATAAACCGCCAAACTGCGAAAGCTACTGTGTCTGGAATAATATAAGGTAAAAGTATTAAACCTCTAACGATTATCCTTCCCTTAAATTTCCGATTTAAAAGCAGGGCTACCCCCATGGCAATAAGATAACCCAGAGAAAGGACTACTATTGCATAGAAAGTTACATTCCATAAGGAACGCAGGAAACGTTCCCCTATAGTAGTAATAGGATTCAAACCGTTTATGTAATTATCTATTCCTATAAAAGTAGCTTTACTCCAATCATTAATGGTGTGTACGTCAAAGTCAAGAAAGCTAATAGTAATTCCCCATATCATAGGAATAAAGTGAACTAACAACATAAGAATGAGAGCAGGAATAAGTAAATAATAGGCAATCCTGTATCTTCTTATATTGCCCATTACTGTGGATATGGAACTCAACATACTTCTGGTATTTTTCATAAATACTTCCTCTTATCCTTATACTTGAATTATATGCGTTTTAAATAAGCGAGGAAACAGTTTTTCACTTTTGGCAATTAACTGCTTCCTCGCTTCAAAAAGATTACCTATCCAGAAATAGAAAAAATATAATCTATTTAGCTAAAGCCTCGTTAACTTTTTCTGCAGCTGAGTCTAAGTATTCCTGAGCAATAGCTTCTATTTCCTCTTCAGTTACTGTTCCTGCCTCGGCCTTTCCAACATAAGCAGTCATAATGTTTTTAAACTCGCCAACTATTGCAGTTTCAATGTCTACCCAGGATGCTAATGGAGGATATGCAGTAGCATATCCCAGACTTGTTATGAAGGTCTGCATCTCGGGAGTCTGGTAATAAGGATCCTCAAGAGCGCTGAGCTTTGCCGGTATCATATTGGCAATGTCCGGCTGGTTATAACTGATAAGAATATCGTCACTTATTAGATAGTTTACCCATTTCTTGGCTGCTTCCTTATGTTCGCTCTCGGTAAATATAACCAGGTTACTTCCACCTGAGAAAGCGCCTTTTACTCCTGCCGGGCCTACTGGAAGCTCGACAACTTTGTAGTTAAGATCAGGATTATCGTTAATAATACCGGAAATATTCCAGGGACCCATAACTACCATGGCTACATTACCGGCTATGAAAGCAGCGTCAGCCTGTGGCTGATTGTACTCGGCGCAGGCTGGATCTGCCAGTCCTTTTGCCAGCCAGTTTATATAGTACGTCATGGCTTCAACTCCCTCGGGGCTGTTGAATGTAGCTTCGGTATTATCTTCATTTAATATACTTCCTCCATTTTGCCATAAGAGTGCAGCGAAGTTGTGTATTAAATCCCAGGCATTGGTTCCTGCCATAGCAATTGCTTTGCCTTCTCCGTATTCTTCTACGATTTTCTCTCCTGCAGTTAATAATTCATCCCAGGTGGTTGGTACGGTTGCTCCTGCTTGTTCAAACATATCTTTGTTTATGAATAAAACTCTTGATTCAGCAAACCATGGTACACCATAATAATCACCATCGAGAGTGCAGGATTCTAAGTTTGCAGACAGGAAGGAATCAGCCCCACCAAATTCATCTATATTAAGTTCTAACAATCCACCGGTAGCAGCAAACTGTGGATTCTGTGTGGTACCCACCTGAGAGACATCACAAATCGGAGTTACACATGCTGTTGATACTTTTGATACAACATCGCCCCAGCCAACTTCCTCAAACTCAACAGTAATATTGGTCTCCTCCTTAAAGGCAGCTGCTTTCTCCTCCATCCAGGCCTGGTGGGGTTCAGCGGGAGCATTGGGCATAGCCCAGAAAGTTATAGTCTCAGCGGGCATTTCTTCCTCTTCTTCTTCCGCTGGCTCAGCTTCTTCTTCAGCTACCTCTTCTGCTTCTACCTCGGGAGCAGCTTCTTCAGCCTCTTCAGCTTCTGCCTTACAGCCTACTACAGAAAATACAGTAATAATTGATATTACAATTAGCCATAAAAATACTTTTTTCACTCTTTAGCCTCCTTTTTAAGGTTTTTGGTATTTAAGTAATGGCCCAAAAGCTTGTTAGTTAGATTCACCTCCTTTCTTCATAAACTCGCGTTTATAAACTCGTGTTCATTATTTTAAAACAGGCTTTTTATGAAGTCAAGCAGTTGATATTTATTTAATAATTATTTTTTTAAAAATGCTTTTTTTAAATACAAAAAACGATTAAATATGGCAAATGTGGATGTTTTTCAAACTAAATTTAACCTGTATTGTTTTTTAGATTCCTGTTGGAAGGGGAAGATTTATTATAATTATGCCGTATTGTGCTTTATTTTAACTTTTTATAGAATTAAAAAGTAGCTTTGCCAGGATATAATAGTTGATTATTATTAGCATGGGAAATAAATGGCCGGAATAACAGGATTTTAAAAAAGGATGATAATTTCATAAAGTAATAATAAACTTCCATGTTATAATTTGTATTAAAGAATAGGATAATGAAACATATTTATATATTTAGATTATACTATAATTAGAGTTAACCGGATTTAAAAAAATAATTTCAGAAAGGAAATCAATGATAGCCAGTAAAAAAGAAACGGTGATAGTTCAGATATCTGATATTCATGTTGGTGAACAACATTTTGTGCCCAGCCTGTTAACCAGATGTATTGATGAAATTAATGAGTTAGGTCCCGATGTGGTAATAATTACCGGAGACCTTACTGCCAATGGTTTCCGAAGAGAATATGATACGGTAAAAAATTACCTATCACCTATTAAGTGTAAAAATTTGCTGGTTCAGCTGGGAAACCATGATTCAAGAAATGTGGGATATATGCATTTTGAAGATATTTTTGGCAGTAGATATATTTCGTTTAATAATGATAAAATTACAATTGTTGCAGCTGATTCAAGTGAGCCTGATCTTGACAACGGTCAGATAGGAAGGGAGCATTACGAATGGATAAAAAATGAATTCAGCAAGAGCAGCCCCGGTAATTTTAAGATATTTGCCATGCACCATCACCTGATATCGGTCCCAAACACAGGAAGAGAGAGAAATATAGTAAATGATGCCGGCGATGTTCTTGAAAAAGTAGTGGATGCCGGAGTAGACCTGGTGCTTTGCGGGCACAAGCACGTACCCTATCTCTGGAGAGTAGAGGACATGTTAGTTGTTACTGCCGGAACGGTTTCCTGTTTGAGATTAAGGGGTAAAATTGAGCCGAGCTATAATATTATATATATAAGGGATAAGGAAATTGATATCTACAGAAGATCACCATTTGATAAGATTGAAAAAATTGTAGGAATAAAAAGAAAAGAGAAAAAAAGTAAGCTCTGTGATAAATTTATTGAAGAAAAAAAATTATAAAGGTAAAAATCTTGTAGCATTAATTGATGGTGAACACTATCCTCAGGTAACCTATGATGCAGTTAACATGCTCAAGAAAATCTATACCGGTAATTTTAAGGGTATTATTTTTCTCGGAGGGACCGAGAAATTAATACTGGATGATATGGAAGATTTTTTTGGAGAAAAAGTCTATACAATCAGGGATCTTGATGTAGATTTTAAGAATGCGCTTGAATATTTTAAGCCGGATATTGTTTATGACTTAAGCGATGAACCGGTGGTTAATTATATTATCAGGATGAAAATAGCTTCTTTCTGTCTTGACCATAAGTGCAGCTATATGGGGCCGGATTTTTTATTTTCTTACGAAAAGGAAGATATCATTTGCAGGAAGCCTTCGGTGAGCATTATAGGGACCGGAAAGAGAATCGGTAAAACGGCAATCAGTTCATATGTGTCAAAAATATTTAAGAGTGAGAACGTTAATGTCTGCGTGGTTGCTATGGGCAGGGGTGGTCCCGCGAAACCACATGTAATAGAGGGGGGCAATATAAATATTGACTCTGAATATCTGCTTGAGATTAATAATAAAGGCATGCATGCAAGTTCTGACTATATAGAAGATGCCCTGACCGGGAGGGTTACTACTGTTGGATGCAGGAGATGTGGAGGTGGTTTTGGAGGTAAGATATTTATGAGCAACATAAAAGAGGGCATAAGTATTGCTGAGAAACTAAATCCTGATTTGATTATAGTGGAAGGCAGCGGTGCCTCTATTCCGGATGTTAAGACTGATTTCTGCATATGTGTAATAGGCGCAGGCCAGAAGTGGGAAAGCATAGTGGGTTATCTCGGAACTTACAGGATAATGTCTGCTGATTTAATAATATTAACCATGTGTGAGGAGCCGGTGGCAGATAAGGATAAAATAGATTTTATGGAAAGAGAGATAAAAAAGATAAATCCAGGGGCTCCAGTTTTTAAGACGATTTTTAGACCCGGGCCATTATCTGATATATATGGAAAAAGAATATTTGTGGCAATGACATCAAATAGAGCCATTGAATCTAAAATAAAAGATTACCTGGAGGAGCATTTTGGCTGTAAGGTAGTAAAAATAAGTTTTAACCTCGCGGATAGAAAAAAACTAAAAGAAGACCTTAAGGTGAGTAGAAATTACGACACCATACTTTCAGAATTAAAAGCAGCTTCAGTCGATGTTCTGACAGATTATGCATATAAAAATAATAAAGATATAATATATTTGAATAATATACCCATTATGACAGATGATGAAAATATTTTTAAAAAAGAATTGAAAAAATTTTTTTTAAAGGAGAATAAATAAACTTGGAAATAAAAAATAAAGAAGAAATAAGTCCAAGAATAGTTGTGATATCGGATAAAAAGAGCGGCCTTCCTTTTTCAAAGGGAATTCTTGCTTCATCTATTTCAGTGACAGGTCTGGATATACTCACTGCCTATAAAATAGCTGTTGAGATACAGGAGTATTTTTTAAAAAATAAGATATATTCTTTATCTCTGAGTGATTTAAGAACCATTGCATTCAGGTTTATAAAAGATAAAGTTAATATGGAATATGCCGAGAGATATTTAGTGTGGCAATCTGTTGGAAAGCTTGAAAAACCTATCATAATACTTATTGGCGGCTCAACGGGTGTGGGGAAATCCACAATAGCGACCATACTTGCAAATAGATTAAATATAACCAGAGTTGCTTCTACCGATGCTATTAGAGAGGTTATGCGAGCTTCGGTTTCTGATAAGTTAATAAGACCGCTCAGAGGCTCTTCTTACAGTGCTTATAAAAATCTAACCCTGCCTCCGTCAGGTGTAGAGCCGGTAATCCTCGGTTTCAGGGAACAGGTTCTGGCAGTAAGCGTGGGTATAGAAGCGATAATAAAGAGAAGTGTAGAAGAAAAATCTGATATTGTTATAGAAGGGGCGCATGTAGTACCCGGTTACCTTGATCTTAAAGAATACCTGCCCAAGGCTATAATTCAGCAGATAGTTATATCTGTTCCCGATAAGGATATACATAAGGAGCACTTTGCTAAAAGGACAGTTGAGACCCAGGGTTCCAGACCCATGAACAGGTATATAAAGCACCTGGATAAAATTGTTATGATTCAAAGTTACATAGAAAAACTGGCAGATGAAAAAAAAATTAAGATAATAGAAAATTATAATCTTGATAATGTAGTAAGCAGGATACTTGAATTAATATTATACAGGGTAAAAAACGAATTTAGTAAAGTCGGGTCCGAATGTAAAAAGAAAGATTAAATCTCAACCGGCGGAATTCAACCATATAATTTAAACAGGATGTTATTTTGTTATAGAGAGTTCGTACAAAACCTGTTAAGATCAGGAATCTATAGAAAAAGTTTTGGTTATCTTGTGGTCAGCATTTAAGTATACTTCCACACAGTATTCTCCTTCAGCATAAGTGCTGTCTCTTTTTACCAGGATTACTATAATTTTACCCGAGCCGTTTTGCTCGGGATTAAGAGTATTTTGTTGTATTGTAATGTAATTATTATTTTTGTTATGGTCTTTTTCTATTCTGGACCATTTCACTTTTATTTCATCATCTGCCTTTAAATTTTTTACTTTCATTATAAGGTATATATCTAAATCGTTATTTTTGAAATTATATGATTTATCAGACTGTAATTCCTCAAAGGTAGAGTCTTTGCTGTTACTGAGATAAATATCTTCTATTTCCTGCTTCTTCTGTATGGAAGCTGTTATAATTATTACTAAAATTATGGTAAGGATGATTATTATAATGATATCTCTATTTTTCATATTATCCCACTGCAATTAGTTATTTAATAACATTTATTATAAAATTATTTTTCTGTGTTAGCCATAGATTAATCAAATATTTGACTAAAATTATTAATTGATATATATTTTCTGAATGATTTTTATTAAAAGGAAGATTGTGTATGCCAATATATAGTTATAAATGTGAAAAGTGCGGCAGGATTTTTGATAAGTTTCAAAAAGCAAGCGACGGCAACGGAAATAATAGTAATACAAAATGTATTTATTGTAATTCTAATGCCAAGAGATTATTTTTGCCTGCCGGAATAATTTTTAAGGGCTCTGGATTTTATAAAACGGATTACAGGTCAAATTCTGTCAGGTCAGGCAGTAATTTGCCGGAAGGAAAAGGATTAAAGAAGTCCGAAAGTAGTCCCAATAAATCTGAAGGAAAGGCTCCGGATAGTAAGAAAATTGATAATAAAAAAGCAGATAGGGAAAAACCGGGCAAAGAATCCAGTGCCGTCTTGGATAAAACCACCAGGTCATGAATATTACTTGCTGTATACCACAGCACAGTAGACTCTGCCCGGAGCCTTGAAGTATCAGGTACCGCAGGCTGTAAAGTATTATAATAATAAAACAGATATTTATAATTTATTTTTTATTTAATAGTTAATGTTTTTATTACTAATTTTATCTATAATATTATTGGGTTTATATATTTCAAGTTTGAGGTTTATGGTTAGAACCAGTAATAATTATATTGTCCATAGAGAAATTCAAAAATTGGAAGATTATATGTCAGATGGCCAGGGGGATAGAACGCCGAGTGTTATCTCCATGGTATTGTCCTTTTCGGTAATAGTGATTTTGAACATGATAGAAATAGGTTATTTTCTATATAGTAATTATTTTTTTGATGACATGATAGTTACAGTTGGAAGTGCAATACTTATTGGTTATACTCTCTATTCTATGATACAATTTTTACCGAAAATAAAAAAATTCATAAGCAAGCCGTTGTTATATTTAAAAGAAAAGAATCAGAGCCTTGAAGTTGTTCTGAGCTATATAATGATTTCGATGGAAATAGTGTTCTGTCTTTATGTAACATTTAAAATTTTTATTAATTTTATTTTAGTAGGTTAGATAATTATGAAAAAGAAGAGGATAACTATTCTATTATTGGCTGTTGGTTTATTTTTAGTGCCATTTGTCACAGTTTCCTGTTTTTCTATGAATGATATGCAGGAAAGCACAGAAAACCAGGTAACGGAAGGTACGGAAATAGAAAATGCCGCAGGGAGTAATAATAGTTCAGAGGAGTATTCTGAGGAAAATTTTAATCAGCTCCTGGAAAGTGAAGGTTTTCTTGAGGTATTTAATAGTTTCTACTACGAAGGTTCTGAGATAAAAGAAGTGAAGAAGGTAGAAGGGAGCGATGAGCTCCTTTATATTTTATTAGAAACACCCGAATGCTCTGAAACAGTGGAGGAATTTTATAAAAGCAAAAAAATTCAATCAATCTGGAGTCGCTCAGTGATATTTGAAGAAAGTAAAGAAAGTGTTGAGGAAGAATTCCTCGGTGAGGAAGAAAATGAAAATATTCCTGTCTATAAATTCACCTACTACAGCAATGATAAAGATAAAGTTGTAAACGTACTGATAAAAGGACTCGAAGAAAACAGGAGCCGGATAATGATCCTGTACCTGGAACTTCAGTAAATTGTAAATGGAAGACTGCACTGTTATAAAAACAAAAATTTATACCGTCAGTGAGCTTAATCAGGAAATAAAAAAAAATCTTGAAGCCGGCTATCCGGACATATGGGTAGAAGGAGAAGTTAGTAATTTTTATTTCCATGACAGGAAACATATGTACTTTGATTTAAAAGATGAGAATTCTAAAATTAAAGTAGTTATGTTTCATCATAGCAACAGAAACTTGATTTTTGATATAGAAGAAGGCCTGCATATTCTGATAAATGGTTATATCTCTTTATATGAAAAGAGAGGAGAATACCAGATAATAGCTCTGGACGCCAGGCCGGTAGGCAAAGGCGCGCTGATTCTTGCCTTCGAGCAGTTAAAGGATAAATTAGAAAAAAAAGGTTATTTTGATATTACCCATAAAAAAAGTATACCTCTCCTGCCGGGGAGAATTGGTCTGGTGACCTCAATTGGCGGTGCTGTAATAAAAGATATAATTCAGGTTTTAAAACAGCGTTTTGAAAATTTTCACCTTATAGTAAGAGATGTCAATGTCCAGGGGATTACTTCAAGCGATGAAGTATGCGAAGCAATAGACGACCTCTGCGGGTATGGTGTTGATGTAATAATAATAGCCAGAGGCGGGGGGTCGCTGGAAGATTTATGGGCATTTAACACCGAGAAAATTGCCAGGAAGATTTTTAGATGCCCTGTCCCCGTGATATCAGCAATCGGCCACCAGACAGATTATACAATATCTGATTTTGTTGCAGATAAAAGAGCAGCCACGCCTTCGGTTGCCGGGGAGCTGGTAATATTAAATAAGAAAGAAGCGGTTGGAAACTTGAAGGGTATGGTTAAAAGAGCCGAAAGTCTTATGAAATCAAAAATCAGAGCGTATAAAAAAGAAATATTTTTTTTAATTAAAAGGAGAATCTTTATTAAACCCGAAACACTTCTTGACAGGTTTAATCAAAATGTGGGCGATTTAAATGTAAGATTAAAAAATGATATTAAAGAATATGTCCGGGCAGGGGTAGAAAAATTGGTTAACCTGTACAGGATGATGGATAAAAAAAATATAATAAAAAAAATTCATTTTTATAGAATGGCAATAGGAAATGTTAATACGAGGTTGTTTTCAATTATGCAGTATTATATTAACCTGAAGAAAAACGAAATAAAATATATTCTGGAAAAAGTAGCGGATAAGAATCCCGTTAATGTTCTTGAGCGTGGTTTTGCTTTGTTATATGATGCAGAAAGGAAAAAGAATATTAAGAGTATAAAAGAAGCCGGTATCAATCAGGTGGTTAAGATATTATTAAAGGATGGTATACTCAGCGCAAAAATATTTGATAAAATATATAAAAAAATAGAACCGGGTTTAAAAAATGAAAATTGAAGAAATGAATTTCGAGGAGTCTATTAAAAAGTTAGAAGCGATTGTGAAAGAACTGGAAGATGAGAATATATCCCTGGAAGAATCAATGGAAAAGTTTGAGATGGGAATTAAGCTATCTTCTAACTGTCTTAAAAAATTAAATGAAGCAGAGAACAAAATAGAAGAGCTGGCCAGGTCAGAGGACGGAAAGTTAATCACAAAAGAGCTTAATTTAGAGAAAGAAAATTAAATTTTTTTTAAAAAAATAAAAATTTATTTTTTTTCCGTTTGTATATATGTAATTTCCCCTTTATAACCTTAATCAATATATAGTGCAGGTTTTAATCATTACTTATGAAATTAACTATATATAGTTATATAATAATATTAAACAAATATTAAATTAAATAATCATAAATAAATTTATATTTTTTTAAATAATAGTTTACAAATCGTTAATAATGTGATATTTTATTGGTGTGATGTGGGGGAAAGTGGAGGGAAAATGAGTAAATGCCCTTTAATTGGTTAGCAAATGGGGTAAGAGATGTTTTTAGGTGAATATCATAGGACAATTGATAATAAAGGAAGAATCTTTATTCCGGCAAAATTCAGGGAAGATTTAATAAAAGGCATTGTAATATCAAAGGGATTTGATGAAAAGTGCCTTTTTTTATTTTCAAAGGAAAGCTGGAATAGACTTGAAGAAAAGATAATGGCGAATAAAATTGCTGAAAGAAGCATTCAGGGGTTTTCTCGATGGTTCTTCTCTTCTGCAACCGAGGAAACAATGGACCAGCAGGGAAGAACCAGAATACCGCAGAATTTAATAGAGTATGCAGGGCTTAAAAAAGATATTGTTATGGTGGGTGTTTCAGATAGAGCAGAAATATGGTCCGGGGAGATATGGGAGGAATATTACAGACAGGCTGACGCTCAATTTATGGGTGATAAAAATGCTTTTGAACAATTACGGTTCTAAAGAGTGTTATAAATGAATCTGGAAGGGTTTCATAAACCGGTTCTTTTAAAGGAGGTTTTGTATTATTTAAACTTAAAGCAGGGTGATATCATTTTTGATGGAACACTTGGCGGTGCTGGTCATACTGTAGAAATTATTAAAGCAATTGCCCCCACAGGCAGAGTCATTGGAGTTGATCTTCATAGCCAGGCTATAAGCACCGCCGCCATTAAGCTGAAAGATTTTTCTAACAGTGTAACTCTGGTAAATGATAACTTTGCAAATATAAAGGAAATTTTAAATAAAATAAATGTTAAAAATATTGACGGGTTACTTCTTGACCCGGGTTTGTCTTCTTTTCTGATTGAGAAATCGGGAAGAGGATTTAGTTATCTAAAAAATGAAAAATTAGATATGAGGTACGGGGATAAAAATAAAATGGATGCCTGTTATGTGGTAAATAATTATTCAATGGAGAAGCTGGCAGAGATTTTTTGGAAATATGGTGAAGAGAGATGGTCCAGATTTATTGCCAGGAATATAGCTAATTACAGGTCAGATAAACCTATAGAAACAACTGAAGAGCTTGTGGATATTATAAAAGGTTCCATTCCTGGTAAGTTTAGATATAAAAGAAAGGGGCATCCGGCGAAAAGAGTATTCCAGGCAATCAGGATGGAAGTTAATGATGAAATAGCAAATTTAGAGAAAGCTATTAAAGATGGTTTTGAAGTTCTCAGAAGCGGAGGAAGGATGGCTGTAATATCTTACCATTCTCTGGAAGACAGGCTGGTGAAGAAAAGTTTTTTAGAGTATGAAGGAGTCTGTGTATGCCCTCCTGATTTTCCTGAATGTAAATGTGACAGAGAAAAGAAAGCCAGGATAGTTAGCAGGAAAGCCATAAAACCATCGGATGAAGAAATAAAATTAAATCCGCGCTCAAGAAGTGCAAGATTAAGAGTTATGGAGAAAATATAAGTTTATATTTATTTATTATAAATATTTGATTAATAATTTTTGAGAAAATGAATTTAAGATTAGCAGAAAAACAGCAAATTTATAAAAGCAGAACAAAGCCCCTTTTGTATCTGATAAAGACAGATGATGACGGCAGAATGGATAAAAATATAATATATACAGGTGGCGGGTTATTCTATATATTTGTTCTGGTTATAATTTTTGCCTGCATGGGTTTTCTCCTGAATGTTGGTTTAAAGATACAGAGTATAAATTATCAGGAAGAGATAAATGAAATTAATGAAATGATTCTGCTGGAAAATGAAAGGAATGACCGTCTGGAATTAAAAATATCCGAGTTGAAATCGCCTTCAAGGATTATTGAAGTTGCAGAAAATAATTTAAATATGGATATTGCCGGTGATTCTAGGGTTATTAAAATATCAAATAGCGGGCTTGAGAATAATGAAAAAATAAATGACTATATAGCTAAGAATACAGACAGGGTTGCTGCGAATTATGATAGTTTCCTGGGAACTATTTACTATATTCAGGATATAGTGCTGGTAGTATCCGAAGGTGTATTGACATTTTTTATTCCCTGATTAATATGTTAGCTTAAAAATGCTTAGAAAAAATAATAATATTAAGGTAAACAGGAAAAGAATATACTTCCTGTTTATTTTATTTCTGGTAGCTTTTTCGTTAATAATTTACAGGCTGGTTACAATCCAGTATTTAAATGCTTCAGAGTATAAGAGTTTTGCCGAGTACCAGCATACGGGCCAGTTTACCCTGAGTGCAAAAAGGGGTGAAATAATGGATAGAAACGGTGTTGAACTGGCAATAAGTCTGAATGAAAGAACTGTATACGCAAATCCAAAGCAGGTTATTGATTCACAGTACGAGTCAGAGGTTTTATCAGAAATACTGGAGCTTGATGCCGGAGAAATAAAGGAGAAACTGGATAATACTGATCTGGGGTTTGTATACATACAGAGGAAAGTTTCGGCAGAAAAAGCTGAAGAAGTTATAGAGTATAACCTTCCGGGTGTATATATACAGAATGAATCCAGGAGGTACTACCCTCTGAATGATATTGCTGCTGCAGTAGTCGGGTTTACCGGTGTGGATAATGTTGGTCTTTCAGGTATTGAACTGCAATATGAAAAGGTTTTAAGAGGAATTGATATAACTGTCAGTGCTGAAAAAGATGTTTTTGGAAATATAATTCCTGCAGAAGAGGATAGCTATGTGGAGCCAATAGATGGCAGTTATGTTATTTTAACCCTTGATTCCCAGATCCAATATATAGTACAGAAGAAGCTGGAAGAGATTGTAAAAGAGTACAATGCTTTGAGAGCGATTTCCATAGTAATGAACACCAGAAGCGGCGAGATTTATGCCATGGCATCTTATCCGGGCTTTGATTTAAATAATTACCAGCAGGCTGATCAGGAATTAATATATACTATTAACGGCATATCATTTACCTACGAGCCGGGTTCAACTTTTAAAATTATTAATGTAGCTTCTGCGCTGGAAAATAACTCGGTCGGCAGGTACCAGCTTTTCAATCTTGCTCCCTCAATAAGGGTTGGTGACAGAACAATCAAAGAAATATTTAGAACATATAGTATAGATTACACCACCGAAGAGATAATAAAACACTCCAGCAATGTCGGAGCAGTTACTATTGCTCTGAGCATGGGCGAAAAAAAATTCTGGGAGGCAGTAAAAGAGTTTGGATTTGGTGATGTGACGGGAATAGAATTACCCGGTGAGGAGAAAGGGATTTTTTATGATTATAAAACCTGGCCATCATCAACCATAGGGGCTCTGGCTATAGGCCAGAGTATTTCAGTAACCCCTATCCAGCTGCTGAGGGCAGTCTGTGCTGTTGCTAACGGAGGTTATCTTGTTACTCCCACTATCATAAAGGAGATAGAATCACTGGAGAGTGAGCGGGATAATATAAATTTAGATGAGGCTAATAGGATTATAAGACAGGAGGCAGCAGATGCGGTTAAGGATATGATGCTGGCTGTAGTGGAAGGGGGAACCGGAACGAGAGCCCAGATAGAGGGAGTAAAAGTTTGTGGAAAAACCGGTACTGCTGAAAAGGCAAATAAAAATGGAGTGGGATATAGTGAAGGAAGGCAAATAACTTCTTTTGTTGGATTTGCTCCCTATGAAAACCCCGGGATTGCAGTAATTGTAATAGTTGATGAGCCACAGGGGGGGAGTAATGAAATCTGGGGTGGGACTGTTGCCGCTCCGGCTTTTAAAGAAATTATGGAATTTTCATTAGGTAGATTAAGGCTATATTAAAAAAGTTAAAAGAATACGGAAGACAATTTATAATGATTTATAAATATATGGGTATTATGTTAAATTAAATAAACGCAGGGTATATTATGGGTGTGTTTTAATATTTTCTGATATTTGTTTTAATTTAATTAAGAAATGAAATTAAAAGATTTAATAAAAAAAGTAAATTATGAAGAAATTTATGGGAGTACCGATATTGAAATTAAAGATATTTCTATAAATTCTAAAAATATAATAGGAGGTAGTCTTTTTGTAGCTATTAAGGGTTTCAGGCATGACGGGCGCGATTTTGCAGAAGAGGCAATTTCTGCCGGAGCTGCCGGGCTGGTGGTTCAGAGTAAAGTTGGTATTCCCTCATCTGTGGCTCAAATCGTGGTCAGTAATACCAGGGAAGCATTGCCTCTATTATGCAAAAATTTTTATAAAGACCCCACCGGGTCTTTTAAATTAATCGGGGTTACCGGGACCAACGGCAAGACCACTACCTGTTATCTTATAGATTCTATTTTAAGAAGTGCAGGAATCAGGACTTCACTTATTACTACTATTGAATCTTTCCTGGATGGAGGTAAAGTTTTATTTACCCGGACCACACCTGAATCAAGCGACCTTAATAGTTTTTTTGATAAGAGCAGTAAAAAGAAAGTCAATGTCATCTCTATGGAAATATCTTCCCATTCGGTGGATTTACACAGGGTTGATTACCTCAATTTTGAATATTTAGTATTTACAAATCTTTCCCGGGACCACCTGGATTATCATAAAAGCATGAAAAGTTATTTTAACGCAAAGGAAAAATTATTTTTAAAAGAAAACAGGAGTTTATTCGGTGGTAAAAAAGCGGTTATAAATGTTGACGATAGTTATGGAAAAGTAATTTTTAAAGAAACTGACCTGGAAACGATATCCTATTCTCTGGAGCCGGGTAAAGCAGATATCTGGCCCACTGAAGTTGAAAATTCTTTTTCAGGAATTAAGATGACTATAAATACTTCTTATGGAGTAAAGTTAAATATTCATTCTCCACTGTGTGGTTATTTTAATGTATATAATATTATGGCAGCGGCGGGAGTGTGCATGGATATGGGTATAGATGCAGGCTATATAATGGAAGGTATAGGTTCTATGCGCGGGGTAAAGGGCAGGTTTGAGAAGGTATATTCGGATGATAAATTTTCGGTAATAATAGATTATGCGCACACACCCGATGGCCTTGAGAATATGCTTAAGACCGCACGCCGTATATTGACTGACAGAGGGAGAATAATTTGTGTTTTTGGTTGCGGCGGGGACAGGGATAAAGGTAAGAGAAGTATAATGGGCCGGATATCCGGCAGATACGCTGATTATACAATCGTAACTTCAGATAATCCGAGGTCTGAGGAGCCTGCTTCAATAATCAATATGATAGAGGAAGGGATAGCAGGCACAAATACAGAAAATTATATTAAGGAAATTGATAGAAAAGAAGCAATATTTAAAGCTCTTCGGATGGCAGGGAAAAATGACCTGGTTATAATAGCAGGTAAGGGACATGAGGATTATCAGGAGTTTAAAAATTACAGGGTACCCTTTTGTGATTGGAAAGTGGTTAAGGAGTGGGCAGAAAAGAAAAAATGAGAGAAAAAATAAAAATGAAAGATATATTATCCTGGTCCGGTTCTAAATTGGTTTCAGGGGACGGTGGAAGCTATATTCACAATATTTCTACTGATTCCAGGACCCTGAAAAAAGGAGATTTTTTTGTCCCTCTTACAGGAGAGAATTATAAAGGGCATGATTTTATAGAAATGGCCCTGGAGAGGAAAGCCGGCGGGTTTGTGTTTGAATCAGAATATGCCAGGAACCTGGAATTATGGAGAAAGAAGATAAAAGATAATAATTTAAGTGAAATTGCAATTCTTGAATCAGGGGATAATTTAAATTTCTTAAAAAAGATAGCCTATAACTATATAAGAAAATTTAAACCCTTTGTTATGGGAATTACCGGTAGTGTAGGGAAGACCACCACCAGGAATTTTCTGGTAAGTATATTTAGCAGAGGAAGTAAAGTTGAATTTACCCCGAAAAATTATAATACAGAGATTGGTGTATCAAAATCAATTCTTGAAATTAAAAGGGATACGGAATTTTTTGTTGCCGAGCTGGGAATGAGAGGAAAGGGACAGATAAAAATACTGGCAGATATGTGTAATTTAAACCTGGGAGCAATTACCGCGGTTGGTCAATCCCATACAATTTTTTTTAAAGATTTAAGTGAAATAGCACTCACGAAAGCAGAGATGGCGGGAATTCTTTTTAAAAATAAAGGAGTCTTGTTTTTAAATAATGATGACAGATATACTGGACTTATAGAAAAAAAAGTTAACTGCAGGGTCATGAAATTCGGGAAGGATGGCGACATACCATTTAATTTTATAGAAAAAGAGATTGATAATATGGGAAGATTTAAATTTGATTTGTTTAAAGATAAAAAAAAGGTTACAACTATAAAGTTAAATGTTCCCGGCTATCATAATATTTATAATGCATGCTGTGCCGCAGCGATGGCCCTAAATTTAGATGTGAGTGCGAAAACTGTTAAAAGCGGGATCGAAGAGGCGGTTATCGAAAAGTCAAGGATGGATATTATAGAAAAGAAAGATAAGATAATTTTAGATGATTGTTATAATGCGAACCCTGTTTCTGTAAAAAAAGCTGTTGATACGCTGGTTTTAATTTCAGAAAAGAGGGGTATGAGAAGCGTGGCGGTACTGGGAGATATGCTGGAACTGGGGGAGAACTCGCCAGCGCTCCATGAAGAAATTGGCAGGTATTTATCCAGAAAAGGTGTTGGTGTGCTGATAGCTGTCGGCAGCTTTGCTAAAAATATTTACCATGGTTACAGGAGCGCTGATAATTTTAATAAAAATAAGTCTTATTATTTTAGCGACAAAAATGAATTGAACAAAAAAATAAGTGGTTTACTTGAAGCCGGGGACCTGGTGCTTGTAAAAGGTTCAAGGGCAGGAAAAATGGAGGATATTATCAATTTATTATAGATAGGAATTAATACATGACCTGGATATTTTTATCAATTATAATCGGAGGCCTGACATCGCTTCTGTTGACGCCACTGTTTATAAAGTTTCAGAAAAATAAACAAATTGGAGAAAGAATCCGCATAGATGGGCCGAGGACCCATTCCATAAAATCAGGTACCCCTACTATGGGGGGTTTAATATTTGTTGTGTCTTCAATGGCTGCTTTTTCTGTGGTCAGCCTGATTAAATATTACAGGCATAATGTCTACAGTATAGAGGGTATATTCGTAATTTCTATATTTCTTCTGTGCAGTTTTATAGGATTTATTGATGATTATATGGCACTTAAAATGCAGAGGTCTCTGGGCCTGAGGTGGTGGGTCAAGATGTTTCTTCTTGCTATTGTATGTTTATATTTTATATTATTTTCTAAATATTTACTTAATACCACCACATATATAACCATACCTTTTACAGCTATAAAAGTAGAGATGGGCAACTGGTATTACGCGTTGGTGGTGCTCATAATAATAAGCACCACTAACGCGGTTAACCTGACCGATGGTCTTGACGGTCTTGCCGCGGGGACATCATCAATTGTTCTTGCCGTGTTCAGTTTCATAGCATTTCTGGAATGGTCTGTGCTTGATATTTCCTATACGGTTGATATTGCAGTGGTAAGTGGAGGGGTACTTGCTGCCTGTATAGGATTTTTATGGTGGAATACAGCTCCGGCTGAGATTTTTATGGGGGATACCGGGTCTTTTGGACTGGGGGGGCTTATAGCAGCAGTGGCCATAGTTTTAAAGCAGGAAATTTTATTAATTATAATAGGCGGGCTTTTTGTAATTGAAGCATTATCGGTAATAATCCAGGTTTTATGGTTTAAAATTTTTAAAAGAAGGGTATTTAAAATGGCTCCCATCCATCATCATTTTGAGCTTCTCGGGTGGCCCGAAATAAAAATTATTATAAGATTCTGGATAGTATGCATGCTTTTTGCAGGGGTGGGATTTTTTATTTATTATTTAAAATTTATAGATTAAGAATATGGGTAAAAGTATTGATTTAATAAAAAATAAGAATTTCATAGTAATTGGCCTCGGGAAAACAGGGATATCGGTAATAAAAAAAATACTTGGCCTGAGCTCGTCCATAATTGTACTGGATAATAATACCGGGCTTGATTTAAAAAGTGTATTAGAGAATATTGAGCCCGGGGACCGGAGTAAACTGAAAATAATTCTGGGCAGCGGCGGTTTTTCGGAAAAGAAAATTTTAGAAAAAATTAATCTGGTGGTACTGAGTCCCGGAGTTCCTGGAGATATACCGCTGGTTAAACTTGCTGAAAAAAATAAGATTCCTATCTGGAGCGAGCTGGAGCTGGCATGGAGGTTGCTGGACAATGAAGAGAAAAAAAGGACTATCGCAGTAACCGGAACCAATGGTAAGACAACGGTGGTTACATTAATCGGGGAGATTTTAAGTGCCTCAGGTAAAAACTGTGTGGTCTGCGGGAATGTAGGATTGCCATTAATTGATACCATAAGTTTTAATAATAAAGAATTGAATCCCGGTGGTGAAGCCTTAAAAAAAGAATTTGAAGGCCCGGTCAGGATAATAGAAGTAAGCAGTTTCCAGCTGGAAAGAACATTTGAATTCAAGCCTTTTATAAGCGTAATTTTGAACATAACGAGTGACCACATTGACAGGCACAAAACTTTTAAAAACTATGTTAATTTGAAATTAAGGCTGCTGGTAAATCAGGACAGAAATGACAGGGCAGTTATTAATATGGATGACCGTTTTATAAATAGTAAAATTAAGCTTATATCCAGCAGGAGAAAAGATATACCGGAATTTATCGGATATAGCCTGCGTCTGGAAGAAGGAGCAGATATTTTTTATAGTGACAGTCATATCTTTTACAACATTTACGGGGAAAAAGGCAAAATAAATGTAGAAAATTCTCTTTTTAAGGGTGATCATAATATTTCCAATATCATTGCTTCAGCTGCTGTCGCTTTACTGATGGGAGTAAATAAAAAGGATATTGAGAAAGCGGTAATAAATTTTAAGCCTTTGAGCCATAGACTTGAATATCTGGGTTTTGTAAGGGGGATAAGATGCTTCAATGACTCAAAGTCAACCAATCCGGATGCCACTGTAGCAGCTCTTAATGATTTTGGCAGGGAAGTTACTTTGATACTGGGCGGCAGGGATAAAGATATGGATTTTTCCGGGCTGATTAATGCTATAAATAAAAAAGTTAAAAATCTTATTTTAATAGGAGAATCTGCTGACAGAATTTATGGTCAGATAATAAAATATAACTATGATTATAAGATGTTTAAATGTGAAACTCTGGAAGAGGCGGTTGAAAAAGGATTTGAAGTAACCGGGCAGGGTGAAGTATTAATGCTGTCTCCCGCATGCGCCAGTATGGATATGTTTAGTGATTATAAAGAAAGAGGTAATAAATTTAAAAGCCTGGTATTTTCAAAAGAATAGTAAAAAAAGCTAAATAAAAGGTAAAAATAGCGGGGAAAATGAAAATTAGCATATAGATAAGAATGTGATAAAAAGAGGCAAATAAAAGAAATGGAAGAAAACAGCAATATAAAAAGATATAATTTTTTAAAAGTTGAGATAGAATATTATTTTTTATTCATACTGACTTTAATACTATCAATAATTGGTCTGGTAATGGTATCGAGTGCCTCCATGTCGGTTGGAGAAAGATATTTTGGGGACCCTTACTGGTTTATCAGGAGACAGGTGATATGGTGGGTAATATCTTTTGGTTTTTTTATCCTGGCTTCAAAGATAAATTATAATATTTACAGAAAGTTTTCTAACCTTATAATTTTAATATTAATAGGGTTGCTTGCTCTGGTTGTTATTCCCGGTTTCGGGGTTGAGGTAGGCGGTTCCAGAAGATGGCTTGATTTATGGTTTTTCAATATACAGCCATCAGAATTTGTAAAAATAGCCATTGTTATTTTTTTCTGTGATAATCTTGAACGTAAATATAGATATGGCAGGCTGTTTAAAAATTTAATTTTCCCGTCTTTTTTTGTATTATTTGTTATTACTATACTGATATTCTTTGAGCCCGACCTGGGGGCAGTAGTAATTATATGGCTGGTTGCATTTGTAGTAATGTTTGCGGGAGAAGTAAGGATAAAACATTTATTTGGCCTGGGGCTTATGGGGCTGATAGTAACAGTAAGTTATTTATTTATGGAGGAATATAGAAGAGAAAGACTTTTTGCTTTTATTAACAGAACAGCAGAAAGTGAGGGGGTTAATTTTCAATCATATCAGGCGCTGGTTGCGCTGGGTTCAGGGAATCTGACAGGAGTGGGCCTGGGTAACAGTATACAAAAATATTCTTATCTTCCCGAAGCGCATACCGATTTTATATTCGCCATTATTGGGGAAGAATTGGGGCTGGTGGGTACTCTTATTGTAGTGGTTTTGTTTATTCTACTTATGTATTTTGGTGTAAGAGTCTGCATAAAAGCCAGGGATTATTTCAGCAGGGTGATGGCTGCCGGCCTCATAAGTATTATAATAATACCGGCAATTATCAATATTTTTGTTGTTGTCGGCCTGTCGCCTGTTACAGGTCTGACCCTGCCCTTTATAAGCTCCGGCGGGTCGTCGCTTTTTGTTAATATGATAGCAGTAGGAATATTATTAAATATATCCAGGCGCAATACTCTGTCCGGGGTAATTAATAATGACCGGGAACAATTAAAGTAATTTGAAGTAATTATAAGTTATAGTATCGGATATTAATAAATGAAAAAAAAGATAATGGTATGTGCCGGAGGAACTGGAGGTCATATATACCCTGCTCTGGCCGTAATAGAATTTATTAAAGATAAACACTATTCAGTTGATATTCTTTTTATTGGCAGTGAAAGAGGGCTGGACAGAACTCTTTTAGAAAAGGTTAACCTGAATTACAGGATAATTAAATCATGCGGGCTGGTTTTAAATGTAAATATATTTAAAAAAGTTTTAAATGTAATAAAGTTTGCTTTTTTCTTTTTTTATGGTTTTTTTCAGTCATTAAAGATAGTACTGGAGTTTAAACCTGATATAATAATTGGTATGGGTGGTTATATATGTGCCCCTGTGCTCTCTGCAGGTGTTTTTACAGGTGTGAAAATAACTCTGCATGAACAGAATTATATACCGGGAAGGTTAAACAGGGTTTTTTCAAAATTTGCCAGGTATATTTTTATAAGTTTCAGTGATACAGCTAAATATTTTAAGATAGATAAGAAAAGGATAATATTTACCGGCAATCCTCTAAGAAAAATGATAAAGAAATCAGAGAATACCGGGTTTGAATTTGAGAAATGGGGTCTTAAAAAGAAAAGATTTACCATAGTTGCATTTGGAGGTAGCCTTGGTGCGGAGAAGATAAATAATGCGGTTATTAATTTACATAATTATTTTAAAGATAATGATAAAATTCAGATTTTACTTATTTCCGGTAAGCGCTTCTACAGACAGCTGGTGGAAAGTAAAAAAAATATTATAAGGTCTGAAGGCAAACTGATTTTTAAGATTTTTGAATATATAAATGAAATGAATGAAGTATACAGTATGTCCGATTTAATAATTTCAAGAGCAGGAGCCAATACAGTATCCGAGATAATTGAATATAATATTCCTTCAATACTTATACCCTATCCCCGTGCAGTAGATAATCACCAGTTTTATAATGCAGATTTTTTAGTGTCCGGGGGGAAGGCTGTAATGATTGAAGACAAATTTTTAAGTGAGAGAAAATTAGTTGAGGTGATAAAGGAGCTGGCCGGAAACAACTGGCATAAATATAAAGAGATGAAAAAATCGAAGCCCGGGGGTATCAAAAAAAATAGTGCCGGCCTCGTTGCTTCTAAATTGATGGAGGTTTGAGTTGGCCATTTATGATAATATTTTAAAAAAGAGCAAAAAAATCTTCCTGGTTGGTATAGGTGGGGCGGGTATGAGTGCAATAGCACAGGTTCTTAAAGGCATGGGTTTTGAAGTGTCCGGCTCTGATATAAAAGAATCACGTTATACAAATGTTTTAAGAAGTAAAAATATAGAAATATTTACAGGGCACAGCGAAGACAATATCCGGGGTGCCGATGTGATTGTTTACTCTAATGCGATACCTGATACTAATGTAGAAATGACAGCCGCCAGAAGGAAAAGGATTCCTGTGCTGGCACGTTCGGATGTGTTAGCATGGGTGTTGAACTCCAGAGAGGGTATAGCTATATCCGGAACTCATGGAAAGACCACAACAACCTCCATGATTGCCCTGCTCCTGCGGGGTATGGGTCTGGACCCGATTATAATGGTCGGCGGTGAGTTAAATGAGCTTGGCTCAAATGCAAGATACGGAAACGGTAATTATGTTATTGCCGAAGCATGTGAGAGTGATGGTTCTTTTCTTAAATATAATCCATTCATAAGTGTGGTTACTAATATTGAAGGCGACCATTTTGATTTCTATAAGGACATAGAAGAGATAAGAGAGAGTTTCAAAAAATTTATCCTTAATACGAAATCAAACGGTTTCTTAATTTTAAATGGCGATGAAAAATATCTCAGGGGTTTTAGTAACATCTTTGAATCAGACAATAGAAAGATTATATACTATGGAATTGACCCCTGGAACCATATTTATGCTGAAAAAATAAAATTTTCTAATTTTACTTCTTCATACACACTGGTTTTTGGCAGAGGGGAAAATACAGAGAAGTTAAAGATACATTTAAATATACCCGGCATTCATAATATTAAGAATAGTCTGGCAGCTTTTGCCGTGTGCAGGGTATTGAATCTGGACATGAGAAAAGCTGCTGAAATATTAAAATTTTTTACCGGGGTAAAGAGGAGATTTGAAAAAAGAGGTGAAAAGAATGGAGCGGTTCTCTTTGATGATTATGCGCATCATCCTACTGAAGTAAAGGCAACTCTTGAGGCAGCTACGGAAGAGGGGGGCAAAAGAGTAATTATAGTTTTTCAGCCGCATAGATATTCAAGGCTGGCTAATTTAAAAGATAAGTTTAATAGCTGTTTTGATAAAGGTGATATTTTAATTATTACTGATGTATATGGCTCCGGTGAACAGCCCATCCCTGGCATTACAGGTAAAGTTCTGGTGGATAGTCTGGTGGATAACGGGTTTAATAGAAAGATAATTTATATTCCAAAGTTAAGGGATGTAACAGAATACCTGGAGCTGAATATGAGAAAAGATGATATGGTTCTGATGATGGGAGCAGGGGATATTACCAGGGTTACTGATGAAATATTAAAACATTGAGCTGGTTATTTACGCTGTATTAAGCTACATAATAGATGATGGAGATTTATCATGGCCGGGAGAAAACCGTCGGTAAAGGAAGCTGTAAAAATTATTAAAAAGACCGGACTTAAAAATGTAATATTTGATATTGATACATCAAAGATAACTTCTATTAGAGCAGGAGGTAAAGCACTGGGTTATTTTGTTGCTGGAGGTATTGAGGATTTAAAAAAGATGATAAAAACCTGCCTGATAAATGAGCTTAAATTTATGATTGTTGGTGATTGTACGAATATACTGTTCAGCGATAATTATATAAATCTGGTTCTTATAAAACTGGGTAAAGGCTTTGATTATATAAAGTTCGGAAATGAAGACAACATTATAGCAGGCGCTGGATGCAATCTTTCAAAATTTATAGCCAGGGCTGCCGGCAGGGGATATGATTTTTCGGAGTTTTCCGGAATACCCGGGACCCTGGGCGGAAGCGTCAGGGGCAACAGTGGTAGCAGGGAAGCTGGAATTTGTGATTTTGTAAAGAAAATAAGGGTTATTTCGTATCGTAAGGACGATATCGTAGAAGAAACCATAAATTTAGATAAAAATCATTTTGGTTATAGGCACCTGGATATCACGGGTCTGGTAGCTATAACTGAGATAATTTTTGGTGCTAAAAAATCTGATGAGAAAGATATTATTAAAAAAATAACAGAAAAAATAAAAAAAAAGAAAATGGCCCAGCCAATTAGTTCCAGAAGTTCCGGATGTTTTTTTAAGAATATAGATGGTTACCATAAGTCTGTGGGTCAGTTAATAGAAGAATGCGGCCTTAAGGGATTTATTTATGGAGGGGCAAGGGTCTCAGATAAACATGCGAATTTTATTGAAAATTTTAAAAATGCCAGTTCGCAGGACATATTTGTACTTTCCAGGATAGTAAGTGAAATAGTTATGGATAAATTTAATAAAAAACTGGATTACGAGGTTAAGCTGGTAGGATTTTAGGATGAAAGATAATCTGAAAAAATTCCAGAGCCCGTCGGTGAGGAGCAAAAAGAAATTATTGAGGATAGGGATTATTGCCGGGGGTATTTCTTCTGAGAGAGAAATTTCTCTTATGACCGGGAAAAATATTTATCAGTCTTTGATAAAGTCAGGCTACGATGTTATTTTTATAGACACCAAAAAAGATATTTTGAGCGACCTTAGAAAAATAAATTTAGCATTTCTTGCCCTTCATGGAAGGTATGGCGAGGATGGAACTATCCAGGGTTTACTTGAATATATGAAGATTCCCTATACCGGTTCGGGGGTGCCGGGGAGCGCTATAAGTATTAATAAGATATTATCAAAAGAGATTCTAAAATGTAAAAATATTCTTACCCCTGACTATATTGCTATAGATTTTAATGAAAATAAGAACTTTCTGGAAATCAAAGAGTCAATTAAAAAAAAATTATCATTTCCCGTGATAGTAAAGCCAAATAGCGAAGGTTCAACCATAGGAATAAATATAGTTTATGAAAATGATAAACTGGAGTATGCGATAAGAGATGCATTGAAATATGATAATAAGATTCTGGTTGAAAGATATATAAAGGGCAGGGAGCTGACTGTAAGTATTATTGGTAATGAACCTGTTGCCCTGCCAATTATTGAAATAAAGCCAAAAAGTGGATTCTATGATTATAAAGCTAAATATACTAAGAATATGACTGAATATATAGTTCCTGCAAAGCTGGATGGAACAATTAGCAGACAAACTTCAAATACAGCAGTAAAATGCCATAAAATTCTTCAGTGCAAAAGTATATCAAGGGTTGATTTTATACTGGATAACAATAATGATGCTTATGTTATTGAATTAAATACCATGCCCGGCATGACGGCCACCAGCCTGGTCCCCAAAGCCGCAAAAGCTGTGGGTATTGATTTTGACTATTTAATAGAAATAATATTGGATTTAGCCAGTCTAAAAGTGTGATTAAGAGTAATAAAATTAAAAAAAATGACGATATCATCAAAAGAAGAAAAAGAAAGATAATCAGAAGGAAAATATGGGATTTTTTAAAGCTGATGTTGATTGCTGGATTTTTCGCTATGGCGGTATGGGGGTTAAATTTTTTTTACAACAGTGAATATTTTAAGATTAAAAATATAGATATACAGAATAATACACATTATAGAGATGAAGAAATTATGGAGATGGTAAAGGAAATAATGGGAGCAAATATATTTGAGGTTAATAAGAAAGAAATAGAAGATTCAGTGTCAGATGAATTAAACTGGGTTAAGGATGCTGAGTTAAATAAAGTATTCCCGGATAAAGTAATTATAAAACTTATAGAGAGAAAGCCATATCTTAAGATAGTATACAAAAATGAATATTTTTTAATAGATAATGAAGGCGTGGTACTGGAAAGAATTAAAAAGGAAGATTTAAGCGAATATGAAAACCTTATCCTGGTAAGTAATGCAGTGGACTATAGCATTGAGATAGGGGAAAAAATTGCAAAAAGGAATGTGCTCAGCTGTGCTGAGATTTATAAAGTTTTTGATATTGAATTAAAATCTATAATTAAAGAAGCAAGCATAGAAAACAATATTTCGGGGGATATAGTTTTCATTACCATTGATGGGAAGAAAATTATTTTTGGCGATAGCAATTTTTTAATTGAAAAGGTTGAAGTGTTAAAACAATTGTTAAAAGAAGGAACAAATTGTAATATAATAGAAATAAAAAGTCCCGAGAGTCCTGTATTAAAGTAAAGATGCGGAGAAGCGGAGGTTTGATTGGTAGCTAATGATGAACATATCGTGGGTATTGATATAGGAACCACCAAGGTTACTACTTTAATCGGAAAAGTAGAAAAGAATTCATTAAAGATAAAAGGTTTTGGAATTTCTGGCTCAAAAGGTATTAAAAAAGGTCTGGTTATAGATATAAACGAAGCTACCAAATCTATTCTTAACTCCATCGAGATTGCTGAAAAATCCACTAAAATATTTATAAATAATGCCTATATAGGAGTTACCGGCAAACACATTTCTTTTCTGAGCAACTGGAGTGAGATAAATATTACTTCACCGAATAGTATAGTAAGAAAAGTTGATATAGATAAACTGATTTCTATGGCCAATAAAATAAATATACAGGCCCAGCATGAAATTATACACACTCTTATCAAGCAGTTTGTAATTGATGGAGAAGGTGGTATTGTAGACCCCATAGGCCTGTCGGCAAGTAAGCTGGCGGTAGAATTGCTGGTAGTATATGGCTCGGCTTCTTTAATAAGTAATGTGGTTAATAGCCTAAAAGCTGCTAAAATAGAAATAGAAGATATTATTGTTGAAGCTCTTGCATCAAGCGAAGCTGTCCTTACTCCAGAAGAAAGGGATAGTGGAGTGATACTCCTTGATATAGGAGGGGGAACTACTGATGTTGCAGTATATAAAAATAAAAAAATGATATTTACTTACTGTCTTCCCGTAGGCGGGGATTTAATAACCAATGATATATCAATAGGTTTGAATGTGCCCTTTTCAAAAGCAGAGGAGATTAAAAAGAAGTTTGCTAATGTTGATTACAATTTTTATGATACCTTAAACAGGTTAAATATAGGGGATGTTAAAATTGACAGCAACAAGACAACCTTAAATATAAGGTTATATAATATAGTAAACTCAAGGGTTAAGGAACTTCTGGATTTAGTTAAACAAAAAATTGAAGGTTATGATTTCATGCACCAGGTCCCCTGCGGCCTGGTGATAACAGGCGGCACATCTCTGCTGAGAGGGATAGCCCCGCTGGCAAACTCTGTATTTAATTTACCCGCGAGACTGGGGACTTCCTGTGATGTGGAAGGTCCGCCCGATGTGATAAACAATCCCATTTATTCTACAGGTGTGGGTTTATTGAAATACGCTTATCAGTTAGAAAACTATATTAATATTGGCCAGACTGGCGGAGCAAGAGAAAAAAATAGTTTTTTAAATAGATTCAGAGAATTTATTTTTAAAATTTTAAAAAATGAAAGCAGGTGATTATTTTGAGTTTAAATTTTGATAAAAGTTATTATGCGGTCATAAGAGTTATAGGTATAGGAGGTGGCGGAAGTAACGCGGTTAACAGGATGATGGAGGATAATTTAAGCGGATGCGAATTTATGGCGGTAAACACAGATGCACAGGCTCTTATGATGTCTACCGCAGACAAAAAAGTATTGATTGGTGAAACGGGCCTTGGTGCCGGTTCCAATCCAGAAATAGGCAGGGTCGCTGCCGAGAAATCTATAGAATCAATAAAAGAAATAGTAAAAGATGCGGATATGATATTCCTGACAGTAGGAGAAGGCGGGGGAACGGGAACAGGGTCAGCTCCTGTTATAGCTGCATCAGCCAGAGAGGCAGGTTGCCTTACAGTTGCAGTGGTAACGAAGCCATTTACTTTTGAGGGTAAAAAGAGAATGTGCCAGGCAGAAGAAGGTATAGAGAATTTAAGGGATAAAGTGGATACTTTAATTATTATACCCAATGATAGGCTGCTGGAGATTTCGGATGATAATACCACGTTACTTAATGCTTTCAGGCTCGCCGATAATGTGCTTAAAGCCGGGGTAAGAGGAGTTACCGATCTGATTACTCTACCCGGACTTATTAATCTTGATTTTGCGGATGTAAAGTCAGTAATAAAAAATGCAGGAAATGCAATACTGGGAGACGGAATGGCATCGGGCGAAAGCAGGGCTATTAAAGCTGCACAAAATGCCATCGCAAGTCCTCTTATTGAAACTTCAATAGAAGGTGCGAGCGGTATTCTTTTAAACATATCCGGTGGTTCTGATTTAAAGTTATTTGAGGTTAATCAGGCAGCGGAAATTATAAGAAATGCCTCCAGCCCAAATGCGAATATTATATTTGGTGCCGTTATTGATGAGAGTATTAATGACAGCGTGAAGGTTACCGTTATTGCTACAGGATTTGAATCAGAAAAGGCTAAAAAGGTTAAATCTGATAGTAAAACAAAAATAGATGATGAGAAGAAAAGGGAAAAAGAAGTAGAGAAAAAATTATTTGAGTTTGAGAAAGACCTGGTTGCGGAGAGGAAGGATAAAGAAAAAGATAAAAAGGAATTCAGGAAAATATCAGAAAAAGACTTTGCCTCTCTTGAAGAAGATGATTACCTTGACATACCTACATTCTTAAGAAAAAGTAAGGAATAAAATAAAATTAAATGATTGGAATAGAAAAGACATTGATTAATAAAAGGTTTACTGCGTATTTATTTCCTTACCTGAAAGAAAAGTATGGGATAATTTTTTGTTTCACCACGAGGAATGGTGGATACAGCAGGGGTAAGTTTGAGTCTTTAAATGTAGATTATTATACGGGTGATAGTAAGAAAAATGTTAGCAGAAATAGGAAGTTGATATTAAAAAAGCTTAATTTAAATGATATGAAAAGAATATATTCTGTAAAGCAGGTTCATGGAAACAGGATATTAAACATAGATGAAAGTCTGGATCGGGATGTGAATAGTATTTACCAGGAAGCAGATTGCCTGGTAACCGGTTTAAAGAGAACACCGGTAATGGTAATGGGAGCTGATTGTAACTTAATACTGGTGGCGGATAAAGAAAAAAAAGTGATTGCTGCCGTACATGCTGGATGGATGGGCACTTTAAAAGAGATAGCAGCAAAAGTAATTATATATATGGTAAAAAAGTTTAAAAGCAACAGGAAAGATATTATGGTGGCTTTTGGGCCCAGTATAAGGAATTGCTGCTATAAAGTTGATAGACTTATTGTTGAAAAGTTCGTAAAAAAATTTGGAGATAAAGGGTTTTATGCAAGCGTAGATGAAGATTTCTTTTTAGATCTGGTGGGTATTAATTATATGCAGCTAAAGGATGAAGGTATAAGTGAAAGGAATATTTTTGATTGCGGAGAATGTACTTATTGCAACCATAGTTTTTTTTCGTACAGGAGGAACAGAATAACAGGAGGGAAGGCGGCGGTAGCAATAATTTTATAAGATTATAAGCCCGCATTTATTGAAGGAGCAGGAGTTTTATAAAATACAAAAATTTTTTTATTAATTTTTTAAATTGAAAAGGGGTATATTAATGAATAAATTTTTTAAAAAAACACTTTCTTTTCTGGGTTTATCAGATGAAGATGAAATAAACCTGGATGATGAAGGAAAAAGGGATATGGCGGGTAGAAGGGGAAAGAAGTTAAAAGTTGAGAATAATAAATTAGAGAAAGAACAGGAAAAAGGGGTTTTTAAAAGGGGACACAGCATGACGCCCAAACCGGCACGAAAAGTTTCATTACTGGGTTCAGGAAGAGAGGGAATAAAATCAAGAGTTTTTGTTGCCGAGCCAAAGGAATTTGAGGAGATACAGGTAATAGCGGATAATTTTAAGGATAATATTCCTGTTATAATTAATCTTCAAAAAGCTGACCAGGACCTGGCCAAGAGGGTAATTGACTTTTGCAGCGGCCTCACATATGCGCTGGAGGGGAATATAAAAAAGGTAGCAGAAAAAGTATTCCTTATAACTCCATATAATGTAGAGGTCAGCTCAGAAGAAAAAGAATTATTACGTGAGGAAGGCTTTTATAATAATTTCTAATAGAAAAGGAGTATTTTTGGAAGGTTATGAGCTGGGGATAATAGGTTGTGGAAATATGGGA
>CAZQQX010000009.1:0-52329 GCA_964595565.1 uncultured Actinomycetota bacterium
AAAATTTATATATTTAAAAAATTTATATATTAATTAATTATATAAAATTATATAAAATATATTTTTATATAATTTAATTTTAATTTATATAAATAATAATGAATCTTAAAATAAGATGAGATTAAATGAATTGACGCTTTTCCGGCTGACTTTTTTAGAAACGATTAACTGAAAGTACCGGGGTATCATTATGAATTATGAACTATTTAACTATATCTTCCTGTTATATATTACTATATCTCCAACCTCATAATCTTCCCTGAAAGTTTCTGCAACAATCGGGCACTTGATCTTTAACAGAAAAAAGATGTTTTTATCCTCATCACACAACGCTTCATAATTCCCCTGCCCCTTGGATATAATAAAGTCCGATTTTTCATACTCTTCTCTAAATGCCTGTGAACAAAATGGAAGTATGGCTGCCGGCATGTCCAGGCCGGTAGTTATCACCCTTACATAATCCTGCATTCTGACCATTTCAGCATCCTCTATAGTAGCGTCGTTTATGGCAGGGCCTCCCCTTACTGCGTATTTTATTTTCTCTGCGGGCAGGTACTGTATAAAAATTTTATCCAGAACAATCTCCCCTGCATTATCACCAATAAATAAAATTTTTTCAGCCCTGCTTATATTTTCTTTAAGAAGCTCAACTTTCTTATCATCCAGTTTTTGCGATAAAGACTTTTTTATCGCATCCATTAAAATTTTCCTATTTAAAGGACTGGCGGGCCCAAAATCAATGATATTTCCCGCAAGCGATATCCTCAGGCTCGTCTCAAAACGGTCATTTGAATTTTCTATTATCTTTTTCAGGTCATCTTCTAACGCGAGGACCATTTTATTATATTTATTCTTTACCTTCCTGTACGGGTCCACTTTCGGCAATAACTTTTCTAAAACTTTTTTAATTTCCGCCTGAAGAACAAACCCGTAGTTTTCAGGGTCAAACCTGGAAGCTATAATTAAAGACTCCCTCAAAACTTTCTCATGTATTTTCTTATTATTAGTGGCCATCTTTGCGGCATCAAGTGTCTGCCTGATATAACAGGGAACACATTCAAGATGAAGTTTCATAATTGCGGTCCTTAAACAACTAAATTTTCCAGATGCTAAAAAATATACTAAAAAATTATTTTTTTATTTCCGTGCTTTTATAACCACAAAAGAACCTTTACCATACCCGTCCCTAACTTCTTCTACCCCATTAATTTTATCAAGGGTGGTAAAAATAGTCTGTCTGGACTCGGGATCTTTAAAACCGGTCTCTTTTAATATTCTTATAACTTCTTCCACCGAAAAAAAGTCTGCCCTTCCGTAAAAAACACTTTCTTTTTTATGCTTCTGGTATATTTTTCCAATTTCACTGTTCTTATCCACAAATCCATTTACAAAGAAACCACCCGGCTCTAAAATCCTGTAAACCTCGGAAAAAGCTTTCTTTACATCATCCAGAAAACATAGCGTGGTTACCATTAAAACCAGATCAAAACTGCAGCTCTCATAAGGGAGCTCCTCGGCGACACCATCCACTGCCTCTATACCCCTGTTTGTTGCAATCCTTCTCATCTTATCCGAGGGCTCTATACCATACTTTATGTCCAGAGGCTCTGCGAACCTGCCGCTCCCGACACCAATTTCTACACCTTTTTTAAAATCAGGTAAAATTTCTTTAATGGAATTAATCTCAGATTGATATGCATATTTATTATTATAAAACCAGTCCTCATACCTTTCAGAATATTTTTCAAACGGCTCTATTCTGGGCATCAGTCAATATCTCCCCACCAGTTGTCATAGAATCTTTTAAGGTGCTGCTTCATGTACTCCCCTTCTTCAACTTCTCTGGTCTTTGCTGCTTCAAAAGATACCGGATATTTTATGCAGTAGTTTATAATTATTTCATATGAATTATTTATTTCCTTAATCTTCTCTTCATATTCCCTCTTTTTTGAACTATTACTGTGCCTGTCAGGATGATACTTTAAGGATAGCTCCCTGAATTTGTTTTTAATCTCCTGCATGCTTGTAGTCTCTCCCAGTTCCAGCACCTTCCTTGCTCTGTCTATGTCTTCAAAACTTATTATTTTTTTCATTGTTTCCTACTCTTGTATAAATTAAAAAAAATATTATAACCGGTTATGCCCTATTTTAAAAAACCCGATTCAATTATACCAGTTTATTCCAACCCATATCTAAAATAAAGCATCAAATATTTTTAGGATATTAATAACAAAAGCAGATATCCGCATTGCCAGAATATATAAATAAGAACATAAGATTTAAACTATTACAATAACTTACAATACTACAACTGACTTATTCCCGGTATATTATATTTTATAGTAGCCCGGCTAAACCTGACTACTATATAGGTGAATCCCTAAAAATTTTGAATAGCTTATTATCAGAACTTCCGCCGTTTATTCTCTTAATTTTTTAATTGCCATCTCTGCCGCATTACTAATCTGATAAGCAATAGGAGACGCGGTCAGCGCAGGATGGGTACCCATCTGGAAAGTAGCTATACTGCTGGCAGTCATTCTTTCATGGATACAACCACTGATTAAATTTATTAATTCCCCTCCTGATTTTGCTCCTATTAACTCGCCACCGAGCAATATGCCCGAGCCTTTTTCAAATATCAAACTTACTTTCAGGTTGTTGCTGTCAGGCATGCATCCCGGATGGCAGTTTGGAGCTTCCGCTGTTCCAATCACTATATCATAACCTTTCTTTCCGGCTTCAACTTCAGAAATTCCCGCTCTTGAAAAAGCAATACCGGTGATAATAGTTGAAAAGGCTCCAATTACCCCTTCATTTACTCTATTAACTTTATATAAATTAGCTCCGGCAATTCTTGCTTCAGTAGTTGCTATGGATGCAAGCATCAGATTGCTTGATTCTTTATTGAAGAAAGAAAATTTATCACAGCAGTCACCGCATGAAAAAATATCTTTCTCGCTGGTTTGCATGTATCTATTAACCTTTATTGCGCCTTTCTGGTTTATTTCTATTCCCGAACCTTCCACCACTTTTGAATTGGGCTTTGCTCCTATTCCAATAAGCACAATATCGGCTTCTATAGTCTGCCCGCTGGCTAATTTAACACCCTGTACCTTTTCATCTCCAACAATGGATTCCACTCTTTCACCAGTAATTACCTTTACACCTTCTTTCTCTATTAGTTCTTCCGCATACGAGCATAATGATTCATCAAAGGTCAGCATCAGGCAATGTGGCAACATCTCTACAATAGAAATATTTATATCCCTGTTCTTCCGGCACTCATCAGCAAACTCCATTCCTATAAACCCGCCGCCGATAATAACCATATTTTTTGAATTATTTATCTTTTCCAGCAAAGATGAAAGGTAGTTGATATCTTTTTTAACTACAAAAGCATTTTCTTTATCAATACCTTCTATGGGCGGTCTTATTGGCTCGGAACCAGTTGCTATTATCAATTTATCATATTTTACATCTTCACTTCCCGCAACTTTCAGTACCTTTTTCTCTTTCTCTATCTTTTCTGCTTCTCCAATTAGAAGGTCTATATTATTGCTCTCCAGCGATGAATCCGGAATTAAATCTTTTTCAGGTGAGCCTACACTCCCGTAAATATAAGGAATACCACATGGAATCAAAACTTTTTCTTCTTTACGGACCATCAGGATTTTCTTGTCGGCATTGAACCTTCTTGCTGTTATGGCGGCTGTCAGACCCGCCGCACTTCCCCCTATTATTACAATATCGTAATCTTTAATTTTTAACCCCCTCAGTCGTTTTATTAATAATCGTTAACAAATTCCTACAATTTTAATATAATTATTCCCATGTGTAAACTTTGAGTCAATTGTAACAAACTGGTTATAAACTATTTAAATTAACCATAAATAAAAATCTTTTTATATTACATGCACTACAGTAAAATAGTAAAATAACTTAAAAGCTCAACAAAATAATATTTTTAGCACAGATGACTGAAACAGATAAATGGGAAAATGATTACGGTGTGAGTTTCCTGGAACAGGTGGGTATAAAAAGGGGAGATATAGTCTTTGATTGCTGCTGCGGTGAAGGTAACTATACCCTGCCGGCTGCCAGGATTGTGGGGAAAGATGGACTGGTATATGCTCTGGAGAGAAATAAAGATAAAATCAAAATGCTAAAAGAGAAATCCAGTTTTAAAAACTTAAGTAATATTAAGATAATAGAGAAAGAGTTTGATGAAGTACTGCCCCTGCCGGATAAATCTATAGATATACTGCTTCTCTATGATATATTCTGGTATTTTTCCATTGAAAACAGCAGACTCCCGGTGCTTCTGCATGAAGTATACAGGATATTAAAGGACAGCGGCCTGGTTTCAATTTACCCGGAACACATTGACAGGGAAAGGCTAAAAAAAATAATAATCAATAACAGGTTTTATTTAGAACAGGAAATTTCGGGTTTACTGGTCCACGATAACCATCTCAAAAAAGGATATATCTGGAATTTTAAGAAGCTTTTAAACAATTAAAAATAAAAAAACAATCTTTTAAAAAACTAAATTATTGTCTCCTGTGGAACATTATCCTCCGGGATAAAGCAATGGGCAGTGAAAACTTTCCGGTACGCAGGAAGAGCTATTTTACTTGACGGGGTTGGATTCCGGGATTAGCGTATTTAAAAAATACCCGAAAAAAATTTTTTATTTCTCCGACTGGACGGAAATTGACATGCAGCCTATAATGTTTCCCTCGAGAGATTAAAAAACTTTTGTTAGAAAAAGTAAAATAAATATAATATTCATTTAATAGATAAAAAGTTATAAAAATAGAAAGAAGATGATTCAGTATGATTGACCGGGACATCAAAGAAAAATTCAAAAAAATTTATGAAGTTCTACCCGGGTTGGATGACAGGCGATGCGGTTACAGGACATGCGGAGAGTTTGCGATGGCAGTAGCAAAAGGAGAAGCACCCTGTTACGGTTGTATTACCGGCGGATATAAGGTCGCCGAAAAGGTATGCAGCATAATGGGGAAAAGTGTCCCTCACAGAGAAGTAGCCACATCCGGATATGGAAACAATTCAGCACCCTCCGGCTTGAGTCCTGGCAGAGGTATGGGAAGGGCCAGGGGCATGGGCGCCGGTATGGGCAGAGGTAGCAGAAGAGGATACAGAAAACGCCATTATGCAGCCCCGGGGGATGAATTTAGATATAATAGTGCCGAGCTTTCCAATTCCCCGACAGAAGGCCAATATAGCTATTACAGCAATATGTATAATATGCCGCCCCGGCAAAATATGGATCCCGGGCAGGAAAAAAATATACTTATGGAAAAGGCGGACCTGATTAAAAAGCAGCTTGATAAAATAAAAGATAGAATAAGTGAATTAGAAAAAGATAAAAAGAAAGGGGAAACAAAAAATGCCGTGGGTAGATAAGGAGAGATGTATAGGCTGTGGAATCTGTGTAGATGAATGCCCCACAGATACAATATTTATAAAAGATGACTTTGCCGATATAGATATGTCCGGCTGCATTCACTGTGGCAAGTGCCATGTCGTATGCCCTGAAGATGCAGTAAGACACGATAGCGAGAAAACACCCGACCGTATTAAAGCCAATATAGAAGAAACACAAAGATTTATGGAAGCCTGTGAAAAATATCTCGGGAGCAGAGACGAAAGACAGAAATGCCTTACCAGGATGAAAAGACACTTTAATAATGAAAGGATAATTGCTGAAAAAACACTCAAAGAACTTGATACACTCAGTTTATAAAAGAAGTACAATCAAAACAGTAAAATTTTAGCTTTTCCTTATTTATAAATATCTTATATTATATAAGCTGTATAGAAGAAAGCACTTACCTGATAAAAACATATTTAAAAACATTTAATATTTACGGGAGTTTAAAAATGAACGAATACAAAGTTAACGTTAAAGGCAAAATTTTCAAGTACAGCGCGGCAATAAAGCTGACGGGAAAAGGAGAGGGCACCATAGAATCCGAAGAAAAACCTTCAATAGAATTATCGGCCCCTGTTGAGTTTGGGGGCAAATCTGGAATCTGGACACCCGAGGAACTACTGGTAGCGTCGGTTAATTCCTGTCTTATGACAACATTCTCTTATTATGCCTCCAAACGTAATTTTGAATTCATAAGTTATGAAAGCTCGGCTGAAGGCCTTATTGAGCTATCCGAAATGAAATATTCATTTTCAAAAATAATAATTAAGCCGAAAGTAATAGTTAAATCCAGTGATGATATACAAGCAGCAGAAAATTTGCTGAAAATCTCTAAAGATGGTTGTTTTATTTCTAATTCTCTAAAGGCTGAAGTAACCCTGGAACCAGAAATTAAACAGGGCGGTTAGCTTAAATTTCTTTAAATACATTTCATCATGTAAATAAATTATTTTAAAAAAACAGGATTTAAAAATAAACAACAAATTACACCCGTGGATGGGGCCATGATTATGAGCAATTTTTATCCAGAATCAAAAGTTGAAATAGACGGAGCTTTTGCAAGACATTATGACAATTTATTGAATATTATAACACTGGGCAGATACTCCTCTTTAATCCAGAAAATAATTATATTAATGAATATTAAACCCGGCCACAGAATCATTGATTTTGGTACCGGTACAGGAAGGAATGCCTGCCTGATGATAAAACAACTTTCCGGGAACGGAGAATTCATAGGACTTGATACCTCTGAAGAGATGATTTCCCAGTTTAAGAAGAATTGCGCTGGTTTTTCAAACGCAAAAGTTATTAATAAGAGAATAGACCTTGAATTAGCTTACAGTAGGTATTTTGATAGAGCCTTTATCTCTTTCGTTCTTCACGGGTTCCCACAGAAGGCAAGAATGCAGATAATAAGAAATGCCTTTAAATCACTAAAAAATAATGGGGAATTTTTTATACTGGATTACAATGAACTTTCTTTTAAAAAAATGCCCTTTTTTGCGAGATTCCTTTTTAGGACTTTCGAATGTCCGTATGCCCTTGATTTTATTGAAAAAGACTGGAAGAAAATTTTAGGGGATGAAGGATTCGGTGACTTTTCAGAACATCTATTCTTTAAGAAATATTTAAGATTATTAAAAGCAAAAAAGTTATCCTAAAATCACTTACAGGCACATTGAATAGTTATTTTTAAATAAGCGATAAAATATATTTGCAGGAGCAAGAATGTTCTTTTCAGAGTACATTTAGAAAAAGAAGACAGGGATGAAATTCTTCATGAAGAAATCAGTAAAAAAAGAAAAGGTATACCACGAGCCAGAAAGCTTTAATTTTAAACAGATCGGTATTATCAGAACTCCTTATACTGATAATGCTCCTTACCAGCCAGTAGATGAAGATAAAGGAACCTTTTGTATAGAAGTTGACCCTCAATATATAAAAGGACTCAATAAACTTTCAAAATTTCGCTATATCTATGTCTTATACTGCATACACAGGATAAACAGGAAACTATCCATGAATGTATCCACACCCTGGAATGAAGGTGGTAAAAGAGTAGGTGTATTTGCAAGCAGGTCACCGGTCCGCCCCAACCCTATTGGACTCAGTGTTGTCAGTATAAAAAAAATTAAAGATAATAAGATTTTCACATCGGGACTGGATGTATTTGATGGAACACCGTTACTTGATTTAAAGCCATACGTAAAAGACCTTGATTCTAAACCAGATGCCAATTATGGGTGGATTGAAGATTTAAATGATTATGAACACCTTACCTTACATATTAGAGGAATCCCCCATAATCATTAATAACTAAATATACTTATAAACTACAATTCGAAAAACTAATTCCTTTCTTTATAACATTCCGCGCGCAGACTTGCATTAATAAATGGTGCCTCATGCGGCTCCTCCTGAGTAAAAACCTTTCGCGTACATAACCTTTCTCCTGTTAACCTTCTAAAATTCCAGCAGCCTCAATTATATTAAGAGCATTCTTTTCCCTGCCAATAGCCATTATATGCACCCCGTCACAAATCTTTTCCTCTTTAATCCTTTTTACTAAATTACCGGCTATCTCTATTCCTTTTGCCAGACTTTTTTCCCGGGGAACTTTATTCATTTCATCTATTAAATTCTGTGGGACAAAAATCCCTGGAATATTATCGTTCATCCACCCTGCCATTCTTGCACCTGACAGAAGTACTATTCCGGCTAAAATTTTTACACTGCCGTCAATTTTTCTGCTATAATCCACAAATCTCTTCAATTCTTCTAAATCATAAATAGCCTGGGTTTGAACAAAATCAATTCCGGCTTTCAGTTTTTTTTCAAATTTAATAAGCTGCGGCTCAACAGGGTCCGAAGACGGAGTGGCAGATGCACCAATACAAAAATCCACGCCCCCGTCAATTTCATTCCCGGAAAAATCCCTGCCCGAATTAAGAGTATGAACAAGCTGGATTAATTGAACTGAATCTATATCATAAACAGGCCTGGCCTGCGGATGGTCCCCCATCTGAAGTGAGTCGCCTGTAAGGCAGAGAACATTTTCTATACCTCTCGAAAAAGCAAAGAGCAAGTCGCCCTGCATGGCCACCCTGTTTCTATCGCGGCAGGTCATCTGGAATATAGGCTCGCCGCCCTGCTCTTTTATAAGAAGGCAACCTCCGATAGAAGGGTATCTCATCACCGCGCTCTGGTTATCAGTGACATTTAATGCATCAACTTTATCCTTAAGAAGTTTTATGTTATCAACCATATTTTGCGTACTGGTACCCTTCACCGGGCCAATTTCTGCCGTTATTACGAATTTATCTTTCCTTAATACCTTTTTAAATGATTCAACCATTTACTTCCTCCTGTTGCTAATTAAAATCTTTTCCAAATTCTCCAGAGATATATGTTATTCAAGGACAAGTGGTTCTACTTCCAGCTCCCTGGGCCTTTGCATCTTACTCCAATCCTTCGGTGGTAAAATTTCTTTCATTTTATCCAGTTCTCCCAGCGCTTTCATTCTCTTATAGATTAAAACCCAGGCACAGTCATTTTCAGGATTTACCTCACACTTTCCACCCTTCCTTACTCCGCCGCACGGACCATTAAGTAACCCCTTCGGGCACTGGGTCATCGGGCATATGCCGGCCAGCCTTCCCAGTTCACATTCTCCACACTGTATACATTTTTCCCTGAACAGGATGGGCCCGCCGCCCATATGACCCACGGGATTAGTTGCCGGATAAATGGGCTTGACCAGGCCAAATTCATTTTCCAGAATATCTCTAATCACCTGCAGACCATCTCCACAGCTCAATATCAGGACAGCATCGCAATCATTAATTTCCTGTTTGTAATTTGATAACCTTTTGATACTCCATGGAGCATAACATGCAAACTCTCCAAATGGTGGTGCGATAGCAGCCAGCACTTCTTTTCCATTCCCGGTAAGAATATTTTTCATCTCATCAATCTCTGGCTCGCCACCGGTATGAAAAACAGTCGCGCATCCACCACATCCGTATAGCACTATCTTTTTTTTGCCCTCCAGATATCCAAGGATCTCTTTTATGGGCTTTTTAACCTGCCCTATCACTGCTTGTACCTCCTCTATTGTGTTTACATAATAAAAAAATATTAATATCAGTCTCTACTGATACAATCTTTTTTTATATACCTGTCTTTTAAAACCTGCCTTAAAAAATAATTAGCTCAGCGGGCATATTCCCGAGGAACAGGAGCTGTCAGGCTTATCTTTCTCGGATAATGAGCCCACTCCAAACGAAGAAAAAATCTTCTGGATATTTTTGCTCCCGCACTTCTTACAAATTAATTTTTCATCTTTGCCGCTAATTCCAATAAATAAATCAAATTTTTCTTTGCAATCCCTGCAAATATAACTGTAAATAGGCATTAAATATCCTCCTTCTAAATCATTTTATATTAATACCCCTGACCATTAAACCGCTACATGATTATTTAATAGATAGCCTTTTATATATTTAGAATACTAATATATCAAATAACCAGTATAACAATACAAACCGGACAAAAATGGGAAAAAACTGGTTACTACCCCCGATATCATATTTATATAATATTTAATAAAGATAAAATTACTGTTATATATCCAACATTAAACCGACTTTTATAGAAATAAAATTAGTTTTATATAATTCCTTAAAAATTACTTCAGCGTCTTCTCCAGAACAATGCGTGGGTCCTGCATTTTCTATTCCCAGCTCTTTAAACTTTTCTGCTATAAGTTTTATTTCTTCTATTTTTTTATTAAGCAGGTGAAATCCCCCAAACACGCGATTGATTTTAATATCCGGAAAATTTTCTTTAACCTTATTTATAATTTTTATAATACCCGGGTGCGAACACCCCGTAATAATATTAAGTTTTCCGTCTTTTTTTATAACCAGAGCCTGCTCGCCTATATACTTTCCCTTATACTCCCCGGCTATTTCACCGGTTATAAAAATATCCTTTGCAATTTCAGTAAATCCATCCGCTTCTACAAGCACAGCTTTTAATTTTATGACCTTCTTTTTAAACTCCTGGCTAAAACCCGGGCATGCATAAACCTTTAAACCTTCTTTTCTTTTTAATAACCACCAGAGGCCCCCTGTATGGTCCCAGTGGTCATGAGAAATTACCACCATTTTTATTTTCTCAATATCTGCCTTTAATTTCTTTATGTTACCTGAAAGCCGCCGTCCGCTTTCTCCGGTATCAAACATTATCTCCCCGTCAATCAAGAAGGATATTCCCCACCCAACATAGAGATTTTTGGCTACTGAATTCTTGTCATATAAAACTTGCACTTTCATATTTTGCCTCTTATGCTTTCATATATTTAATAGGTTTCAATTAAAATAGGCTCTTTGCTGTCCCTTACAGGCAATTTAGTTTCATTAAGCCTGAGGTCAAAATTACCCATTTTTAATTTTTTGCCCCTGGAATCACGAGAAATTAAATATTGCCTATTTAAGTCTATTTTTTTTAAAGAATTCTTACCAGAACTATAAGCGCTGACCAAAACGAAGCCCTTTTTTGTTAAAACGAAAACCGGTATTTTTCTTGAAAGCTGCACTTTCGCCTTTTCCCCTATTATTTTCCTTACTTTATCCGATGCACAGCTCCATACAATATCTGCATATCCGGCTATGCTGCGAATTCTATCCACATACAGGCCGGTGGTACAAACCAGAAGAGAGGTTAAAGAAATTTTTAAGTCATTTTCTATCTTTCCGGGGTTACTCACTGAGTCATCCAGTGATGCATTAATAGTAACCGCGATATTCTTGTACCCCAGAAAAGCAGCTTTTTCCACTCCTTTCATCTGGTCAATTCTACCATCCCTGAAAACTACATGTGAACCTGCTTCTTCAAGTTTCTCTATTACTTCCTTAACTGGAGAAGTATAGAAAATCCCATTCATACGTGCCCCGATTCCCTGAACAATTTCTGGATTCTCTACAATTACTGTTCCCGCACCGTCACAGACCACCACGGCGGCATCTATTACCTTTTTGTCCAGCGCGTACATTAAAATTTCAGAAGCCCCGTATGGTATAGATATTTTTTTACTGTACAGCTCACGATTTTTTGTGAAATGCCCAAATTTATTTATCTTTGATTCTATCGCTTTTTTTATGGCTTCTTTAATTAAGAACGGGTTACTCGAGGAATTTAAACCCCTGTATAAAGAACCGGCAAGGGGGCAGTATCTAATATATGGTTCTGTTACTTCAACTACCCTGCCATTTGATATAACAATATACGAAGAATAAAACCTTATAATATGTATATCGCTTAAATCCTTATCATCACGGTTTCTTCTAATATATTCTATTATATATTTTATATCTTCTCTTTTGTTTAATAATTTCCTGATTCCTTTATACATTATCAATTACAGATTCTAACAACTAAAAGAATGACTTATCAAACCTTTATTTCTTCTGCTACAACTCTTTAACTATTATCCCCCATATTTTATATCCTTAAATCAGCTCTATTCCTCTAAATTTTTTCCGAGTTTTTCCCATATATCACCCAGTGCATCCCTGACCTTCATATTTGAGTACTCCATTACTGTCTTACTATTTACAACCGCTTCTACCACTGACTTATCAAAAATTACTCTGCCAAGGACTGGAATGCCTTTATCCACAAACCATGCTTCTATTTTCCCGGTTATCTCGTAATTCAGGTCATACTTATTTATTATTACTTTTGTTGGAACATTAAAATGCGTGGTAACATCAACCACCCTTTCTGCATCATGAAGCCCCGATAATGTTGGCTCAATTACAATAATCGCACAATCCACTCCGGTAATGGAAGCAATCACCGGGCAACCTGTTCCGGGAGAACCATCAATTATTACCCACCTGTAGTTTCTTTGTTCGGCTATCTCCTTTGCTTTTTGTCTTACCAGTGAAACCAGCTTACCGGAGTTTTCCTCGGCAATCCCGAGCCTGGCATGGACCAGCGGTCCAAACCTTGTTTCGGACACAAACCAGTTACCGGAAACATTTTCCCTCATCTCTATAGCTTCCAGGGGACACGCAAGGCTGCAGAAGGCGCACCCTTCACAGGAAACAGGGTCAATGGTAAAGTCATCCCTTATCGCATCAAATCTGCATACATCCCTGCATATACCACATCCCGTGCACTTTTCTAAATGGGTAAAAGCAGTAAAACCACTCTTAAAAACATGTGACTCTTTTATTTCAGGGTCCAGTAATAAATGCAGGTCCGCTGCGTCCACATCACAGTCAGCCATAACTTTATCTTTTGCCAGCGCGGCAAATGCCCCGGTTATAACAGTCTTGCCTGTTCCTCCCTTTCCACTTATAATAACAATCTGCTTCATTCATTTACCCCTGACAATTTCTTTCATTAATATTATTTTCCACTTATTCTGGCCCCCTAACTCTTAATATCCTCTATTTCTTTATATAGTCGCTGGAATTTACTTTTATATTCCGGTAATGCTTCTATAATAGTCTCACCCTTTGAATAAGCCAGGGCTATTTTTTTATCAAAAGGTATTCTCATAAGAATGGGGATGTTCTCTTTTGCACAATATTCTTCTATCTTCTTATTTCCCAGATCAGAACGGTTAAGCACAACTCCTGACGGGATCTTTAGTTTTCGCACCACTTCCACTGCCAGTGAAAGGTCATTTAATCCAAATGGCGTTGGCTCGGTTACGAGAATAACAAAATCAGTGTCTTTTATGGTTGTAATTACGGGGCAGGAAGTCCCCGGAGGAGCATCAATTATTACCGTATTTTTTTTATTGATGTGTTTTTTTATTTCTCTTATGATTGGAGGGGACATCATCTTCCCAACATCGAGCATCCCGTGAATAAAACTGGTTTTATTCTTTCTTCCAAACTCAATGACCCCTATTTTCTCATTTTTTTCATATATAGCTTTCTCGGGGCAAAAATAAGAGCATGAGCCACAACCATGGCAGAGCTCGGGGAAAATCAGGACTTCTTTATTAACAACTGCAATTGCATTGTATGCACACACTTCCTGGCAGCGGCCGCAAAATGTACACTTCTTTTTATCAACTTCAGGAACAGGGATAAAAACAGCTTTCTTTTCGTTAAAAACAGGTTTTATAAAAATATGACAGTTTGGTTCTTCAACATCGCAATCCAGCAACTGAACCTTATCCAATGATAAAGCCAGATTAACAGCTACCGTAGTCTTACCCGTGCCACCTTTACCACTGGCGACTGATATTATCACTTTGACTCTCTCTTTCGTTAATTATTTCCGCCTATTCCAAAACGTGACCCAACATCAGGGCCATTAACTTTTTTATATTCCCCTTTTTTGAACTTTTTTATTACATCCTCTATGCTGCCGGTAGCTCCCGAATAAATTTCTATGGACGCTACTGATAAAACTCTGAATGCACTCGGTCCTATATTGCCACTGATAACTGCCTCTATTCCCATATCAGAGAGAGACTGAGATGCCTGAACGCCGGCACCCCCTCCTGCCATTACGCTTTTGTTTTCAATAGCTTCAAAGCTTCCGCTCTCTGTGTCATAAATTATATAATAAGGACATCGTGCAAACTTTGAGTCCACATCTGACTGCAGGGTGTTCCCCCTGGAAGAAATAGCAACTTTCATTTTGTCTCCTTCTAATAATTACTTTATATATAAAACTATTCAAACATAACCAATCTCTTACCGCACTCCGGGCACTTTATCTTGCTTAGCCTGTATTCCTGCGATTTTTCCCTGATATCTTCTCTTTTAATACGATAGTGGTATGTTCCCCTGATGCATCTGGTTCTTATGATATTTTTATCCGGAATATAATTGCCACCTTCAAACTTTAATGCTTTCCCTTCAACAATAGCAGCGGCTACTTTCTTCCTGGCAGATTTTAATAGCCTCTGAAAAGTAGACCTTGATATGCCCATCTCCACAGAACCTTTTTTCTGATCCAGGCCCTGCCTGTCTTTTAAGTTCAGGGCTTCAATTTCTTCCAGAGTTAATATAATCTCTTCCAATTTACCAAGCGAAACACCATGTGGCCTGTAATAAACATACAGAGGCATGGTATTCACTATCTTATCCAGTACCGGTCTGGCTGACATATCTATCCCCTTGCCATTTTAGTTCCGCACCCGGGACAGCTAATTTCATAGCATGGAACCCCGACCTTATGTTCAATCCTTGTACCACACTTGGGACACACACACATTCCGCCCGGACCCATATTCTGTCCGCCCATCCTGCCCCTTCCGCTGCTGCGGCCCAATCCTCTTCCTGTTCCGGGACCCTGACCTGACGGTCCTGTTCCATCTCTTCCTGGCATATAAATCACCCCTCATAGTATAATTAAAAATTTGTTAAATATTATAAAATCATTAAAAAATCAGCTGTTATCATATTCTGTCTTTTTGATGCCATAGCCCTTCCCCAGTCCCGGCTTGCAGATGCTCTCACCTTTTTCTAAAGAGTTCCTGGCTATTTTGTTTATAACCTCCTCAATTTTTCCTTCAATACCAAGAAAAGTCTCTATACCGGACTGGTTAAAAAGTTCTTTTGCTCTTTTCCCCATTCCTCCCGCTACTATACAACTCACACCCATCCTGCCAAAAAACTGTGGTAAATAGCCGGGATGATGCCCGGGATTGTCCACCACTTCTTTATCAATAATGCTATTATTCTCAATCTCTATTATAGTAAACTCCGGACACCTTCCAAAATGAGGTGACACTCTGTTCCCGTCTGTTGAAATAGCAATCTTCATACACCTTACTCCTCTGTTCTAAAATAATATTCTATATCGTTATGAGCAGCATGCTTTATTTTACCAGAATTTAACAGTTTATTAATAATTTTAATTACCTCATTAAGGTTAAGACCGAGAGAAGAAGCTATGTCTCTTATTTCCATCGGTCTTCTCCCGAGCAATTCAATTATTTCTTTTTCATTCTCTATTATATTACTGCTATATTTTTTACGGGCGACATCCTCTATCAGAAAGGCCTTACCTCCTATGATTTTCTTTATTTCTTTTAATCTCTGCGGAGTAGGCACTTCGGCATAATATTTACCGGAAGAACTGTCCAGGGACCTGACCGGGGTATTCAGGTGGACCTTTTTAACACCCTCTCCCAGCTCATCTATTATACTTTTAAATTTATACGCCGAGTCTATATCATCATTTATGTCTCTCATAAGCATTATCTCCAGCCATATTTCTCCACCAAAATCACCTATAAGGTTTACCAGACCCGAGATATTGCTATCAAAATTAACTCCCCTGGCCGGCCTGTTTATCTTTTTTAGCATTCTATCATCGGGTGCATCCATGGAAACTTTAATCAAATCTGAATGTTTAATGTCATCAATAACACCCTCAACTCCCAGGGTTCCCCCACTGGTGAGCACCACCACCGGGACATTTGAATTTTCTTTTACAATTTTAATAAGCCTGCCAATATCACTGTTTAAAGTTGGTTCTCCTGAGCCCGAAAAGGTGACATAGTTGAGATACGGACAATTTTTTATTCGTTTTTTTAGCCCGGTCTCAAACTCCTTAAAATCAATATCAACATATTTTTTTCTCTCTATGGTCCTGTGTGTAGTCCTGCCAAGCTGGCAATATATGCAGTCATACACGCATACTTTAAATGGAACCAGATCAACCCCGAGAGAATAACTAAATCTTCTTGATAATACAGGACCGTAAAACAATAACTTTCCGCTCCTTTAATCTTATGTTTTTTAATTAATCATAAATATACTTATTACACTTCTCTATTAACTCTGTTGTTATAAAAAGGAATTAACCTGAAAAATTAGCCGAGTTCTATAATCTTATTTGAAATATAGGTAAATGCTTCACTGACCGGTGTGCCATTCTTATGTATCTTCAGATAAACTTTACCCTCATCGCTCAGGCTCATCAGCTCTGTTTCATAAGAAATCCTTCCCAGAAATTCTACACCCATCTCTTCAGCTATTTTCTGGCCCCCGCCGGTTTTGAAAATATCTATTCTTGCACCGCAATGCGGGCAGATAAAGCCGGACATGTTCTCTACCACTCCTATAAAGGGTATTTTTAGCTGCCGGGCAAACCTTATGCTTTTTCTGGCATCCAGTACTGCCAGGCTCTGTGGAGTCGTAACTACAATCCCCCCGTTAAGGCCCGGTACCAGCTGGGCTATGCTCAGAGGTTCATCACCTGTTCCCGGAGGAGAGTCTATAATCATATAATCAATATTACCCCAGTTAACATCACTCAAAAACTGCCTTATTAACTTCATCTTAAGGGGTCCTCTCCAGATGACCGGGCTATCCTCGGTCTCTAAAATAGAAGCAGTACTAACCACCTTCATATTATCAAAAGCTTTAATAGGCTCTATTTTATTATCTTTGCTTACAAGCCTTTCTTTTTCAAGTCCCATCAACTTTATTATATTTGGCCCGTGTATATCTACATCAAGAACCCCGACCTTATAGCCTTTTGCCATAATGCGATAAGCAAGATTAACGGCCACCGTGGTTTTGCCAACTCCGCCTTTTCCACTAAAAACCATGAATTTATTTTTTACTCCCGCCATATTGATGGCAATATCGTCATTTTTCAATTCATTATTCATTTATACATCCTTTTAATAATTTTTAAGGAAGGGCAGTAAATGCTTAAATGTCTCTTTCCGCATTTAAGACAATTAAGATAATACTATCCTTCCTTTTTTATAAATCTTTTTATTTTTCCTTTTCCTGTTTCCCGGATAATTCATCCATCCTCGTTTTTATCTCATCCAGCTGTCTCTGCAAATCCTCCGACTGTCTCTTTAAAATTTCCTTTTCCTGTTCGGGTTCTATACCCGGACCAAATGGATACTCGACTACCCCGCCCCAGGCGGGATAACCTGCATTATATCTATACCATCCTGGAAAACCGGAAGCATAATACCAGTTCCTGTATCCACGACCGCCAGATCCACCTCTGAATCCAGGGCCTCCACCAAAACCGGCATATCTTCCCCCGTATGGATTAGTGTTACCCGGAACAGAATAACCGGCACAATACCCGGCACCTCTTCCACTCATTGGACCCATTCCACCAGGTCCAGTTCCATCTCCTCCTGGCATTTATATCCTCCTTTATATGAAATTTTTCTTAGCTCTAAAATAAAATTCATTTTGAGCTTATGACCATAACTAATTTTATTTAACATATAACCATAAGTCAAGCATGGATTAAAAACAGGAGACTCAAAAAAATAATATCAATAACAGGCCCGGAATCTTTAATATTTGCTATTTATCACCATTTCTTTACCAGATTCACGACTCCGGTAAGACTGGTCTGCCCAATAAACTTTTTTATATTCTTGCCTTTTATTAAAAACTCAGGAGAAATTTCACTGAGCGGTATTAAAACAAAATTCCTTTCCTCTATACCGGAGTGAGGTATGGTTAAAAAATCAGAATCTATAAACATCTCTCCGTAATATAACAGGTCTATATCTATAATTCTCGGCCCATACTTTTTACCCTTTTTGCGTCCAAAACTGTACTCAACCCCTTTCAGGTACCCGAGCATCTCAAAAGGACTGACATCTTTATTTACCTCTGCCTTCAGAACAATATTATAAAAGTAATCCTGGTTTCTGTAATACATTGGTTCTGTCTGGTATATTGACGATACTTTAATTATATTTATATTCGGGTTCCTGCCAATCAGACCAACTGCCTTTCTTAAATTATTCTCTTTATTTCCTACATTTGACCCCAGGGACATATAAACATAAACTTTTTCATCTCTGCTGCTTCCCATCTTATCCCCACTATTGTTTCCTGAATCTTCCTTTTTTAATGTATACATTACACCTGCAGATTCAATATTTTCCTTTATCGGCGGTGATGTTTTTTCTATTTTTACAAAAACTTTTTCTATCTTATCCGACATCCCCGCGATTTTACTGGCTATAGCCCTGGATAACGTTTCAAGAAGGTTAAACCTCTGATTACTATTTATATCCTTTAAAATTTTTATAACCTGGGAATAATTCAGGGTGTCCTCTAAATTATCACTGTTTAAAAGATTATCTTCTTTAAAATCAATTTCAACATTAAAACAAAAATTCTGGCCACTTTTTTTCTCGCTATCCCTGACCCCGTGGTATCCAAATAAATTAAGATTTTTTATTATTATTTTAAACATCCCGTAAATAAAGATAATAAATAATTAAATTAAACGGCGCCAATCCAGTTAACTTTAAAACCCATCAATTACTCTCTTTGCAACTTTTATAGCCCTCACAGTTTCCTTTACATCATGCACCCTCAGAATATCTACCCCATTTATGGCCGAGTAAACCGCAACAGCGAGACTCCCCTCAAGACGTTCTTCAACCGGCAGGCCGAGTATGCCCCCGATTAAAGATTTTCTGGATGCTCCCACCATTACCGGATATCCCAGCATTTTAAATTCATTAATCTTATTTATTATTTCCAGATTATGCTCCAGCGTTTTCCCAAATCCTATCCCGGGGTCCACAATTATCCTGACATGCTTTATTCCCGAATTTATTGCCATATCAGCCCTTTCTTCGAGATAGTCATATACTTCATCTATCACATTTTTATACACCGGATTTTTCTGCATATTCTCGGGAGTCCCTTTAATATGCATTATAATTACTGAAACATCCCTGCCTGCAATTATCCCCGGCATTTTACTATCCATTGAAAGCCCGCTTATATCATTTATAATACGGGCTCCCGCATCTATTGCCCTTTCAGCCACTTCAGAGCGGTAAGTGTCGGCAGATATTAAAACATCATAATTTTTTTTTATATATTTTATTACAGGTATAATTCTTTTTATTTCTTCCTCCTGACTTACAGGAAGAGAACCCGGCCTGGTTGACATGCCCCCCACATCAATTATATCGGCGCCTTCGCCTGCCATAGCCTCTGCCCTCGCATACGCCTTATCTTTCTTAAAATAATATCCTCCGTCATAAAAAGAATCGGGTGTAACATTTAATATTCCCATTATCACTACATGCTTATTCAGATTAAATTTTTTCTTATCAATTATTAGCTGCCTGCCTTTTTCCAGCTTATTTAATCTATCCATATAGCTTTTTAGCTCAACTGCCAATTCTTTCAGACCAAAAGGCTGGGATTTAATCTTTCCAATCATACTTTTAATGCTGACCGTGTTTCCCTGAATAATAATATCTACTATTTTATTTTTCTCTAAAAGCGTGTCAACGGAAGTAACCACGTCCCCGCCCCTGGCAAGCATTTCCTGTTTTAATATATTTGCACCAACTGAATTTATTCCTCTGATCTTTATAGAAAGCGGGAATATTTTTCTTACCATTATGTCAGAGCCGGCAAGTGTAGCTCCAATCTTTCTGTATTCCTTTAAGCCCTCCTGCCGGTTTTTTAGAGTTAGTGCCCTTATTTTAAATTTCATATATTATTTTTTCTGGTTTATTAGCGCCATTGCCTCGGCTCTTGAAGCAGGATTCTCCCTGAATATTCCTCTGACTGCAGAAGTTACGGTTAAAGTATTTGGTTTCTTTACGCCCCTCATGCTCATACATAAATGCTCGGCCTCAACTATGACCAGAACTCCCCTTGGTTTGATTTTGCTCATTATGGTTTCGGCCACTATTGTAGTAAGTCTTTCCTGAATTTGCAGTCTCTTAGAAACCACATCAAATACACGCGCAAGTTTACTCAGACCTATAATTTTTCCACTTTTATTTGGGATATAAGCTATATGGGCCCTGCCAACAAATGGGACCATGTGATGTTCGCATACCGAATAGAAGGGGATATCTTTTACCAGTATCATTTCGTCGTGGTTCTCATCAAACTCCGGGCCCAGCTCACTGGAAGGTTCCTTCCCGATCCCGCTGAATATTTCTTCATACATATCCGCCACTCTTTCCGGCGTTCTCCTGAGCCCTTCTCTATTGATATCCTCTCCAATACCCTTTATTATTAACCTTACTCCCTCTTCTATCATCTTTTTATCCAAAGGAAAACTCCTATCTAAAATAAAATAATTTTAAAGAAATTATATCGTAAATAATAAGCGATTAAACTAAAAAGCTAAAAAATATTTTGAGAACTAACCGGGTTAAAGCTTTACCCCTATTTTTTTTCAGCTGCCTTTACGGATTTTTTCTTTGAACTTCTGGTTGCTTTTTCCTTTATTTTTGAAGCTTCTTTCTCATCTCTTATCTGCTCTACCCTCTTAACTTTTTTGCTTTCTACTTTTGATAATATCTTAAGGATTTCTTCTCTGGTCAGAGTTTCCTTCTTCATTAACTCACTGGCAAGAACATCCAGGGTCTTCTTATTTTTCATGAGTATCTTCTTTGCATTTTCGTAACAATCCATAATTATGTTACGAACTTCTTCATCTATTGCAGAGGCTACCTCATTGCTGTAATGCGGCCTTGAAGCAATCTCCTTGCCCAGGAATACCTCGTCCTCCTCCCCCTTGAAAGTAATCGGCCCGAGCTTTTTACTCATACCATATTCGGTAATCATTTTTCTCGTAATCTTTGTAGCTCTCTCCAGATCATTTTGAGCCCCGGAGGTTATATCATTAAAATTCATTTCTTCACTTACCCTGCCCCCCAGAAGCTGGGTAATATTATCTATAAGTTCTCTTTTTGACTTTAAAAACCTGTCTTCTTCGGGTAAAGTAATCACGTATCCGAGCGCCCTTCCTCTTGATATTATAGATATCTTATGTATTGGGTCGGTATGTGGCAGAACATAGGAAAGTATTGCGTGCCCGCTCTCATGATATGCAATTATTCTCTTTTCCTCTTCTGATATAATTCTCGTCTTTTTCTCGGGGCCGGCTATCACCCTTTCCACTGCTTCCTCTATCTCAAACATAGATATTTTTTTCTTATTATGCCTTGCTGCCAGCAGAGAAGCTTCATTAAACAGGTTGGCAAGGTCGGCACCCGTAAATCCAGGTGTCTCCTTGGCTATGGTTTTTAAATTAACTCCCTTATCCAGTGGTTTACCTCTTGCATGTATTTTAAGTATTCCTTCCCTGCCCAGTAAGTCCGGCCTGTCTACTACAATCTGCCTGTCAAATCTTCCGGGCCTCAGAAGTGCGGGGTCAAGGATATCGGGCCTATTTGTAGCAGCAATTAATATAACAGTGCTCTCTATATCAAACCCGTCCATTTCAACCAGTAACTGATTTAGAGTCTGCTCCCTCTCATCATGTCCTCCACCCAGTCCGGCGCCTCTATGTCTTCCCACTGCATCAATCTCATCCATAAAAATTATTGCCGGCTGATTTGCTTTTGCCTGGTTAAAAAGGTCCCTCACCCTGGAGGCGCCCACGCCAACAAACATTTCAACAAATTCTGAGCCACTTATACTATAAAAAGGAACACCGGCTTCTCCGGCTACTGCTCTTGCAAGAAGTGTTTTACCGGTTCCCGGCGGGCCATACAACAGAACACCCTTGGGAATTTTTGCGCCCATGGCCTTGAACTTATTCGGATTCTCCAAAAATTCTTCAATCTCTCTTAACTCTTCTATAGCCTCATCAACTCCCGCAACATCTTTGAATGTCACCCTCTTTTTACCTTTACCCACCAACCTTGCTTTACTTTTACCAAACTGGAGTACTTTGGAGCCTCCGCCCTGAAGCTGGTTCATCATAAAGAAGATCAGGCCAAACATTATAACAAAAGGTATCGCACTGACCAGAATCTGTATCCATATTGATTGACCCTGATTATCTACCTTGAAAGGTAAACCATTATCAAGCAACAACTGGGTAACATTATAATCTTCTAAGAATGACACCTTAAATCTGGTTCCATCCTTTAATTCACCTTCTATTTCATTATCCTCTCCCTTAATTGTCATGGGTGTTGCGGTGCTTATCCTGTCATTCTCTACCGCCTCAACAAACTCATTTAAATTAAATTCTTCAACAGGAGATGCAAGGAATAGAGGGTTTCTTAAAATCAAAAAAACCACTACTACAAGCAATATTAGCAAAGCAATATTTTTTAATGCTCTTTTATCAAATCCTTTATTATTTTTCAAATTTTATAACAACTCCTTATCTTTTATCACTTTTTAGATAATAATATAATTACTATTCATTTTCAATATACCCTATAAAAGGGAAATTCCTGTATTTCTCTGCAAAATCAAGACCATATCCTACCACAAACTTATTTGGAATATCAAACCCTTTATATTTTATTTTATTTACTGTTTTTCTGGGAACATTCTTATCCAGAAGAGCGCAGACTTCCATATTTTTTGGATTTCTTGCCTTCAGGTTCTTTACCAGGTAATTCAGCGTCCTGCCGGAATCAACTATATCCTCTATTATTATTACATCCCTGTTTTCAATGCTAAACTCAAGGTCTTTGGTTATCCTTACAATACCGGAGCTTACCTTTGAATCTCCGTAACTTGATACAGCCATAAAATCAAAAGTAACCGGTATCTTTATTTCCCTGCAAATATCAGCAACAAATATAAAAGAGCCTCTTAAAACAGATATCAAAACAGGGTTTTTATCCTTATAATCTCTTGTAATCTCCTGGCCCAGCTCCCTTACTCTTCTGGAAAGTTCCCTTTCACTAATAAGTATCTTTATCCTGGTATTGCCGCATTCAAATACCTTCTCACCATCTATTTTTTCAAATTTATACAACACCGTTACTCCAATTGTATTGAATAATTATATTAAATATTTTTTTTATTAAATCACATAAAATTTAATTTTAAAACAACTTTACGTGCAAAACCTCACTGGTTCCACCGGTTACTTTTACCCTGTTATCAATCCTGTAACCGCCTACCCAGATAATCTTTTCTTTATCTATAAATATCGGGATTAGTTTTCTCAAATGCAGGGGGATTTTATTATCAACAAAAAAGTCCTGCAACTTTTTTTCCTTTTCCATGCCCAGGGGATAGAACTTATCCCCCTTTTCCCATCTCTTTACCACAATGGGAGACTTAATTTTACCGTAATCTATAAAAGCTTCCATATTTTTGCACTGTTTTAATTTTATTGTATCTCTATCATATTTTAAAAGTACAGCTGACAATGTAAGGTTAAAATATTTTAGCCTCATTCTGGCGCCGATTTTTACCCTTATCTTTTTATTTTCCTCTCTTTCTTTTATATCCGCATCCTTTTTGAAAAAAAATTTAAATTCATCCGGCAGAAAATCCGGATAACTGATATTAATAAAATATATATAGCTTCCTATCTTTAAAACTCTGATATTCCCCGCGGGCCGGGCAGTCTTGCTTTCCCCTCCTGATTTGCAAATCCCTAAAATATCATCTACATTCTTAAAACTTATATTTTCCAGGCTGCCGTTTATCATTTCTATCGCCGACATTATAATCCTCCTGCGGATGGCTATATTCTCCTCCATTATTTTTGAAACAGGTATTTTTATAAATACAGTACTTTTACCGGCCGCATCTTTTTTTACAGAGGAAATATCTTTAATCTTTGAAGAAGAATACTCGCCCAGAAAATTATCCTCATCCTTTAAAATAAATAAAGACCTTGAAACATTCCTTTTAAAAGAACCACCAAAATGCTTTTCAATAAAAGGAACCAGTATATTTCTTATTCTGTTTCTAAAATATATATTCTCTATATTGGTTCTATCCACACAATAAGATATCTTTTTCCTATCAAGATAAGAATTAATGTCTTTCCCTGATATTTCAATAAGAGGCCTGATAAACTTACCGGCCACAGGCTTTATACCAGAAATACCCCTGGTGCCCGCTCCTCTTAACAGGTGCATAAAAAAAGTTTCTATGTCATCATCTGCATTATGGCCCGTGGCAATTTTATCAATATTGTTTTCCTCTGAAATCTCCATTAGCTCCCGCAGCCTTATTTCCCTTGCACCCTTTTCGAAAGAAATCCTTTTTAACCTGCACCATTCTTCTACATTTATTCTTTTCTGGAATAACTTAATGTCTAATTCCTTATACATTTTCTTTACAAATAATGAATCTTTTGTGGATTCACCATCCCTGGTCATATGGTCAAGGCAGAAACCAAAAAGGGTCAAATTTAAAGCCGGCCGCAAAAGGTAAAATAAGTAAGTTAAAAATGTAGAATCGGGTCCCCCTGAAACAGAGATTAATATCCTGTCACCCCTTTTTATCATATTGCTGGACTCCATAGTTTTTAACGCGCTCAGGATAACCCTATCTCCCAAAAACCCACCATCTTTTATATCTGCAATTTTAAAGTTCATTTTATCCTGTCCCGTCTCAGAGCCTGAAATCACCGGGTTATTATTAGATACTGTCAAAGATTAAATTTAATCTTTTTATACTGTTTGCCCTCCCGCTTTTTTTATCAATATCAATTATAACTGCATTAATCATATAGCCATCATCCGAAACTGTGAATTTTTGGGGCATCATGGTTAAAAACCTTTTTAAGATATTTTCCTTTTTCACCCCGATAACCGAATTATGAGGCCCAACCATGCCCACATCGGTAATATAAGCAGTCCCACCGGGCAGAATTCTCTCATCGGCGGTCTGTACATGCGTATGCGTACCCAGAACCGCGCTTACTCTTCCATCAAGATACCACCCCATGGCGATTTTTTCAGAAGTGACCTCACCGTGGAAATCCACCACTATCACCGGGGCCTCACCTTTAATATGGCTCAATATTTTATCCATACACCTGAAGGGGCAGTCATAATAATCCACAAATATCCTGCCGCAGATATTTATGACTGCAACTTTATTATCATTCCTGTCAGAAGTTATATAATAACCATTACCCGGAGTTGATGGAGGAAAATTTGCCGGCTTCAGGAGACGCGGCTGCTCCTGGATATAATCATATATTTCCTTTTTCTTATAAATATGATTCCCCGAAGTTACAACATCTATGCCGTTTCCAAGCAGTGTCTTACAGATAACCGGAGTGATTCCTATGCCTCCCGCCGCATTTTCTCCATTGGCAATCACAAAATCTATATCATTCTCCTCTAAAATTGACGCCAGCTTATTTTTTAAAACTTCCCTTCCCGGTTTCCCAAAAATGTCTCCTAAAAATAGTACTTTCAATTTGTGCCCTTCTAGCTTTTATTTTATAAAAATAATTTTCATATCCCATCTTTTAGCCCCGGCCAACCTTATTTCCAGAACACTATACCCCAGCTATCGTCTTCCTCCCTTAACAGTGAGACTTCAATGTCCCTATAAACTTTTTCTTCTCCATCATAAGAATCAGTGAGGTCTATGCACACTATGGCTATATTGTTTTTAATCTCCACCCACTTAACCTCTATGGAAACAATATCCGTAACATCTTTAAATTCATCACTGAATTCATCAACCCCGGCGCCTGCTTTATCTTCACTGCTCAAGTATTTGTATGCCTGCCCGTAATTTTTATCTATAAGCAAATCAAAAAATTCATTTACTGTCTCCACTGCCCCTTCCATGTCACCCTCCGCCAGAAACTTTTCCCTGTAAAAACCTTCTATATCTGAAAGGATGCTGCACGCACTCAAATTAAAAAATAAAAAAAGGGCTATCACCGTTAATATAATATTCCTTATTGAAGTCTTGTATCTTTTATTTTTATAAAAAATAATATCCATCATTAAAACTAAACTTCATCAAAAAAACACTACTTATATCAATTTTTAAAATAGACAACAGCCATAAACATTTTTTTAAATACATTACTAAATTATAATTTAAAATCAATTTTAATAAAAATATCCTATCTGTGGGAATATCAACCGGGCAAAAAAACGAAGAAATACAAGATTTTAAAATAAATGGTATTGGATACACGCAGTGCAGCTTCAGAATTTGGTAGCGGGGATAGGATTTGAACCTATGACCTTCGGGTTATGAGCCCGACGAGCTACCAGACTGCTCCACCCCGCGACGTTTTAATCAATTTTAAATTTTCAGGAACCGTTTTTATATTTTACCTTTCCTACCGCAAAAACATATTATAACCATTTTTATATTTTTTTCAAACTATTGAATCTTCCTTACCCAAAAACACCCCGGAACTATTCAATGAAATGAGAAAAATTCTTTGTTACATTTAAACCGGTAATAAAAAAGAGCCAATAAAACAACCCCACAGTTTTAGTACAGCACCTGACTTAAAAAACAGCTAAAACCAGTATATTTCTTTAAGTATTCTGGCACAGGGGGTCCATTTTATCTGGCCTGCCTATCCTCTTTAATTCCCTGTAAAGGAATATCCCGGTAAGTATTATTGCCAGAATATCTGCTATGGGAAAAGATATCCATATGCCATTAATGCCCAGTAGCAGAGGCATCAGCAGTATCAATGGAATTAGAAACAATATCTGCCTGCTCATAGACAGGATAATGGATGGTGCCGCTTTACCAATAGATTGGAAAAATCCCGCACCTATAAACTGCGAGCCCAGGAATGGAAATAGAAGTGTTATCATCCTTAAAGGGAAAACTGCAATTGAGATAAGCTCGCTGTCATTGCTGAATATACTGATAATATGGGAAGGGAATATCATAAATATCAGAAAGGAAAAACTGCCTACCGCTACAGTAGAAAGTATGGAGACCTTTAAAGCCTGCCTGACTCTTTTCGTATTATCAGCCCCGTGGTTATAACCAATTATCGGCTGCACCCCCGCAACTACACCAAAAAGCGGCATAGCGGTAAAAATAAATATCCTGTTTACAACTGCATACGCGGCAATAAAAATATCTCCTCCATACAGATTCAAAGAATTATTTACAATTATTATCAGAAAACTTGCACTTACCTGCCTTATGAATGAAGCAAAACCAAGCCCGGTCATTTCCTTAATAATGGAAAACTTTAACTTAAAACAATTGATTTTAACCGGTAAAATGCTTTTACCTCTCAAATAATAAGACACCGCAAATATAAAACCTGCAAACTGAGAAATTATAGTTGCATAAGCTGCGCCCCTTATTCCCATGTTGAATCCAAAGATAAATATCGGGTCCAGAACAATGTTCAATCCAGTGGCAAGCAACATTATTAGCATTGAATTCCTGGCATCGCCTTCTGCCCTGATAATATTATTTGTTGACACCATAAAAGGAAAATAAATAAATCCAAACACTATTATGGAAAGATATTGCCCTGCATAGGGCAGTATGTTTTCTGAAGCCCCAAACAATTTTAATATTGGTCCCATAAATATAAAAACTACCGCAGAAACTGCTATTCCGAGAATCGCTATAGATAAAAAAGAATTTCCGGCAACATTTGCAGCATTTTTATAATCTTTCCTGCCAAGATATCTGGAAATCATGGAAGCCGAACCCAGGCCTATTAACTGGGCGAGAGACATTACTATCATCTGTATCGGAAATACTATGCCTATACCTGCAATAGCAAGGGTTCCGACACCTTTGCCAATAAAAATAGTATCAACAATATTATATAGACTGTTGGCAATCATGGCTATCGTAGTCGGTATGGCAAGCTTTGCCAGCAGCCTTCCTATCTTCTTATTTCTTAAATCTCCTACATTTTGATTTTCTCTATTCAATTAAACCCCGCCCTTAATTTATACGCAATCATTCCTTATATTTACATTTCACTCAAAGGCACAATTTTACCTTCTTATGATATAAAGTTAAAGGATAATTTTTAACTGTGCATGCAGATATTACATTTATTAGAAGAATCCGGTAATGTACTTTATGAAAATCCCGATATTAGAAACAGCCAGAGCAATAATAGTAGCCGGGACGGAAAGCTTTAACCATCTTCCCCATCCAATTGACTGACCTCTGTTCTCCATGGCAGTATATGCCACCACATTACCCGAAGCACCTATGGGAGAGAAATTGCCTCCTATATCTGCGCCCAGTGATGTCGCCCATACCATAATTGATAATGCGGGGATTCCGGCATATAAGGCAATATTTTCCAGAATACTGGCCATTGAAAGAGCAAATGGAACATTGTCAATAACTCCACTGGCTATACCTGAGCCCCATACCAGGGTGCTCAAAAACTCCACATGATTTCCCCTGAAAAGATTGGTTATGAAGTCCGCGGCTATTTTTATTACCCCGGTGTGCTCGAGTCCTCCTACAACCACGAATAACCCCATAAAAAATAATATCACTTCATAATTTACTTTTGATATAATCCTCTCCGACCTCTTACCAAGTACGGCCAGCATGACAAAAGCAGGAACCATTGCAGCCAGAGGTGCTGTAAGAGGGATATGAATATATTTATCTATATAATTATGAACAACTAAAAATAAGATTGCCGTTACCAGAGCAGCAAATGCAACCTTAAATTGTTTCCTGTCTTCTATTGCTTCCGCAGGGTCCATTTCACTCATTCCCTTCTCAGGTACCTTCTTAATGGACAAAATAGATTTACGGTTTACCATGTAGCAATAAAAAAGTGTAAACGCCCCGGCAATTATAGCTATGGGAGCATTGTGAATTACAAAATCATTAAAATAATACCCGAGTTTCAGACCCAGGATTACATTTGGCGGATCACCCACCATAGTAGAAGAGCCCCCGATATTGGCCAGCATTACTTCCGTAATTATCAGCGGTGCTGCATCCATTTTTATTATTTTGCAGATTTCATAGGTAAGCGTGGCAAAAAAGAGCATTACAGTAACACTGTCCATAAAAGCTGCCAGGAACGCTGTCATAATGGGGAAAAATATAAATATTTTAACCGGGGAGTATTTTAACCATCTTGCAAGTACAAGAGCTGAAAAGGTAAAAAATCCGGCATCGGATAAAGCGGCCACAATAATAAACATGCCAAATAAAAGTCCGATTGTATCCCAGCTTATAAAACCCACTGCCTCGGTCACGTCAAAAATATTAAACAAAATCAGAAGCAATGCACCGATAAATGCAACTACGGTCCTGTTTACTTTCTCCGTTGCAATAAACACATAAGTTAATATAAAAATTATAATGGCAATCAAAGCATGGTTCATTCTTATTCTCTTATACCGGTTAAATTAAAATTAATAAAATCCTACCACCCAGAATTTAAAAAAACAAATCCTTAAAAAACAACACAAAGCTGCATTATAATCCAAAAATAGTTTTCTTTTAAGAAAAATTTTGTTTATCCGGGTTCTATTAAGTCATTATTTTACTGGCAGGATTTATTCCTGTGAACTTATTTCTATTAAACCTCATATTTTTTTAAACTTTAATAGCCATAATCCGGTCTCTCTGATTATAATCTTCATCCACAGTAATTTCTGAGGGTTTAATAATATCTTTAGCTATTTTTTCCAGAGGAATTCTTTTTGTCTGTTCAATCTCAAACAGAATGTAACAAAAATCAGTGGAAATATAAGGTTTTACCTTATAAAGAATTTTCTCATATACCTCAAGACCGGTTTTACCTGCCAGAAGAGCGCCCTCGGGCTCATAATCTTTTACTTCAGACGGCAGTTTCTTATAATCTTCTTCTGAAATATAAGGCGGATTTGAGATTATAAGATTAATTTTATTTTTATATTTCCTGGAAAAATCAGAATCCTCCGCAGGCAGCAGGTCGCATTCGATAAATTTTACTCTTTCATTCTCACTACTTCCCAGAACATCCCCGGCATTTTTCTCCGCTACCTCTAGCGCGCCCTGATTATTATCAGTTGCTATTATCTCCCATAGCTCTGGCGGTATTTTTAATTCACCCGAAATTTCATAGGCGATACTTATTGAAATAGCACCGCTTCCGGTGCCAATCTCCATGATATTAATTTTCTTTTTACCGTAATTTTCCTTTAGAATCTGGAAAGCCTTATCCACTATCAGTTCTGTTTCGGACCTGGGAATTAATACTCTATCGTCTACATGAAGTTTTATTTTCCTGAAATACGCTTCGCTTAAGATATACTGAATCGGGACTTTTTCTAATCTTTTTAATATATATTTCTTGTATAAAGCAAGTTCATTTTTGTTTAAAACCCGGTTATAGTTTAGATATAGATTCATCCTGTCCAGATTAACAACGGAGCTAAGGAGCAGCTCCGCAGACAATCTGGGCTGGCTGATGTCTCTGCTTTTAAAATAATTTATAGCCCACTCCAGGATGCTTTTTATATTCCATATTTGCAAATATTGCCTAAACCCCTATCTTTTCAATCTTCTTCTCATTATCAGCATTCTTTAACGGTACAGTTAATTGCTCCAGGTCACCCTCAAGAATTTCATCAAGCTTATATAATGTTAAATTTATTCTGTGGTCGGTCACCCTGCCCTGCGGGTAATTATAAGTTCTTATTCTTTCGCTTCTATCCCCGGAACCGATTTGCATCCTTCTTTTCTCATCCTGCTCGCTTGTCTTTTTCCGTTCCTCTTCTTCCTTGAGCCTTGCCCTCAATATCTTTAAGGCTTTCTCCTTATTCTGAAGCTGGGATTTTTCATCCTGACAGGTTACCACCATACTGGTGGGGATATGGGTTACTCTTACCGCCGAGTCAGTGGTATTTACGGATTGACCCCCGGGCCCGCTGGAGCGAAAAACATCCACTCTTAAATCGTTAGGTTCTATTTTAATATCCACTTCCTCGGCTTCCGGAAGCACGGCAACTGTAGCTGTTGAAGTGTGGATTCTCCCCTGTGATTCGGTAGCAGGAACTCTCTGCACTCTGTGAACCCCTGACTCATACTTCATGGTTCCATAAGCATTCTCACCCTCAATCTCAAATATTATTTCTTTAAATCCACCGATTCCAGTAGCATTTGAGCTGAGCGTGGCATACTTCCATTTCCGGCTCTCCGCGTATTTTGTATATAACCGGTAAAGAACTTCAGCAAATAAAGCTGCCTCATCCCCTCCGGCTCCTGCTCTGATTTCTACTATAACATTTCTCTTATCATCGGGATCTCTGGGGGTTAACAGCATTTTTATCTTTTTCTCCAGTTTCTGCTTTTTATCAATATTTTCCTTAAGCTCATCTCTCAAGAAACTTTTCATTTCCTCTTCATGCTCCTCTTTGAGCATCTCCTCAACCTCTTTTATGGAAGAAAGAACCCCCCTGTATTTTTTCGTTATATTTACTAACTCTTCCATCCCGGCTATTTTTATCCCAAATTCTTTTAGCTTATCTGGATTCTGGGAAATTTCAGGTTCTGTGAGCTTGCTGGTTAGTTTAGTGTAGTTATCCTCGTATTTTTTTAATATATCCAATAATACTGACATTTTATTCTGCCTTTAGTGCCTCTTCTGCTTCCTCAACTGCTTTAAATGACGCTATCGCCACTTCTAACTGGCTCTTATCAGGTTCTCTTGTGGTAATCTTCTGCAGCAACAGCCCCGGATAAAAAAATACTCTGACCCATTTTTTATGGCTAAATTTCCCGGCAAGCCTTATAAATTCATATGAAATACCGGCAATAACCGGGATTAAAAGTATTCTTGATAAAATCCTCCATAATATTGTCTGCTTTCCAATAAGAGCAAACACAAATATGGCCACTATCATTACAATCATTAAAAAATTCGTACCACATCTTGCATGCAGTGTGGTGTATTTTTTTACATTCTCGGGTTTCAGCTCTTCTCCGTTTTCATAAGCCTGTATAGTTTTGTGCTCCGCTCCGTGATACTGAAATACTCTTTTTATGTCACTGAGCTGTGCAATTATTAAAATATATGCCAGAAAAAAAATAATTCTAATCAGTCCCTCAGCAAGATTATATAGCAGAACATTGGGTATGAAACTTGAAAAAGTTTTTCCGATTAAAGTTGGAAGTACAAAAAATACACCTACCGTAAATGCAACAGCAATTAACACGGATATAAACATCTCCTTTTTGGAAAATTTTATATCCTGACCGGTGGCCTCATTAACAGAAAGGCTTAAAGCCCTGAAACCCAGTGACATGCTCTCGGCAATCACTGCCATCCCCCGGATAAACATAAAGCCTAAAATTTTATGCCTGCCGCTTAAAGTACCCTGCTTGAATAACTTTGTAGTGATGGACTTATCGGGTTTCCTTACCGCCACAGCCCAGAAATTTTTGCTGCGCATCATAACACCCTCAATAACTGCCTGCCCCCCAATTTGATATCTAGCCTCAGACATCAAAATCACTCGCCTTTGGAGGTTCGTCACATATATATTTTCCCTCGGGACAGCGCCCTCTCAGGCAGGCAGGGCCGGCTGTTTCAAAAACTACAGGTGCCACTTTTTTTACCAGCTTTAACATTTTTATTGCCATTTCCCTGATTTCCCATTGTGCCCTGTTGCAGCACCTCAGGGTAAAAAAATGCAGAAGTTCCCTGCCATTCATAGACACAATTATTTTTGTTTCTGTGGCATTGGGAAGAATATATCTCGCATCTTCTGCTTCAATTCCTCTATCAAGAAACTCTATATAGAGACTGTGCATATCTGAAATTAATTTATCATATTTTTTTTTGCTTTCCCTATCATCCAAAATGGAATGCGGGGTAATATACTCAAAATTGTCCCCGAGCTTTACATATCTCTGAGACTGCTGGTTGTATGATGCAATCCTGTGCCTTACCAGCTGATGGGTCAGAGCCCTCGACACCCCTTCAATCGCAAAAGTAAAACTTATATGCTCTACCGTACTGTGATGGCCGCTCTTTATCACAAATCTTACCAGCTTTTCTATTTGTTCTCTGCTGAGCTCGTCACTTAGCTCATCCACACCAACAGGTGAATAACAGAGTTTCGCAGCCAGAGCCACTGTCTTCTCCGGTTCCGGGGTATACCTGATCAGACTCACTTTCATAAAAGTACCCCTTTTACTTCTTTGATTTTACCATTCTCTTCTTGAATCTCTCTACCCTGCCACCGGAATCAACCAGTTTTTGCTTCCCTGTGTAAAATGGGTGGCACTTTGAGCATATCTCAACTCTTATTTCCTTTTTTGTAGACCTGGTCTTAAAAGTATTCCCACAGGAACAGGTAACGGTACAATCATAATATTCTGGATGTATGCCTTTCTTCATTTCTGTAAATCCTTACTATTATTGGTTATTATCCTTTAATTTATCTATCTCATTTCTTCTTAATTATTTCAAATCCTAAATGTTAACACAAATACCTCCAATCGTAAACATAAATTAGAGGGTAAAATCATTTACATAGAACTATAAAAATTAAATAATGAATAAAAAATATTAGAATCTTAATTCTGTAACTCAGAACATTAAAAATTTTTACATTTTTTTCTCTTTATCAAAACTTGCCTTTATTGCTTTTAGAAAATCACCATTTGATTTTGTGTTCCTAATATAATCTATCAATTGTTCCAGAGCTACCTCGGGTTCTTTTTCATAAATCAATCTTCTCAGTTTCCACACAGTAGCCGCCTCTTCTTTATCCATAAGAAGCTCCTCCTTCCTGGTGCCCGAACGCGTTATGTCAATAGCGGGGAAGATCCTCTTATCCGCAAGTTTCCTGTCAAGATTAATTTCCATATTACCGGTACCTTTAAATTCTTCAAATATAACATCATCCATTCTACTACCGGTGTCAATTAACGCGGTCGCCAGTATGGTCAGGCTCCCACCATCTTCTATATTCCTCGCCGCGCCAAAAAATCTCTTGGGCGGGAACAGAGCCGAAGAATCAACTCCTCCGGATAAAACCCTGCCGCTTGCGGGAATAGAAAGATTGTAAGCCCGCGCCAGACGGGTTATGCTATCCAGAAGTATTAACACATCTTTACCATGCTCAACCAGCCTTTTTGCCCTCTGAAGTACCAGTTCTGCAACCTGTATGTGATTATCAGATGGCTGGTCAAAGGTGGAACTTATTACCTCTCCTTTTACAGACCTCTCCATATCAGTTACTTCCTCGGGCCTCTCATCAATAAGAAGTACTATAATATATACCTCGGGATTATTGGTAGAGACGCTATTAGCAAGGTCCTTTAATATAGTTGTCTTGCCCGCTTTTGGAGGAGATACAATAAGGCCCCTCTGTCCCTTTCCTATGGGGGCAATTAAATCTATTATCCTGGGAGAGATATTATCCGACTCATCTGTCTCCAATCTCAGCCTATCCATAGGATATACAGGGGTCAATTTTTCAAAGGGAACCCTTCCTCTTATAAATTCAGGGTCTTCCCCGTTTACCTTCTCTATCCTGAGCAAAGCATTGTATTTCTCACTTTCTTTCGGCGGACGGACCTGCCCGTATACTTCATCCCCCTGCCTCAGGCGAAATCTTCTAATCTGTGACTGGGAAACATATATATCATTTTGACCGGCAAGATAACCACTGGTTCTCAAAAACCCGTAACCGTCGGCCAGTATGTCCAGTATTCCTTTCATTCTCTCCTTATATAGTTCAAATTCCTCTTTTTTGCGAGATTTTCTTCCGGCCCTTTCTCCCATCTTTTTTTCTACTGATTCTTCCGGCTCCTCTTTTTCTTTTCTCCCGGCTTCAAAAGCTCTTTCTTCAGTTTCTTTTTTGGCTACAGTACTTTCCTCCAGCGGGGACATGGCAGATTCCATGCCATTATTAGATACTTCTTCCAGTATTTTTTGTATCAATTCTTCTTTCTTTAATTTTGAAACTCCCTGAATATCAAGTTGCCTTGCAATTGCTTTCAAATCGGCCAGAACCTTGCCATCAAGAAATTCCCTGTTTAGCTCCTCTAACTTATCCATTTATAGATACTCCTTTCGTAGTCGGGCTCCTTTCTTATTTAAATCACTGATTTTTTTCTAATGTTCATAACCTATTAAAATTCCGCCTGATATTTTATTTAGCAGATATAACAGGATATTATTTAAAAAAGTCAGGTCAAACCCTGCCTGATTAACCATATACCATTAATTTCTCTAAGCTACCAAATATATTTTAAAAAGGATTTTTTTATTGCGCTATTTATTTCAGGTTTAAAAAAACTGTCTTAAATATATAAATCAAGCTTATAAAATAATATTTTTAGAAACTTGAGACATGATTAATTTGGAGAAACCCTCTTATTTATGCCCTTACTAATTCAAAATGAAATTTTATTCTAATATATAGAGTAAATAGAAAAAAATCAAGTAGAAATTTTTAGTATGAGCTATTTAACTTTTTTACTTTCTATTCCCGATGACAGACTTTAAAACAATATATAAAAAAGTTTTATACAATATGATAAGTTTTAAGATAACTTTTTTAAGAAAAGTGGAGGGGTCTTAGGATTAAAATCCCTCCACCGGACAATATTATATGTAAACTGCTAAACTTTCGGTAACTTACTCAGTGCTTCTTCTATCTTCTTCTTCGGGTATTCATAATCTACCAGCTTACCCGATAGATATGCATCATATGCAGCCATATCCACATGACCGTGTCCGCTGTGGGCTATGAGTATAGTTTTTGCCTCTCCCGTTTCACGGCACTTTAATGCTTCGTCGATAGCTACCTTGATACAATGGTCTGTTTCCGGGGCACTGATGATTCCCTCTGAACGGGCAAAAGTTATCCCCGCCTCAAACGTAGGAAGCTGGGGAACAGCCGTTGCTTCTACAAAACCAAGGTCAGCCAGATGACATATTATTGGCGCCATGCCATGATAACGAAGCCCGCCTGCATGAATGGGTGCGGGTATAAAATCATGCCCCAGAGTATACATCTTTATGATAGGGGCAAGTTTTGCCGTATCGCCGAAATCATAGGCATAAGGTCCCCTGGTCATAGTAGGCGCAGCTGTTGGCTCTACATTTATTATCCGTAAATCAGGTTTTTTGCCCTCAATCTTATCCCTTACAAATGGCAGGAAAAGACCGGCAAAGTTTGAACCCCCGCCGACACATCCTACAATAATATCAGGATACTCACCTGCTTTTTCCATCAGTTTCTTTGCTTCCAGGCCATTTACAGTCTGGTGCAGAAGAACATGGTTAAGCACGCTGCCGAGTGCATAATGCGTATCATCACGGTTAACGGCATCTTCTACAGCTTCACTAATTGCCAGCCCCAGGCTTCCCGGGCAATCCGGGTCCCTTTCAAGCATGTCCCTTCCCACTTTAGTATCTTTGCTCGGGCTGGGTACGCACTTGCCGCCCCACGTTTCCATCATTATCCTCCGATAAGGCTTTTGATAATAGCTTATTGCTACCATGTAAACTTTGATTTCGATATCAAAGCATGCGCCGGCAAACGAAAGGGCACTTCCCCATTGCCCTGCTCCGGTTTCGGTGGTAATTCGATTGATGCCTTCTTTTTTATTGTAATAAGCCTGAGCCACAGCGGTATTTGGCTTGTGGCTCCCCGGTGGGCTTGACCCCTCGTATTTATAGAAAATCTTTGCAGGGGTATCCAGCACTTTCTCCAGTCTGTGTGCCCTGAACAAAGTGGTGGGCCTCCATAATTTATAAACTTCCCTTACTTCATCTGGGATATCAATCCAGCGCTCTGTGCTAACTTCCTGTTTTATTAGCTCCATGGGAAATAGCGGTGCTAAATCATCAGGAGTCAGGGGTTTCCCGGTAATCGGGTGCAAAGCCGGAGGAAGAGGTTTTGGTAAATCTGCCTGTATATTATACCATTGCCTTGGTATCTCTTCCTCATCCAGTATAAACTTGGTCCTTTTTTCCATTTTATTCTCCTTTCTTTAAACCTGACTAATTGATTTTAATATTTAATTTTTTTATTACCTGCCCCGTAATATAAAAAACCTCTCCATCGCTACATAATAACCTGTAGAGACGAGAGGTTGAATTCCCGCGGTGCCACTCTTATTCACATTAAAAACTATACTGCATGCCTGTATCAATGTGCACTTAAAATATTTAGATACTTAATAATATCCTATCCTGTGATAACGGAGGAAGCCGTTCTGGCTTACTCTCTATTTAAAAAAGATTTGAGCCAGAAACCTCACAGACCCATTCAGACACCAGCCTGGCAGCCGCATTCTCAGCTTCAGCGGCTCTCTGTATGCTGCTTGCAGTGCTTACTATTTCTGATCACCGGTTTTATAAAAATATTTAACTTATCAAACAAACATTTTTATTTGAATTATGAATGTTAGCACAATTAATTTATTTTGTCTATTAAAATTCCTTACCTATTTTTTTACTTATCCCGCCTATCCTTTACAACTAAAAAAGGACCCCCTGTATCCCTCTCAAGGGCTACTTTTCCTACCGGTACTTTATCACCCACCGGATCAAATGCTATGTTTTTTAAATCCAGCCTTAAAAGCGGGTAGGCAGGGTCATTTTTCTTTAAGTAAAAACCATTATTTATAAGAAACTTAAAAGGAATAAACGGGCTTTTTTCATACTCATCCTCATCCAGGTCATCATCCATCCTCCTGCCAATAGACTCTATTGCCTCTACTTTTTCCATTATAAGTTCTTTTTCAACTTCAATTAAAAGCCTCTTATCAACACCCATATCTTTATATTCAGGAATTACGCGAATGCATCCTATAAAAACACTTTTAAAATCAGGAGGAAAAACATTAAAATTCCTAAGCCTGGGGAAAAGGCAGCAATTCCCTGCCAGGATAATCCCCACGCACCTGTCGCCGGTAAAAGCGCCTTTTACTATACCCCCGTTAATCTTAAATGAAATAATTTTATTTTCATCTCTTTTATTATTTTTTCTAAAAACGCTCCCCCTCAAAAGCCCTCTTAGCTCCACTATATTTCTTACCCCGGCCAGCTCCCTGAAAAAACTAATTTGTTCATAATCAAACCAGTAATCGCACTGTGGATAATCCAATCTTATCTTTTTTAATTGCCTGAATGAAAGGCTCTTAATTTTTAAATTTAGGTTCATAAAAAATAAAAATGATTTTAAAAAATCTTTTAAAATTTTCGTTTTATAATTATAACACTATAAATAATTGTTTAAACTTTCAAAATATTTTTGAACTTTTAAAGTTTTTAATATATATTAAACATTTTAAACGTAATAATATTAAAATCCTTTCCACAGCCTGAATTTATGAGTAAAAAAATTACATTTGATTATTGGAAGCATCTCTATTCAAACCGAACAAAATATATGGTTTCTTCCGAAATTAGAGATTTACTCTCCCTGTCCGCAAGACCGGATATAATATCTTTTTCAGGGGGGCTGCCCGAAGTAAGGGCTTTAAGTTTTGAAAGACTGGAAAAATATATAAGGAGAATAATAAAAACGGATGGAGCCGTAAGCCTTCAGTACAGCGGTTCCGATGGTTACTACCCGCTTAAAACTAAATTAATTGAAGTAATGAAACTGGAAGGAGTGGATACAGTAGAAGAAGACATTATTACCACCACCGGCAGCCAGCATGCCCTGGATTTATTATCCAAGATTTTTATAAACCCCGGTGACGTTATAATTACAGAAGCTCCTTCATATACAGGGGCACTAAATTCATTTAACTCCTACGAGGCAAAAATAACAGGCATACCTGTTGATGAGCATGGAATAGATGTGTCCATTCTGGAAGAAAAATTAAAAGAGTTCAAAAAAGAAGGAGTTGTGGTCAAATTTATATACCTGGTTCCAAACTTTTCAAATCCCTCCGGGGTAACCTTAACCCTCGAACGCAGAAAAAAAGTTCTGGAACTGGCAAAAAGATATAAAACCATAATACTGGAGGATAACCCCTACGGCATGCTGAGATTTGAGGGCAGGTCAATACCTACCATAAAAGAACTTGACATAAATGGAGATAACCGTAATGTAATTTATCTGTGCACTCTGTCAAAACTTCTTGCTCCCGGGCTGAGGATAGGCTGGATTGTTGCGCCTCACCCTATTCTGGAAAAAATAATACTCGGGGTCCAGTCCACCATACTCTGTGTGAGCGCTCTCTCCCAGAGAATTGCCTACGAATATTTTTCAGACCCATCATGGCAGGAAAACATAGAAAGATTTAAAAGCATATATTCTAAAAGAAGAGATGCCATGCTTAGCAGCCTTGAGGAGAATTTCCCCCGGGGTACAGAGTGGTCAAGACCAGTGGGTGGATTTTTTATATGGCTAAAAATCCAGGATTTCCTTAATACCAAAGAAATCCTGGCAGACGCAGTAAGAAATAAAGTTGCTTTTGTACCGGGCAGCGGTTTCTATGCAGACAATAGAGGATTAAACGAAGCAAGACTTGCCTACTGTACCGAAGATACTGATAGAATAAAAAAAGGAATTAAAATTTTAGCCGGAATAATAAAAGAAAAAATTAAACTATATAAAAGCTTTAAATAATAATATTGTTTATAATATTTATATGAGAGTGATGAAAATGAAAAAAAATATTGCTGTGCTCATGGGAGGCAGGTCCCTGGAAAGAGAATTTTCCATAAAAAGTGGCGAAAAAATTTCAAATGCACTGAGAAAACTTGGATACAACGTAATAAAAATGGATATTGATGAATCCATAGTGAACAATCTGAGTTCTGAAAAAATTAACCTTGCCTATATTGCCCTTCACGGAAAAGATGGTGAGGACGGCACTATACAGGAAATTTTAGAGGTGCTGGATATCCCCTATACCGGGCCGGGTGTGTATCCCAATGTTTTAAGCTTTGATAAAATAGTTTCAAAACAAATATTTGAAAGCCAGAAAATACCGACCCCGCCCTTTTATTTCTTAAACACCAGTTCATTCAGGGAGCTCGGGTCATCAAAGCTGCTGCCCTTCATAACCGAAAAATTAGGCTTTCCCCTCGTGGTAAAACCATCAGCCCAGGGTTCGGCACTGGGTATAAAGATAGTAAATAATAAGGAAAGTCTTCCCGAAGCTATAATTTATGCTTTAAGTTACAGCAAGAAAGTAATACTGGAAAAATTTATCGATGGGGTAGAACTTGCAGTAAGCATAATCGGAAATGATAAGCCACGGACACTACCCATAGTAGAAATAGTCCCAAAAAAGGAATTCTTTGATTTTGAATCAAGGGCCAATATAGGCCAGACAGATTATTTCGTCCCTGCAAGATTATCTTCTTCTGAAGAAAAGAAAATAAAGGAAACCGCTATAGCAGTTCACAATTCATTAAAATGCAACATACTATCAAGGGTGGATATAATACTTGACAAAAAGGATAAAATACCCTATGTTCTGGAACTTAATACTTCTCCTGGCATGACTGATACCAGTCTTCTTCCCATGGCAGCTCAGGAGGCAGGCATGTCATTTGAAGAACTGGTGAACGAGATAATAAGTATGTCCCTCTAAGAATAGATATGTGTCCCTGTAGCTCAGATGGATAGAGCACAGGATTCCTAATCCTGGTGTCGGCAGTTCGAATCTGCCCAGGGACACCATAATACTTATTCTAATACTTTTTTTTAATGTACTTATAATAAATTATTGCTTGTTCGAGTCCATTATCCCCGGCAACTCGTATATTTCATATCTAGTATCCAATTATTCAATAAAATTAACATTATGAATTAAAAGTTGTATTCTTTTTATCAGAATAATATTAGATATACTATTTTTTATAATTTATCCTGGAGACATTCAATGAGTAAAAACAAACTATTCATCGTCTTTTCTTTAATAACCATAATATGTGTTTTTTCTATAGCTGCTATAGCAAACCAGTGCGGATTCCCAACTTATATTACTAAAGAAAGTAAAGATACTGAAGAAGTGGTGAATTCCGAAGATGAGAAGGAGGATATACTTCACAGGGAAGAATCATCATCAGAAGAGAAATCATCTGAAAAAAATCAAGAAGGATCCCTGGAGAAAGAAACCCCGCCAGAAGAAGAGCATTCGAACGAGGCAGTATCTGCAGAAGCGCCAACAATTACCCTTGAAGTATATGAAGGCCCTATATACTCGTCATCAGATGGTATCTGTTACTACAGAGTAAAAGCCATTGTATCAGGAAATCCAATACCTGATGTGGAATTTTCAAAAGATGATTCTAATGGTGCTTGGGGTGAGTATATAGCTCAAGTTAATTTAAACAACTCTTCTGAGAATTATTTACTCAATGCCACCGTAATTAATTCTGAAGGTGCTGCATCTTCTTCTATAGCTCTTAAATGGGAATGTACAGAACAAGAAACAAAAGTGCAAGAATCTTCTATCAGCAACAATGAGACTATAGAGTATTTTTATGAGATCGCCTTTGGAAGCGAGTATGGTTCATCATTACCCCTTTTACACAAATGGAAAGATGATGTTAGAATTAAAGTAAATGGTACACCCACAAGTGCAGATTTAGATACACTACATCAAGTAGCTAATGAATTGAGCTCTTTACTGAATAGTATTTCACTAATTACAGTTGATCAGAATCAAAACATTGATATTTATTTTACTACATTGGACCAATTTCCATTAATATTATCAAGTTATGTACAGGGAAACATGGGATTTTTCAACGTTTGGTGGGACTCAAGTGGCTACATGTATACTGCAAAGATTCTAATTGCTTCCGAAGGATTAAGTCAGCAAGAACGGTCTCATTTAATTCGCGAAGAACTAACACAAAGTCTTGGATTAATGAAAGATTCAAACCGCTATGAAGATAGTATTTTCTTTCAGGGTTGGACAAATACAATCAGCTATACCTCGATAGATAGAGAAATAATTACTTTATTATATGATAATCGCTTAAAACCCAACATGACAAAAGAACAGGTAAAAGAAACACTTGGAATTCCCTAAAACAAATCTCTTCAGAAGGAATATACATATAAAAGCTCATGCCAGTATATCCTTAATTATTCTAATATCTTTTCTATTATTAAATTCCTTAACTACATCAGAATCAGGATATACTACTATTAATGTTGATTATATAGAGATAACTCAAATTAAGTAAAGCATTGGAGTATATTAAAGAAGTTACTGGATTCGTAGAAGTAAAAGCAAATCTAACCGGTAAAAATCTAAAAGAAACAATTGATATTAGTATTTTTTGTATAATATAATTAACTTCTATAATATCTTAAAAACAAAGAGAGGTAAACTTTGGAAAAAGAAACAAAATCAGAGGAAGCAGCAGCAAAAACAAACTACGATGATGAGGCTAACAAAGAGACCACTAGCGGTAATAAGGCTGCCATAATACTTTCATATCTTGGCAGCTGGGTCGGCGGATTAATTGTATTTTTACTTGAAAAACAAAACAGATTCATCAAATGGCATGCCCTGCAGGCTTTAATACTGGGTGTTTTTGAAGCAGCCAGTGTTATAATAATTTCTTCTCTTTTAGGGATGATACCCTATGTGGGCTGGTATTTCTTTTCCTGGTTTGGCAGCCTTCTGGCAGGAGTTGCCTGGATACTGGGAATTGTTGCACTCATAATGGGCTGTATTGGCAAAACATTCAGGATTCCTGGAGCCAGTCAGCTGGCAGACAAATGGTTTAAAATGTAAGAGGTCGTAAAAGGATTATTAACCCTGTCCATATAGATTTCATAAATTTTATCGATATCTTTAATGGTAGCTTTTCTTTCCATGATGTTCCCTTTAAAAAGTTTTTACAGGCATATTTACCGGGGATATTCAGGCTGACCTTTATTTTTTAATTAATATCTTTGACTCTTTAATACCCGAATATTCAGCAATTTTCTTTAATTTTTTGTTAAGGAATTTGATATCATGTGGCTGAAGTAAACTTCTATTAAAACCGTTTAGAGTGTATTTGGTAAAATCTCCCAGAATCCCGCTTATTTCTTTATTTTTACTCTCGGCAATTATAAGTACCGCTTCCAGCACAGAAGATAATATTGATTGCTGGTTTCTCGAAAAATTTAATATTTTATAAAATGTGGAATACAGTATTTCTTCAAAATCCTCATTATCCAGGATGAGCCTTAATTTACCTTTTTCATCGTAAAAATATAATTTACCTGTGTAGCTAACATGAATCTTTGATAGTATATTACCCAGATTTCTGATGCATAGTATAGCGGTATTGGGGTCATTTATCCCGGGAGAGATTGCCCTCAGTGCTATTTCCTCCAATTTCTGGAGGCTGAATTCAATATCCTGGACAGTATTCCTGTAATTGCCTATGGGAATATACCTCTTTAAACAGGATTCTATTTTCTCCTTATCTTCCTTTATGGCTTTTTTACTGAGATTCCAGAAAATAAATAAAGGAGTGGATTACGTGACAAAATCACCAACTCTTCTGGTAGTCTCAATTACCGCCTTCTCTTCCTGGGCCAGCTTTATTAATCCTCTTATATTAAAAAGCTGGATGTGCCCTGCCCTGTGAGCATAAAAATCAGTAGAACGCTTCTTTTTCATATCTATCTTTTTTACCGATAACCCTGAAAGAACCTTACAATTCTTCCTTACGGCATCAATAGTTTTTGTCCTCTGCCTTAAGGTATTAAATATTTCGTTATTTATTTCTTCAATTAAATTATTTACCTGAATTGAAACCGTAATATACTGTATAAACCTAATAAAATAACCAATACATACCAGTGAGAGCAATATGGCAAATATTACTGTAAATACAATACTGCCATCTTTGTTCTCTTGCATTAAGAGAAGTGATACTACAGAATAGGTAAATCCCGCAATAAAGATGCCCAGAACAATCTGGGTTAACCTGTCAGAAATAAAATTCTGTAATGTCCTGGGAGAAAACTGGGAGGAATAAATTGAAAACACAATCATAATAGTTGAAAATGTTATGGCAGTCATAGTAAGAAGTGAAGTAGCAATAACTGAAAGAATATCACTGGTAAGGCTGACACTGGTAAGAAGAAATGGAGGAAACAATTCATAAAACTGCTTTTGCAGAGTGCTATCCACTTCTGCAATAACTACAGCCGAAACTATAGCACCCAGCATAAACAGGCTGGGCAAAAACCAGATACTTTCCTTATAGCGAATAATTATTTTTTTTAGCAAATCTTTTCCTTTTTTCTATTTCACCGGATAATTATATACTATAAAAGGAATTCTTTTAATTAGAAAGGCTCTTAAAATACAGGACCGTTTAAAGAGCAGTAATATAACCCTACAAATTCAGGTTAAAAGATAATATAATCTTAAATCATGGTTAGCAGGAAACTTTTTACATTACTTTTTATACAATTATTTTTAATTGGAATAGGGGGCTCAGTAGTAGGACCTTTAATTCCCATTCTTTCCGGCAGCTTTAAGATCAGCCTGGATATAGTCGGCTCCACCCTGTCGCTAAATGCATTCGGCCTTCTTTTAGCAAGCATGTTCTCGGGTATTCTTTCAGAAAGGCTCGGTAAAAAGAACATAGTTGCTCTGGGCAGCATATTATTCACATTGAGCTTTATGGGACTGTATCTTTCAGATAATTTTATTTATTTCTCAATCAGCTATCTTTTATTCGGTCTCTCCTGGGGCACAATAACTTTAAACTCCAATGCTTTAATCAGTGATACTTTTGAGCTTAACAGGGGAAGAGCAATAATTAGATTAAATATCGGGTTCCTTCTGGGCTGCGCTTTTGCCCCGCTTATAGTAAGCGGCATTCTGTCTTTTGACATCAACTACAGATATATATTCCTGTTCCTGGCACTGGCGAATGCAATACTATTTATATCAATACTGCTCTTAAAACACGGGAGTTTTAACATAAAAAAAAGCAAAGAAGACCTCTTAAGCTTTTTTTCTGTTTACCGTAAATTTCTATCAAATAAAATTATTATTTTCTGTGCAATTATAAGCTTTCTTCATTTCGGGCTCGGGTTTTCTTTCGGTGCCTGGTTTACCACCTACTTTGAAAGCATAAATATCCCGGTAAATATCAGCTCACTGATATTAAGCTCCACTATTTTCGCCTTCTGCCTTGGAATGCTTCTGAAGAGCTCTCTGGTAGGTAAATTTAATGAAGAAAAATTAATGCGGTTTTTCGCAATACTGGCTTTTGTTTTTTTATTTGGCGCCTTTATTTCAGATAACCTGATTCTAAAAATAATATTCTTAATACTTTTTAACTTCTCTTTTTCGGGTATAGGAGCAATGTCTCTTTCAACAGCCATAAAACAGAACCCGCATTACTCCGGACCCATTACCGGTGTGATTAACAGCTTCGGCTTTACAGGGACCATTATCTTTCAGTATACAGCCGGATACCTTTCGGAAAATTATTCAGCTGTCGGTATTTTCTATACCAGCCTGGGCGCACTTGTTTTAATGATCATATTTTCAGGTATTTTAAATTATTATTCAGGAACCCGGAAGGAAATAAAATAATTTTTGCAGGTATTACCGGGGGCAGGCAATTTCTGCCGGTAATATTTTCCTGAGTTTTTTATCAAGTGTTCATAATCTAAGATTATCTTAATATAATACAATCCTCTCCGGCCAGGGATTCTCCATAGCTGACCTCCAGGTTTTATCAATGTACTGGCGGGTATACGCCTGTTCTATAAGGTGGAAAGCATAGGCCCCCCTGCCGGTCAGCCTGTAACCGCCCCTGCATTTTTCTATATACCCGAGTTTTTTTGCTATATATAATTCATATCTGAACATATCATCAAGACTTTCTCCAAAAAGTCTATAAAAGTTATCTCTGTCTATATAAAGCCTGTATGACGCCCAGAAAAGCCAGTAAAGTGCTCTTATTCTCGGGTTGAATTTAAGGGTGATTGCCGTGGCCAGCTTATTATCATCAAGTTTTTTTACATATTCCCTGACAGAAAACGTATTTACTTTAAATACATCCTTAAGGAGAGTGGCAGCGCTCGGCCCGAAACCAATATAATTATCTCTGGTAACCGAAGAATACTGGAGCTTGCCACCTTTAGAAAAGGTCCAGATAGAGCTCCTTCTGTAACCAAGTTTTTCACTTATATCCACTAGGTCCTCCAGCATCTTCTTTTTCGCTATCCTGCCGGGCGGTTTATTTTTTAATTCTGCATAGGTAAACTCTATAAAAGGATAGGTTGAAATCTGGGTTGCCCCATTTTCTGCAGCAGTCCTGAAGTCGTAAACCAGGTCTTCTTCGCTCTGGCCCGGAATTCCAAAAATAAGGTCCGCATCTATTACCTCAAAATTAAAATCCCTTACCATCCTCAGCCTGGCTACATTGTCAATCCTGTCCCTCTCGAGAGCAGACAGACAGGTATCCTTAAAAGACTGTATCCCCACACTGATCATATTAAAGCCACATCCTTTTAGCTTCTCCAGGAGTTCAGGCTTCACATCTCTCGGGTGAAGTTCTATTCCCATATCTCCCCTTACATCAAATAAACTCTTAGTAAGACCTACTATTTCAGGGATATAATCTATTGCCAGTGCCGGTGTTCCGCCTCCGAAATAAATACTGCCGATTTCTTTTGTCCCTTTAGCAAGAGCAGCTACGAGTTTTATCTCTTTTAAAAGAGACCTGCTGAAATCTCTAAGAAGTTCATTGTTGTATTTTACTTTATAGTAAGGGCAAAAAGGACATAAAACCCTGCAAAAAGGTATGTGAAAATACAGTCCTGTATTTTTTACACTCAGGTCAATGTCACCCCTGTAATTCCTGCGAAAAATAAAGGGTCTTATTGACCTGGCAGCAAATATTCTCAAAAAACTGGTAATCATATTACTTATTTAAGTAAGTCTATCTATAAAAGCAACGATTTATGAATCAATATCATAAACTCTTATTTTATCTAATTTCTTGGAAGCTTCCAAAAATGTCATATCTTTAAGGGCCATGATTTCAGAGTCGCTAAAATATTTTTCAATTATTCCGTAATTATCGGGATGGTAAACAAATTCAGTAACAGACTGATTCCCTTCATTAAACCTTTCATCGTCCTTTACGGCATCCGCATACTTTTCCGCTTCCAGCCATAATTTCATAATTAGAAACGCCACCCCTTTATTTCCGCTAATACTAACCCAGTCTTCAGGATATTTCTCATAGCACCTGTTAAGGTAGAGCTCAAGATGTGACATCTGTTTTAACAGCCCAAACCCTATATTTATGGAATGCTTTACACATTCTTCACAGGCAACGGCACATTTTGCGCTAACACTATAAGCATTCAGCTCGTCCAGTATCATGGTAAAATCTATATCTGAAACACCGGCTTCACCGACATCAAGCTCGCCGGCATCAAGGTATATTCTATCAAAATCGTCCGGGTTCTTTATATCTTGAATTAGTTCATATTTTGAAAAAAACATCTTATCTTTTTCTATAAATACTATATGGCCGTCAATCAGGTAAGAATAATATGTTCCCCATTTATAGTCTTCTAAATCCTTAACAAAAAGATATATAAATGAACCACTCCCACAGTGGGTAAGCTCATGTGTAATTGTGGTCATATCAATCGTATATTGTTCATAAAAATCATCTGCCACTAAACTAATTTCAAAATCCTTAAGAGCTTCCATAACTTCCTGATTATACAAATTGTTACCATGCACAACTTCAAACCAGCCATAGCCTGCAGAATAATCCTGCTTCCGGGTCACTTTTATAAGGGTAAAATAACCAGCAGGATATAAAATTTTAAAATCCTCAAAGTATTCCTTTACCTGCATAAATTTTTCTTCAGGGTAAATACCTCCAAGGTTTGCAAAAAACTCTTCTTCCTCCTCCGGCGTTACCCCTAAACCGGATGTATCTGCCAGCTCCATTTTTATTTCGGTATAATCGATATCCCTAAAACTGTCCTCATCCCGGCTATCATCAGAGCCAGAAAAATCCCCGTCGTCAAAGTTATATTCTTCGAGCAGCTCGCCAATTTTAGCGGCATCCTCTTCGCTACCGCTTAAATTAATCTCCTCACTTTTAGGCTCTAAAAATTTACTATAATCAATACAGCAGGAAGACAGGGATAAAATTATAAGGGTGGTAATTATCGTAAGAACCGGTATGAACAAAATACTCTTTGCCCTGCATCTATTAAAATTATTTCCATATAAGAAAAGTATTTTTTTAAAATTTAATTTCATTTTATTTTTTAATTAATTTCAAATTAATTTCTTATATTTATAATAATACATTTTTTCATAGATATTATACCTATTTTTTTATATAATTGTTATAAAATTTATTTAAATACAATATTTTTAAAGCGAAATTATAATAAATAGAATTGTTTTTACAAAAAATAAAGGCAAATGGCAGAGGGAAAAACAAATAAAAGACCAATATCAATAACGCTGGTAGTAGTCCTTGCGGCTGCTCTTATAGTAATACTACTTTTGAACTTATTTATAAAAGAAAGCCCTGGCTGGATTACTTCCGTTGCCATCGTAGCCTTTTCATTTATATCCATGTTAATCTCTGTGGTGCTTATATTCTTGAACACGGGCAAAAATCGCAGAAGAATGATTGCTTTTATAATTTCTTCCGTAATCTTTTTTATATTGACTATACTGTCTTCAACTCTTCTCGTTTTTTATATGTTATACATTACCAAAATAGAATACGAACCGGTCGAAGAAATTGAGGGAGACAAAATAAAAACAATCCAAACTCCCGGGGTAGCCAGCGATATTTTTGTAGATGATAATTATGTCTATACCGCCGATGGCAAAGGGGGGCTTCAGATAATAGACATATCCTCCATTGAAAATTCACAAATTGTTGGAAGCTGCGGTACGGAAGACAGAGCAGTCAGCGTATATATGGAGGATAATTCTGTATATCTGGCAGACCGGGATGGCGGTCTTAAAATAATAGATGTATCTAAAAAAGAAGCACCTGAAATAACCGGGACCTACAGTGCTCCAGGACTCCGTATAAACGATGTATCCGTTAGTAACAACCATGCATTCACTGTTTACCGGAAGTATGATAATGACAGTAACCCCATAGAGAGCGGCATTCAGATTATAAATGTAACCGATAAAGAGAACCCTTACCTTGCAGCAGAATATCCAACCGAGAATAGGGCAGAAAAAATTTCTGTGTTCGGCGACCATGTTTTTTTAATTTGTAATGATGGCAGCGACTTAAAATCTATAGAATCAGAACTCCTTATACTGGATATAATTAATCCTGAAGAACCGGTTCTTACGGGAAGATGCACTATCGACTGCTATAACTTTAATCTTTTTATTAAGGATGATTATGTATATACTGCTTCAGATAAAGGCATGTATATAATAGATATATCCGATAAAGAAAATCCAGCTATTTGCGGAAAGTTTTTATCCTATGCTTCTACAGACCTTTTTATAGAAGGTGATACTGCATACATTATATTTTATCCTCCGGCAGGTGGAGATATGACAAGTCTTTACATAATAGATGTATTTCTCAAAGAAAACCCGGTGTTCGTAGATAACATTCTCTATCCTGTAGTAAGCAGTAACAGCCTTTTTGTAAATGGAGATTATATCTACATTGCAGGCGATGATATCCTGATACTAAAAAAATAGCATATCAGTAAATATGTCCGGCGCCATTTAAAGGAGCATAACTCCATTTATCATCGGGTACTTCCTCAAGGTAATTCATTTCAAACTCACTGCTGTGGACCGCATAATACTCATAAAATTCGGGAGTAACCCCATAAACCTCATCAGTTTCAGGATTATACAACCTGCTGCACCCCAGAATAGCATTACCAATCTGCTCTGATATCCTCTCCTCTGACTGAAGTTTATTTTCCCAAACTTCCATTATAGTATTAGAACTACTTTCAAGTATCCTTCCTGCTTCCAGTATCCCGGCAACTGCTTTATTCTGAGCTTTTACGCACTCATCAACATAATACTTTTTCACCTCAAAAGATTTAATACTTTCCGTAAGTGAGGGAACTATTAAATCCAGCAGGCCCCGGGGAGCAGTAATACCAATAAAAATAGCACCATATCCCAGGTCTATAACATTTGCAGTTACTATATGGAAATACCCTTCGCCAGCTCTGTCATTCTGCATAAACTCTGCTCTTATCAGTTCCTCATCTACTACATAGGGCATATTATTCTCTATAGATTCACTGCTTATTATTTTAACTCTATCAAGAATGGGAACTTCAGGAAATACCTTCTGGAAAAATAGCGTTTGGGCAAGAGCGCCGAAGTTTATTAAAAAATTTTCGGCTGTCAGTGGATTAACCACAGGGCTTTCATACCATATGACCTCCGAGCCTCCCATCTCCATATAGCTTTTGTCATTTTCTTTCATCTCCTCACTGGTATAAACAGGCCCTGCTTCCGAAAAATAAAATAGCTGTTTTAATTCCGAATTTGGGTCCCTTACCAGAAATGACCTTGTAGGACATTCGCCGCCTGTATATATATTCCATCCCGCCGGGATGTTAATGGATATGGAATAATCTTCCCAGAAGACAGGCTCCAGCATTTCTCCTGTTGCAATGGCAGCTACTGATTCCCTATTGACCTGATTCTCAATTTCTTCTTTGCCCGTATCTATCTCATTATCCACGGCAGTATCTTTATTAACCTCGCCGGAACCTTCCCCTCCAAAAGTTTCTTCCGCGCAACCCGTTAGAATGAAAGAAAATATAATTATAAAAACCATAAATATTTTTATTAATTTCCTCATTATCATCCCTATAAATCTATAAATAGTTTTAAAACATCCCGGATTTTACCCCTTATTTCCTCCTGCTCTATAGCTCCGCATTCCCCCATTAACCTTAAATTACAGTTATATTATTTCAGTCAGATGTAGCTATCCTGGGGAAGCTTTTCATAACAAGTTCTATATCGGATCTATCCATTTTCCAGCCCAGAGCCCCGAGGTTTTCCTTTAAGTGCCCGGCACTTCCTGACTTTGATATGGTGACCACATTATCCTGGGAAATAAGCCAGTTAATGGCTATCTGGTTTCCTGTTTTTTCGTACTTTTTACATAACTTTTTAAGTATACTTTCTTCTGCCACAGAAAAAATTCCTTTTTCTAAGGGTCTCCAGGCAACCAGCATTACATCATTATCCTGAGCATATTTGAGGAATCCGTTTTTTTCAGGCTCTCTGTTTGCCATATTGTAATAAAGCTGATTGGATACTATTTTATTTTCGGTATGCTTTTGTGCCTCTATGAACTGCTCAACACTGAAATTACTCAATCCTATATATTTTATATAACCCTTCTCAACCAGATAATCCATTGCCTCCATGGTTTCCCCTATATCAACAGAAGGGTTGGGGTAATGTATTATATAGATATCCGCGTAATCGGTGCCCAGCCTTTTTAGGCTCTGCTGAGCGGAATTTATTAGGTCGTTGTAGTGCAGATTTGTGGACCATACCTTGGTGGCTATTATAAGGGAGGACCTGTCAAAACCCTTTATTGCTTCACCCACCAGCTCTTCTGCATGCCCTTCCGAATACATTCCTGCTGTATCGATATGGGTTATGCCCATCTCTATGGCTGTCTTTATGGCATAAACATCTGCCCTGTCATCATTATCAGGGTCCCTTTCCTCCCTGCCTCCCACCGTCCAGGTGCCAAAACCAAATACCGGAAGCTCAAAGCCACTCTTTAATTTCTTTTTTTCTATCTGCATATTTTATATTTTAACTAAAAGGATAAATTAGACTATATTAATATTTATATTCTTTCCCAGGGCTTCTGCCATACGCACCAGCGTTGATAGCTTAATATCCTCTGAGTGATTTTCTATTCTGGAAATTGCACTCTTTTTAGTGCCGAGCTGCCGCGCAATTTCCTCCTGTGTTTTACCTGCAGATTCCCTGGCCTGCTTCAGCATTACGCCAATTTTAAATTGTTTATATCCTTCTTCAAAATTCCTGGAAAAATTCTTATCTTTTACTTTTCTTTTATTTATATACTTTTTTAAATCACTCATATTTTTTAATTTTTGTTTTTATCACTAAAAAATGTTAACTTATGCGTTAACTTATGTCAAATAAATTTAAATACCAGGCTTAAAATTTATGAACCCGAAC
>CAZQQX010000010.1:0-51709 GCA_964595565.1 uncultured Actinomycetota bacterium
ACCAGAAGACTCATTGTCTATGCCAGGATTGCCGAATGATAGGGCCAGATGGAGAATAAACAGTGTATTGATACTGTATTAAGAAATTATTTCTTATTAATATGATAAGGGCAAGTGTTCAAACTTTTGGACGCCTACATTAACTTGCCCTTAAATCATTCTATCACTATTTTTTTCCAATTCAATACAATAATAATAGAATTTTGACTAATTTATTGAAAATCTATAAGAATTTTATAATATTCAGAAAATTATTAAAATTAATTCATAAGTAAACATGAAAATCAGTTAAGATTTTTTTAGAACCTTACACCGGCTGGAGAATACCGTCAGTACTGCCCATCAGGAACTATAATCAAACCACCTGTCATAAATTTCATCATAGGTCCAGTCACTTTTAATTTCTTCCAGTATTTTATTGACCTCTTCTATCAGGGCACTGTCCTGCTTAAGAACAATGCCAAACTCTTCATTTGATTTTACGACTTCAAGCACTTTATATATACTGGTATTCCCGGTTAATAGATTGACTCCCATGGGAAGGGAAATTAATATTCCATCAATACTTTTATTTTTCAGGTCATCAACCATAACCACCACATCGTTATATTCCACGATGTTATAATCAAGCAGATAATCTTCATCCAGGTATTTTTTTTCAATACCCAGTATCCCCACAGCTTCACCTTTAAGTTTTTCTATGGTCTTTATATCAGTTTCATTTAAGACTACTGACATGTATTCCATGGTAAAATAAGGAACCGATAAAGCAATTTTATTATTTCCTTCAGAAATTATGGGAACCGCAGATATCACCATGTCAAGCTCCAGATCCGGGGGCATCTCGTAGGTTTCTTTCCAGTCAATTGTGACTATCTTTAATTCTCTTCCCATCCTGCTGGCAATCTCCCGGGCAATATCTACATCAAAGCCCACAATATTTCCATCCTCAAGAAATTCAAAAACAGGATAGGACGGGTCACATCCAACTATAAGTTTTGATTCATCACTACCGGCATCAGGAGCTTCAATTAAATTGCGGGAGGCTCCGCACCCGGCAGAATAAAATAACAAAAAAAAGACTGCACAGTAAAATAATAAACTTATGATAATTAAAGGAGCTTTTTTTCTGTTTTGTCTAATATAAAAAAACATTTACAAAAATCTATTCAATATCTTTAGCCATTTTTCTATTAATATTTCTGCTGGCCTATGCCGGCTTTGCTTTATAGAGTTTACACTCTTTTGGCTAAAAACGGAACACATTTTTAAAACCCGTATCTCCAGCCTAAAACCGGATAAATCAGGTACCTTTAAGAATACCCGGAAGCAAATATTCTGCCCGCCGCTTATACCGTAGTGTATTTACATTTTTAATACCCTGAAAATTAATTACAACATAACTTATCTTATATTTACCAGCTTTATCAATGATTTGTCTGATAATCTTATAGTAATTGCAGGCATTGCGGGTATGGCAATTACTGCATGGTAATCATTACCCAGCTGGCAAGAAAGAAAAAAAAATTTATTTACTACTCATTATATGTTAGCATATACAATATACTATAATAATATTATATACTAATATCATCATTTTTTTATTTTTGGTTAAAATAGATAAAAAAATATTTCAATATTTGCTGTAAATATAAATTAATAAGTTAATTTGATTTTTACTTTAAAATAATATAAAGTATTTCAAGTTTTATTTAGACGATAACAAACATACAAAAATGAGGGTTGGTGACAAAAATGGCTAAAAATGATGAAGTTAAGAAGAAATCAGAAGAAATAGGGATAAATGGCCTGAACAGCATAAGCAATCTGGAAGCTGAGATCATGAAAATTATCTGGAAAAAAGGCAGAGTGACAGTCAGGGAAGTACACGAAGACATGCTCCGAAAAGAAATTGAAAGCAAGGAACATGGATTTATTCCCTATACTACCGTAATGTCAACAATGACCACTCTTTCAGAGAAAGGTCTGCTAAAGCAGGATAAAACTTCCAAAACTTACCTTTATTCTGCCGCAGTTGACAAAAAGGAGCTTTCAAAAAGAATAATAAAATCAGTCTCCGAGAAATTGCTTGAGGAAAGTACAAGTGGCATGGTTTCCAAATTCCTATCTGATAGCAAAAATATATCCAGAGAAGGAATAGAAAAGTTATTAATAGAAATAGATAAGTACTAGAAGCGTAATTATATCTAATGAATTTACCTGGAATCCTGTAGAGTATCCGGTTAGCTTATTTCAGGTAAAGACTGTATAGAAATTACACTGGATACAGGCCGGAATACCTTATGCTACTATCAGGAATTGACTAATAACATATTTCAGAAACTGTTTATTTTTTGTTTTTATTTCTGTTATTAGAATAAAGATGGGTTATGCTCATCTATGGTATTATTATATAATTATCCGGTTTTATGTTTTTTTCAAAGGTACTTATAGACTATGTTATACCCATTATTTATACAAGCTTCGCAAGCCTGGTTCTGGTCCTGTTTTTCCTTTTTGTGTTCAGGATAAAGGATTCAAACATAAGAATATTATTTTTTTTCATACCACTTATAAAACCATTTATAATTGTTGCCGAAAAAATCAATAACGCCAGGCAGTATCTTCAGTCAAGGACGTTTGCGGGTTTGCTAAGGCTGCCCGACCCAAACAATATGGTCAGAGAGTTTGATATTTTTAAAAAAAGCCCGCATCTTATTTCTGAAATTAATTATTTAATCCTTTCCTCGGTATCTATAATCATTATTTTTGTACTCATAGCAAGATGGATTAATATTCTTATCTTTTACAGGGAACTGTCCTATGAAGAGATGGTTTTTAGAAAAGATGTGCCGGAGATATATAACATCATGGATAGCTATACCGGTAAAATAAATATTAAGATACCTGCCGTAAGCCTTACCCACAGGGATTATCCTTCGCCCTTTGTTGCCGGTATAAAAAATTATACCGTTTTTTTATCACCAAATTTAATGGAAAGACTGACTTTAAATGAAAAAGAAGTTTTGCTCCAGCACGAGCTGTCACATATTAAACGAAAAGATAATATTACCGGGTGGATAGCGTTAATATTAAGAGACCTTTTATTTTTTAATCCTTTTGCCTATATCGCCTATCAGCTGATAAGATGCGAACAGGAAAAAGACAGTGATAAGCTTGTGGTAAGGTACTCGGGCAAATCCAAAAAGGAAATATCAAAAAGTATTCTAAATATCATTTTAAAAATGAAATTCAGTCCTGCTTCAAAACATGCTTCAGGAAGAACCAGCAAATCTTCAATCTCACCATTTAATTTATTTGACAGGATTAAATTAAGAAACAGAATAAATTCTATTTCCAGGACCGATCCGGATAAAATCTACAGCCGCATGTTACCAAGAATACTGATGTGCGCGTGCTTTGTCCTGATACTGCTATTCCAGATAATTTTTATATTTAAAATAAATGACCAGATTATATTGCTCAGATAATATTGCTCTGTCATTTAAACATCAAAATTTTATGCTTTCACGGTGCCATATATTTTATCCGGGTACCGGTATATTAATTCTCTGGTTTTAATTAATAATTCCTTACTTTTATTTATCTTAACCCGCCTGCATTTTTGCTGCTTTTAAAGTATTTTTAAGAAGCATGGCAATGGTCATAGGGCCAACTCCCCCCGGAACCGGGGTTATGTAGCCCGCTCTGGGCTCTACTCTCAAGAAGTCCACATCTCCAATCAGGGTAACGCCCTTCTTTTCAAAGTCTTCTTTTCTCCATTCCAGAAGCGCGGTATCTGCTTTATCTTTGCTTATCCTGTTAATTCCCACATCTATAACCACTGCACCTTCCTTAACCATATCTTCTTTAATTAAATAAGGAATGCCGGTAGCGGCGACAATAATATCCGCGCCGAGCGTGGCGGACCTTAAATCTCCGGTTTTACTGTGGCATATAGTAACCGTGGCATTCTCATTTAACAGAAGCATCGCTACAGGTTTTCCCACTATTTTACTTCGGCCCACCACAGTAGCGTTTTTGCCGCTTACAGTAATATTTTCTCTTTTTAGCATCTCTATTATACCGGATGGGGTAGCCGGAACCAGGCACTCCTGCTGCGCCACCAGTTTCCCGATATTTACAGGATGAAACCCGTCCACATCCTTCTCGGGATAGATGGATTCCAGAACTTTCGCACTATCTATATGCGGTGGCAGCGGAAGCTGTACCAGTATGCCGTGTATGTCCCTTCTATTATTGAGGTTGTGTAGCTCGTTCAGTATATCACCGGTAGACACATCCTCATCCATCTTTATGGTCTCGGAGTAGAACCCTGCCTTATCGCATGCCTTCTGCTTGCTGCTTACATACACCTTTGAGGCAGGGTTTTCCCCCACCAGTATAACCGCCAGGCCCGGTGTAATGTTACTGGTTTTTTTAAATTCTTTAGCTTCTTCAGCCACTTCATTTTTAATATCCTCTGATATCTTTTTACCATCAATTAATTTAGCTATTTTAATCACCCCTATTATTAAAGATTTCAATAAAATACAAAAAATTATACCTTTTAAATTAAAACTCTATCACTAAAACAATCCCACAATATTGCCATCTTCATCTATGTCTACTTTTGTTCCTGCCGGAACTTCCGGCAGCCCGGGCATGGTTCTCATTGTCCCCAGCAGAGGATACAGGAATCCCGCTCCTGCGGACGCCTTTACATCCCTTATGGGTACCGTGAATCCTGTAGGTCTTCCTTTAAGCTGCGGGTCATGGCTCAGGGAAAGATGGGTCTTTGCCATGCATACAGGCAGCTTATCAAATCCCTGTCTGGCATACAATTCTATCTTGCTTTCAGCCTCCGGGAGATAATCTACTCCATCTGCTCCATAGATTTTGGTGGCGATTTCCTCAATTTTCTTTTTTATCGGCCAATCCAGCGGATAAAGAAATTTAAATTCTGATTTCTTTTCTGCTGCCCTGGACACAGCTTCAGCCAGCTCCAATCCCCCATTTCCTCCATTCAGCCATACTTTGCTGACAACAGCATCCTCTGCTCCTGCATTAATGGAACTTTCCCTGATGGCTTCTATTTCTTCTTCCGAATCTGTCTCAAAATGATTTATGGCCACTACTACGGGTACTCCAAAAAGCTTCATATTTTCTATCATTTTTTCCAGGTTGCTGCATCCTCTTATCACTCCTTCAACATCAGGCCTGTTCATAAGATTGGTGTCAACGCCCTTACCGGGAATAAATTCAAATACGCCGCCGTGCATTTTTAATGCCCTTACTGTAGCCACGATAACCACGGCATCGGGCTTTAACCCTGAATACCTGCATTTAATATTCATAAATTTTTCCGCCCCGCAATCAGCGCCAAAACCACTTTCAGTTACTATGTACTCCCCCATCTTTATTGCTATCTGGTCCGCCAGTACTGAGCTATTACCGTGCGCTATATTTGCAAAGGGGCCGGCGTGAACAAAGCAGGGCGTGTGTTCAATGGTTTGAAGCAGATTGGGCTTTATTGCGTCTTTAAGGAGGACAGTCATGGAACCGGCACATTTTAGATCCTCTGCGGTTACAGGCTTACCATCAAAGGTAGAGCCTATTACCATCCTTGCCAGCCTTTTGCGAAGGTCCTTAAGCCCCGTAGTCAGGGCAAGAATAGCCATCACTTCAGAAGCAACGGTTATATCATATCCCGTTTCTCTCGGGACGCCGTTTAAAGTCCCGCCCAGGCCTACTATAATATTTCTTAACGCCCTGTCACTCACATCAACCACTCTGTTTAAGGTAATGCTGAAGGGGTCTATATTGAGTTTATTCCCTTTCATAATGTGAGTGTCAAGAAATGCAGCCAGGAGATTATGGGCAACGCCAACAGCATGGGTGTCACCGGTTAAATGAAGATTAAAATCTTCCATGGGAAGAACCTGCGAGAAACCGCCGCCTGCTGCTCCCCCTTTTATGCCAAACACAGGACCGAGTGAAGGCTGCCTTATACAGGTTATGGCCTTTTTCCCTATCTTATTTAATGCCATACTCAGCCCTATAGTGGTTACTGTTTTACCTTCTCCTAAAGGAGTGGGAGTAATTGCAGTAACGTCAATATACTTGCCATCCGGCTTATCTTTGAAATCTTCTAAAACTTCCAGTTTTACCTTTGCCTTATAATTTCCATATAGCTCCAGGTATTCTTCTTTAAGACCTATCATCCCGGCAATTTCTTTAATATGCTTCATTTCAGCCGACTGGGCAATTTCAATATCGCTCTTCATAAAATTCCTTTCTTCCCTTTTTAAAAATAAATTTTTTATACTGAGTAATATCCTCTTTTATATATTAGAGATATTTTTACTCCAGAATAAGGATAAAAACTGTTCTCCAGTTAACACTTATTTATAAAATATTCCCCCGCCCGGAGTTTTCTTTTAGATTTACCATTCATCTGCCGCAGGCCCCGAATCCCCCGCAGGGGTTTTTTATTTACATAACATCGGGAATGAGTTTTATAAAATACTCTTTATTATCCGGTACTCTGTTATTGGTACCTGGCTACGACAGGATACTCCATTTACCGGCATATATAAAAATAGAATTTTATATAGCTATCCGGTTCTTATTTTAAATATATTACTTTTCCTCTACAGATAGCATTATGTAGTTTTTGCCTTCCTCTTCTGTAACCTGCATCCATAAATTATAAGCATCATTACTGGCAGTAATCATAGTATATTCCAGGTCATCGCTCTCAGAAGTAAATTCACTGTCAATGTCCCAGTTTCCAAGCTCGCTTTTATACCAGCCAACTACTTTATCATGAGAATCAGTAGTTTCTGCTCCAATGGTAAAAACTGCCTTCCCATCCTGTGTAACCTTAGAAGAATTTAAAATCTGCATATCAGGGTATACAGGAACACCTGCCGGAAAATCATCCGGTAATTCAGTTCCGCTCCCGATAGTCGTTTCACCTTCATCTGTCGTTACTGTCACTTCATCCCCACTTATATCCACATCAGCTCCGCTGCCCTGTTCAATAGCTCTTTCAGTAATTTCCTCGGCAATCTTTTCTCCGGGATTAAAACAACCACCAGAAAAGAAGAGTACAGAAACTAGAAGACTCATTATCAAAACCAATGTAATTATCTTTTTCATTATTCTCCCTTCAGCCGATTTTACATTTTAATAAACTTCCTTAAATTTACTTAAATTCTACCAGAATAAATCAACTTATAAAACATATTGTTATGGATAATTAAGCAGGCTACCATTACTTATGGATATGCATAAACTACTTATTTATTGACATCCAGCCTGTAAAAGCTCATGAAAGCTTCCTCCGGTATCTCAACTTTTCCAATCTTTTTCATTTTTTTCTTACCCATTTTTTGCTTCTCGAGAACCTTTCTTTTCCTGGTTATGTCGCCTCCATAAAGGCCCGCGGTAACATCTTTTCTGTACGGGGCTATTCTTTCTTTTGCAATAATCCTCTTGCCGATGGAAGCCTGAACAGGCACTTCAAAATTTTGCCTTGGAATCAGTTTCCTTAACTTCTGCGCTATTTCCCTTCCTGCCGCATAAGCCTTCTCCCTGTGCACTATAGTAGAAAGTTCATTAACTTTATCTCCCGCAACCAGCATATCCAGCCTTACCAGGTCAGAGGCCCGGTATTCAAAAAACTCATAATCAAGCGAGGCAAAACCGGAGGTTGCTGACTTTAAAAGGTTAAAAAAATCAACGATTATTTCTGAAAGCGGCAGGGCGTATTTAATTTCCACTCTTTCAGGAGATAAATACTGCATATCCTTAAAATCCCCCCTCTTCTGATTTGCCAGTTTCATAACATCTCCAATATAGTCTTTTGGCATAATTATGGTTGCATTTACATATGGCTCCTCTATTTTTATTAATTTTTCCTGCTCCGGAAAATCAGAGGGCCTTTTAACCTCCACCACCGAGTTATCAGTCTTTGTAATTCTGTAAGCCACATTTGGAGAGGATGTTATAAGCTTTAATTTATATTCTCTTTCAAGCCTCTCTTTTATGATTTCCATGTGCAGGAGCCCCAGGAATCCGCACCTGAAACCAAAGCCAAGAGCGCCGGAAGACTCCGGTGTAAAATCAAGAGAGGAATCATTAAGTGAAAGCTTTCCCAGCGCGTCCCTTAAATTCTCATAGTCTCCGCCCTCCAGGGGAAATAAACCGCAGTAAACCATTGGTTTTGGTTTTTTATATCCGGAAAGGCTTCTGGCTGCAGGGTTTTTTAATAAAGTTATTGTATCCCCGACCATTATATTACCCACTTCCCTGATGCCGGTAATAATATAGCCAACTTCCCCTGCGGTAAGCATTTCTTTTTCTATCATGTGGGGTCCAAATATCCCTGCTTCTTCAACTTCGCTGGTAAGATTCTCCCCCATAAACTTAATTTTGTTTCCCCTGCTTATACAGCCATTTATCACCCTTATAAGCACCACCACTCCCCTGTAGGGGTCGTATTGTGAATCAAATATTAAAGCACGGAGAGGCTGGTTGGCGCTGCCCGCCGGCGGCGGGACATCTGTTATTATTCTTTCAAGTATTTCCTCTATCCCATAGCCTGTTTTTGCGCTTACTTTAAGTATCCCATCTTTACTTACGCCGAGTATCGCGCCCAGCTCCATGGCGACTTCATCAATTCTTGCACTTTTTAAATCAATCTTGTTTATAACCGGAATTATCTCCAGGTTATTATCTGCCGCCAGATAAACATTGGCCAGTGTCTGGGCCTGGATTCCCCGGGTTGCGTCAACTACCAGTATTGCCCCTTCGCAGGCCGCCAGGCTCCTGGAAACTTCATAACTGAAATCAACATGCCCGGGAGTATCAATCAAATTAAAAATATACTGCCTGCCGTCCGAAGGCGAATTGTAAAGCACCCTTACCGAATGCGCCTTTATAGTGATGCCGCGTTCCCTCTCAAGTTCCATGTCATCAAGAAATTGCTCCAGCATATCCCTGCGGCTCACAGTTTCGGTTATTTCTAAAATTCTATCTGCCAGCGTTGATTTGCCGTGGTCAATATGAGCAATTATTGAAAAATTTCTTATTAACTTACTGTCTAACATGTCTTAATAAAATAATTTTATGAATATTTAAATGGTCAGTGCTTTTTCCCTATTTTTTTAAACAGACCCAGTACAAATTTTACCTCTTCCATTTTAAACAGGACAGTACAGCCTGTATATATGCCTATACCGGTAAAAATGGTAAGAAATAAAAAAATTATAAGCGGCCACAGGCCGGCGTATGCAAATTTTTCCAGATAACTCCATAAAAAAAATATGGCAGTGCTCATTATAGCCACCGAGGCAAGAATTTTTCCATAGGATATAAAAATCCTCCTCCCGCCAAAACCTCCCACTTTTTTTCTGAGTATTACTATTAAAATAATAACATTACATAAAGCAACCAGTGATGTGGACATCGCAAGGCCACCGACACCTATAAACTTTATTAAAATCCAGTCAAATAATAAATTGATAATTATAGAAAAACCTGCAACTTTAAGAGGGGTTTTTACATTTTTAAATGCATAAAAAACACGATTAACAATCATAAGAAGCCCGAAAAACACCAGTCCAATGCTGTGAAATATAAGAATAAAGGCAACTTTTTTAGTATCAGCCGCAACAAAATTATAGCGCTCAAATAAAACTTTTATTACCGGATAACTTAAGATAGCAAGGCCTGCGGTTGCAGGTATCATAACATATCCAATCTCCCTTACTCCCAGGGAAAAGCTTTCTTTTATGCCTTTTATATCATTTCCGGCCGCCTGCCGGGATATCAGGGGATACAGTACGGTCACTATTGCCACTGAAAATATGCCGAGAGGCAGATTGGCGACCCTCCATGATAACATCAAAGCTGTAGTGTTGCCCCCGCCGAGGTTTAATGCAAAAAAATAGTCTATGCTGTTGTTAAGCTGAACTGCCCCGAGGCTCAAAAGTATGGGAAGCATAAGTGACAAAATCTCTCTTACCCCCTTATGCCTGAAGTCAATAGCAAACCTGTACCTGAAAGGCGACACCTTTAACTGCGGTAGTTGTATTGCAAGATGGGCAACCGACCCTGCCATTATTCCCATTGCCATACTGTATATTCCGAAGTTCCCCGAAAGGAGAACCACCAGGATTATGGTAACTACATTCATCACGAATGGAGCAAGGGAAGGAGCGGTAAAAATATTATGTGAGTTCAGTATGCTGGTAGCCAGGCTGGATAAAGACATTATAACAAGAGAAAATATCATTATTCTGCTCATTACCATGAATTTATAAACATCCAGCTGGTTGCCGGCAATTTTAGAAAGAAGCGAGCCTATTTCCGGGGAAAAGATAAATATGATTACAGAGACTGCGATAAAAACCAGAGTTATAACATTAATAACAGAATTTACAAATACATTTATATCCTCTTTTTCGTTCCTTTTTAAATATGCTGAATATATGGGAATAAATGCAGCAATTATTAAGCTCTCGGCAAATAGAACCCTGAAAAGATTGGGAATATAATCAGCCCAGGTAAAAGCATCTGTCTCATAACTAACCCCAAAATAGCCCGCCATTATCTGGTCCCTCACCAGGCCCGAAATTTTTGACAGCAAAATAGCTATAATTACAATAACAGTTGCATTAAAAATTCTTTTCCTGGATAATAAATAGTCTTCATCCATATTTATATTATATTACAGATATGATTAAAAAAGTTATTATATCACTTATAACAACAGGGTAATAAATATTTTTATTTATAAAAAAAAATGCTAAAATGTACATTCGTTTGAAATAGTTAGTTTAATGGAGAGGAAATAGATAGATGCCAAATATAAAATCACAGGAAAAAAGAGACAGAGAAAATATTAAAAGAAGAGAAAAGAATAGATTGCTTAAATCCAGAATAAGAACTGACCAGAAGAAAATAGTCGAGGCTGTTAAAAATAAAAATACCCCGGAGGCTGAGAAAACCCTTAACACCCTTTCTAAGCACCTGGACAAGGCAGTAAAAAAGGGCGCGGTTCATAAAAAATTTTCCTCAAATAAAAAATCCCGGGCAGCAAAACTTGTCAGTACAATAAAAAAGGCTTAAAGTTCAGGCTTTTATATTCAAAATTTCTGTAATTAACTTTTTTATCAGATTCCTGGCTTCAGAAGTGGATGTCTTTAAACTTATATCGTATTCATTTAATATATCAAATATTTTTAATATTTCAGGCTCTGTGTAATTGTCACTGAATTTAATATACTTGCTTACCATTCTACCGACATAATAGGGAGGGACTTTTATATTATTTTCAATATAGTCCGTAACCGATGATTTGCTATCGCTGGATTTAATATACAAAAAACACTTGAACATTCTATGCAGCAACGTAACAATGCCGATTAAATTATGCTCTTCTTCAAATAATGATTTTAAAGCCTTAAGGCTATTATCTTTATCTCTTTTTCCAATATAATCCACCAGGTCAAATATTTTAAGTGAATAAACACGGTTCACCAGGTTTTTAATGATATCTTCATTTATTATCTTTTCTGATTCAGAACTTATATAATCATAAAGTTTTATATATTCTTTCTTTAGCAAACTTAAATCCATATTCACATTCTCTATAATAAGGTCTTCAGCCTCCCCTGTGAATTTTATCCCGTCTGATTTTGATTTCCCTGCAAGCCATTTTTTTAAAACTCCTATTGATGGCTGCTTTAATTTGATTATTTTTCCTGTTTTATTTGCCGCATCCAGAAGGGCAGGGCTCAATTTTTGCTTTAATGAAGTAATTATAAAAATTATATTGCTGTTTTTGCTGTTGCTCTTTAAAACTAAATCAGCTATTTTTTTCTGGAATACCACGGACGTGCTATCTATATACCTTATTACAACCACCTTTTTATATGAAAATAATGAAGGGGTATCTACGTAGCCAGTTAATTCATCCACATCTATATCTTCAAACCCGTTAAAATTTTTAAAATCTGTGTCAAAATTAATCTTATCCTTGAGAAAATTTTTTATATTACTTACTTTATTATCCAGCAGCGAAGGGCTCGAGCCTGTATACAAATAGCACGGCAGAAGCTTTTCTAACCTGTAAATTATATTTTTTGAATCATTTTTATCCATACCAGGTCTATTATATTAATATATTTTAAATTATATTAATATCTCTGCTTAAATACCTGAGTCCTTTTTTATTTATTACGGCCACAACTATGATAAGCACAAATAACAGGATTAAATCTATGTACAGCACGCTGTTTTCTGTTAGATTCTCGGAAAAATATCCGCTCAGATACTGAAAAAGAACCACTCCTATGTAGGAAGAGCCATGCAATAATCCGGAAACAATATTGGTAAATTTTGAGCCAATATTTAAGCCCATAGAAAAAGTCAGAGAAAAATTTCCCGCTACACTTATGCCAAACAAGAATATCAGGATAATTTTCCCCACCAGATTAGTGATAAAAAAAGCTGAAAGCAGGAAACTAAATGATAAAGATATACTTATTAATAATAATTTTTTTTCTTCTACATATCTAACTGCATAATTCTTGACAAACATTCCCGCCAGAATAGCGATGGAATAAATCGCCAGGATAAGGGAGCTTGCATCAAGCCTGATATTTAAAGTTGAAAAATACGAAGTGAACCAGGTGTAAAATGTCTGCATGGTGGAAACATAAAGAAAAGATATAAAACAGCACAGGATAATATAAGGGTGGGAGGCAATAATCTTGCTGGTATTAATAAAGCTTTTAAAACTAACTACACTGGTGTCTTTTAATGATGTTTTTAAAAAACTAAGAAATATTATCAAAAAAAACTGCAGTATAACCAGATATACGAATAAATGTTGCCATGTGGAATTCATATAAACTACAAGACTTGCCAGCAGCGGGGCGACCACCGCGCCGGATGTAAGGCCGATGTTGGATATTAATATACTCTTAGATTTATTCTCAAAGTAATGATTCCCGACCAGTGACAGTGTGGACACTGTTATGATTCCCGACCCCGTCTGTAATACTGAATAGGAAATGATGAACATAATGTAAGAATAACTAAATAACAGGCCCAGGCAACCCAGACCAATCAGCAGGCCCCCGCCAGAGATTACTTTCTTAAAACCGAATGACTCAATGAAAAAACCGGTACTTATCGATGCAATTAGTAACGCAAAAGTACCGATAGCTATTGCACTTCCTATGTAATCCAGACCAACCTCTAAATCTCCTGCTATAAGAGGAATCAGCGGGCCGATGATATTTATGCATACACTCATAGCAAACCGCTGGATAAAAGAAAAAATTAATACACTTTTAACCGACTTTATTCTATTGTTTCTGGTAAAATCAATAATTCTGTTTATGGCGTTCATAATAATAATGTAATTTATTCCTGATATCTTTTTATTTACTTACCCAAAATTACTATAGTATAGCATACGCTTCAAAATTTTCCTTTTAATTCATTAATTTTATCCAGAGCAGCACGGGCAATTATTAATATAATAATAAATACTGCATAATAAGCTATGACTTTTTTTACCGTAAAATTATCAAAGCCGGCGACACAAAAATTGAATTTCCCCAGAACTCTCACCGGGCTCAATATGCATTTAAAAATGAACTGGCTCAATTTTAATATAAGGCCTCCCAGGGGCGGCCATATTACTATTGCAAAAGAAGAAGCCACCAGGACAGAAAGGAGGAAATAAAATAACGGCAATATAAGAAAATTGGCCAGCGGCGATATTAATGAAATCTCCCTGAAGAAATAAGCAAGTACCGGAAATAAAACTGTCTGTATGGACAGATTAATAAGAATTATTCTCAAAAAAAAATTTATCACCCGCTTTTTTAATACCGGGATACTTTCAGTTATTCCGGCCATTAACGGATAAATAAAAACCAGTGCCGCCATGGAAATATAAGTCATCCAGAACCCGATATCATAAAAAAAATACGGATTATAAATAATTAATATAATATAAGAAAGATAAAGGATAATTTTATGGCTGTGTTCCCTGTGCCATCTTCTGGCAAAAAGTACGAAAATAACTGTGATTGAGGCTCTTAAGATACTTGCTCTCTCCACCACTAAAAAATTGTAAACTGCCAGAAAAACAATCACAGCCCGGAATATAATACCGGACCTTTCCATTCTCCTGAAAATTAAATAAATAAAAGAAGCAAAAAAAGAAAGATGCAGCCCTGAAATGGCAAACAAATGATACAGCCCGCATTTCTTAAAAGATTCCATAATATAATCGGGGACATTGTTCCTGTTGCCAAGTATCACTGATTCGGCTATGCACGCGTTATTGTAATCCAGGTACCGGTAAAAAGCATTTTTCAAACAATTATATAATCTACTTCTAAAAATAAATATCTTATGCCACGGGCTATCATTATCAACTTTCAGGGTGTGATTATAATAAGTAACCAGAACCATCTCTTTGCGATTGTAGCTACCATAGTCTGATTCTTTTAAATTATTCCTTTTAAGGTATCCTTTTATTCTTAGATAATCATCTCTTGCTATAGGGCCGCCGGTGGCGTTTTTCAGCTCCACATTTACAATTTCCCCGGCATTTAAAACCCTGTCAGGTTGATCACTGTCACCGGAGATATAGACTTTATCTGCTGATAGCATAAAATTTATTTTTTTATAATTCTTTACAGGATGGCCTGCTACCCTTCCTTCAACAATAATAGCGCTGCTGCCGCCGCATCCTGCATAATATTCATTTTTATAAATATCTAAAAATATACTTTTGTCCTCTTTTAACTTATGGGTATAAATAATTAAATTCCCCACAAAAAATAGAATCAAAAAAGGAATTATAATTGTTACCATTATCCTCCTGCTGTAATTTTCATAACCGGATAGTGGTATATTTTCTAAATTAAACCGGCAATCTTTATCTATTTTATTTTCTACAAAAAAGCCCCGGGAATTGCCCGGAGCATTGTTATCAGATATTATTTTTTTTACAATTGCAGCCTCTCCAGCCAGCAGTAAAATTACAGCTATAATTTCAACTATAGTTAAATAGATGTTTATTGAATCAAAACTGCCCGCCGTGTATACTCCCGCAGTTATCCCTGTAGCCCAGAAAAAATAATACTCACCTGACAGTAAAAATATTATTTTTTTTATTTTGCAGTTCAAATTGATATGAACTCTCTTATTTCCTCATATTTTTTCTCCCCGATGCCGCTAACATTTTTTAGCTCCTCTTTTATTTTAAACGGCCCGTTTGTATTTCTATATTTAATTATATTCTGTGCTATAACAGGACCTATTCCCGGCAGCGTCTCCAGCTCTCCGATATCCGCAGTGTTAACATTTACCATCTTATTCACCGCAGAATTGTAATCAATTAAGTTACTATCCGTAAAAAACAAAAAATTACCATCATCTGCTTCATCTCTGGATGGTATATAAACTCTCTGGCCATCAACAACAAACTGCGCAAGATTAACAACTTCAATACGGGCATTTTCACCCTGCCCTCCTGCGAGCTCCAGCAGGTCTACTATTCTTGCCCCCTGCTCAATCTGGTAAACACCGGGATTCTTAACCTCACCGCATATGTATGCTTTTATGTCGCTCCCGTCTGAACTTTCGCCTGCCCCATCCAGACTTAAAACACTATCAGCCCCGTTATTATTCACAGAAGAATTCCCGTCATTACTGCCAGAAGCAGTTTCTTCTCCACCCACCTGACCTGAAATCTCATCCAGTCCGGCGCTGCCTGTACCGATATCCTGATAATAGCTCTTTAGAATATTTTCCCTTCTTTTTATTTCAATATTCATGTTTATATAAACTACAGTAAAGGCAACTACCATTAAGCCAAGCAATATTACTACCGTCGCATAAAAATGTTTGCCCCTTCTATACTTTATTTTATCAATATAGAATCTTATTCTATCTATGAACTGTTTCATAAATAATTACCGGAACCTTAAAGATGCTGCAAAATAAAGCGCTGTGATTTACCCATAAATTTTATTGTATATATGCACATTAGCATAATTAGTAAAAAAAATAAATAAAAAAATTTTTTTTAAGTATTTAATACAGAAAATTCCTGCTTGAGATAGATTTCTGCGATAAAATTATGATTTCTATAAAAGCAGTGATGAATATAATAAAAAATACTGATACAATAATTATTGGAAAAAAAATAAAAAAGGAGAATTCCATGGCAAAAGAAGTATTCATACTCATAGAAAACGAATTCAGAGACGAAGAAGCAATATACCCTTACTACAGACTAAAAGAAGCAGGATATGATGTTAAAATTGTAGGCCCGGAAAAAGATAAAGAGTACCGGGGCAAATCTGGAGTAACCGTAAAATCAGACCTTTCCGCTTCGCAGGCCGATACCGGTAATGCATCAGCAATAGTTATTCCCGGAGGATATGCACCCGATAAAATGAGAATCAATAAGGATATGGTTAATCTGGTAAAAAAAGCTTTTCTTCAGGGCAGTGTCATAGCGGCCATCTGCCACGGCGGGTGGATGCTTATAGAGGCCGGCATAGTCAGGGGTAAAGAAGTCACCGGTTATAAAGCAATATCTACAGATTTAAAAAATGCCGGGGGAAAATATATAGATAGTGAAGTAGTAGTAGACGGAAATATCGTAACTTCCAGGGTTCCCGGTGACCTTCCCGCATTCTGCAAAGCAATCATAAAACAAATTTAAAATTGAGGCAACAAAAATACTTTAAAGAAAACTGTATCTGTTCTTATAATGAACGACATACACTAATAATACCGGTGTATTTATCTGGCAACTATATTAACCAGTTTTCCCGGCACAACTATCTCTTTTATTATTTTCCTGCCATCTATATATTTTCTTATTTTCTCAGATGAAAGGGCGTATTCTTTTAATTTTTCACCGGATGTATCCACAGGTAAATCCATCTTATCTCTGAGCCTGCCATTTACCTGAAATACTATAGTAGTAATTTCTTCTTTTGCAATCTCGCTATCATACCCGGGCCATTTAACTTTATGGATGCTTTCATCATTACCTGACATGAGCCACAGCTCTTCGGTAATAAACGGAGTAATTGGAGAAAGAAGTACCAGCAATTTCCCGGTTACTTCCCTGACAAGTAAAATATTTTTCCTGTTATCTGCCACTTCATCCTGGTATTTGTAAAACATGTTAACCAGTTCCATGATGGCACTGATGGCGGTGTTAAAATTAAATCTATCAAGAATGTCATCCGTTACCTTTTTTATGGTCTGGTGCAACTTTTTATATAACTCCCTTCCCTGGCCGCTTAATTTTCCATCATTGTATGCGTCCCTGATTGAATTATTTCTCTCCCGACCATGTTCCCGGGAACGATAAATATCTAATTTATCAATATCTTTATTGTTAAATTCACCCATAAGTTCATTATTTCTAACCACCAGCCTCCAGACTCTTTTTAAAAATCTGTTCGCTCCTTCTACCGCAGCGTCGTTCCAGTCCACAGGACTGTCCGCCGGTCCCATAAACAGTACATACAATCTTAATGTGTCGGCCCCGTAGCGGTTGTAAATTTCAGATGGATTGACAATATTGCCCTTTGATTTTGACATTTTCTGTCCGCCAAGATTTACAACACCATGGGGAAAATATTTAATAAAAGGCTCCCTGAATTTAATAAGACCTTTATCATAAAGGACTTTGGTAAAAAATCTTGAATATATAAGATGCATGCTGGCATGCTCTATCCCGCCTATATACTGGTCTACAGGCATCCAGTAATCCACTTTTTTTCTGTCAAAAGCCTGACTGTCATCATGAGGGCTGCAGTATCTTAAAAAATACCAGGAAGAGCAAACGAAGGTATCCATGGTATCGGTTTCCCTTTTTGCTTTCCCCCCGCATATGGGGCAGGTGGTATTTACAAATTCATCGCTATAGGAAAGCGGCGACAGCCCCCTCGGCTTAAAATCTACATCATAGGGAAGAAACACCGGTAAATCTTTCTCCGGCACAGGGACTGTGCCGCACTTATCACAATAAACAACAGGAATTGGAGCTCCCCAGTATCTCTGCCTTGAAATCAGCCAGTCCTTTAATTTATAATTTACGCTAAATTTACCGATATTATTTTTTTCAAGATAAGAGATGATTTTCTTTCTGCCTTTCTCCGAATCAATACCGCTGAATTCCCCTGAATTTACCATTATCCCTTCACCGGTATAAGCAGCATTTATCACAGGGTGACTCTTTCCGTCTGGAGATATTACCTCTTTAATGGGAATTTTATATCTAGACGCAAATTCAAAATCCCTCTGGTCATGGGCAGGAACCGCCATTATGGCGCCGGTCCCATATTCCATAAGAACATAATTGGCAATCCATACCGGAACCTTCTCACCATTAAGTGGATTTACTACATATCTCCCCGTAAAACATCCTATTTTTTCCACTTCGGTTGAACCACGTTCAATATCACTCTGTTTTGAAATTATACCCCTTATTTTTTCAATACCCTTCTTATACTCCCCGGACCCAACAATTTTATCTACCAGGGGGTGCTCGGGAGCAAGTATGAAAAAGGTGACCCCGAATAAAGTATCCGGCCTGGTGGTAAATACGGAAATATTGATATCTCCCGGCCCATCAAGTTTGAAATCAACAGTAGCCCCCTCGCTCCTTCCAATCCAGTTCCTCTGGATGGCAAGAACTCTTTCCGGCCATCCTCCCTTCAGAAGTTCCATATCGTCAAGAAGCCTCCGGGCATAATCGGTGATTTTAAAGAACCACTGTGATAGTCTCCTCTTTTCAACCGGGCTGCCGCATCTTTCACATTTACCTGAAATCACCTGCTCGTTTGCCAGAACAGTCTGACAGGAATTGCACCAGTTAACCGGTGCCTCCTTTTTTTCTGCCAGCCCCATTTTATAAAACAACAAAAAAAACCACTGTGTCCATTTATAATAATCGGGCTCAGAAGTTATAATCTCATCGTTAAAATCATAACTTATCCCCATTCTTCTCAGAGCTTTCCTCATTTTATCAATATTAGACATGGTGCTCTTTTTTGGATGAAGGCCATTTTTTATGGCTGCATTTTCTGCAGGTAGCCCGAAGGCATCAAAACCAATGGGATGAAGGATATTGTACCCTTTTCTGTGAAGCACCCTTGCCACAACATCCCCGATTGTATAATTTCTTGCATGACCCATGTGAGGCTCCCCGGAAGGATACGGAAACATTTCCAGCAAATAGTATTTCGGGTCATCCTCTGAGGATTTAAGGGAATATATTTTTTCTTTTTCCCATTTCTCGATTAACTTTTTTTCTATTTCCCGGGGATCATAAGCTTTATTTAAACTCGCTTTTCCCAATTATAAATCCTTTCATGAATAATAAATTAACCTGTGTCCCATTTTATTTCCCTGGAATCCCTCCAGAGCCTTTCAAGTTCATAGTATTCCCTCAGTTCATTGGTAAAAATATGAATCACAAAGTAGTTGAAATCAACTAAAATCCATCTGCCTTCGGACAATCCGCTGATATTTATGGGAAGCAGGCTCTTCTTCTTTAGATAAGTACAAATCTCCTCTTCTATCCTTCTGGTCAATCTGTTGTTTTTGGCGCTTATTATTATGAAGTAATCAGTGATAATAAGCCTTGAACTCACATCCAGAACCTTTATATAATCGGCCTTTTTTTCATCGGCTATTCTTGCAACTTCCTTAACGGTTTTAACCATATCTCTCAATTCTGGCCCTCTGGCAATTTCTCTTCTATTTTTCTTATCACTGATTTGTATAATCACTCCCCACTGTTACACTGATATCCACATTATGTACATTATCTTCTGAATATTTTATCACGCCTGTGCCAAGCCTTTCCCGGATACTCTGCGCCAGTTCATTTACACTTTCACGGGATGAGAAAATAGTTATCTCTGTCTGGGTATAATTATAATTATCTGCATCTTCTGGCTCCAGCATTACCACTGTTTCTTCCCCGGAATTAAAATGACTTTCAATTATATCGGTAACTGTCCTTGCCAGTTTACCCGTGCCTTCCCCGTTCAAAACAATTATTTTTACCAGCTGGTCTGCCGCTTCTTCATCTGCTCCGGCTTCAGTTACCAGAGTCAGATAGTCTTTCCCCAGAATCACAATAATATCCGGCCCTGTTACTTCATCTTCTCTTACATTAATACTGCCTGTTCCCAGAACCTGCTTGATATCACTGGCTGCAGCCAGCTTATTTTCATCCGGAGAATAAACCAGAATCTGTGTATACTCATAAACATTATCAGAATTACCTATTTCAATTACCTCGTATTTATTCCCGCCGTCTTCAAATTTTAAACCTTTAAAAGTTTCTGAAGTGTTGCCTGCAAGACCAAAGGCTCCAGGAGAATCATAGGCTCCATTTAGTACGGTAATCTTTACCACTTCCGTGAAATCACCGGTTTCTTCTACTTCCGGGGTGCTCTCCCTGCTAAATATTTCAGCAAGTTTTGATATATTCTCTGGAACATACACAACGTCTTCACCTTCAAGTTCTTTTGATGATACATCAAGACTATAAACATAATTATTTTCCGGCTCCAGGCTGGAGAAAACGGCAAATATCCTTAATCTCTCCTCCATACTTGAATTGGTTTCCATAAAGTCTTTAACCAGGTTTAGATTGCCGGCAAATTCTTCCTCGCTCCCACCAACCATTTTTTTAATAATCGCGTCTACGATTAACTTCTGTTTTGTAATATCCTCTACAGATATACCCTCTTCTACCCCGCTGAAATATTTCAGGAAATTTAATGCTTCTGCCCCATCAATAAGATTACTGCCTTTTTCCAGCTTAAAAGTTGAACCATCATCGTAATTTTTTATGGATACTTCTTCATCCATTTGAATATCTATGCCGCCCAGTTCGTTGACTGTATTATAAACGTCAAAAAGTATATGATAATCTATTTTTATATCCATACCAAGGTCATCCTCCAGGGTAAGGTCCATGAGATCCATCCCCCCTATATTTACCGACCTGCCTATTACCTCTGTGCCAAAACCCGGTATTTCCATGAGTGTTCGCGGCGGTATGCATAATGAGATTAATTTATTATCACCTCTGTAATAACTGGAGAAGATAATGGAACTTATTTCAGGCTCAAGAAGATTCTCTCCGGCGCAGGAGAAAACTATATTAATATCATCACCAAGCACCAGGGACTCCGGTATTGTTATTCTTTCACCTTCAGGTACCTCTGTTTCGGAAAAAAATCTGTTCTTAACCCAGGGGACAAGCCAGAAAACTATGGCTACAGCAACCACGACCAGAACAAATAATATAGCAGCAATTTTAAAAATGGTTTTTCTTCTTTTTTTTCTCTGCTTTATCCTCTTGCTCCTTAACCCCTCACTTTCCACGCTTCTTTCTTCTTCTTCTTGATATCCTTCAAGTTCAAAATCTTCGTCTTTCAGGAAATCATTCATAGAATCATCATTATCATCTTTACTCCTGTGCTTGAGCTCATAAAAATCTTCTTCATCAGATTTTTTGTTCCCAAACTCTTTATCTCTGTCATCAAAAGACATATTAAATACCTCCACAAATATTATTCCAAATCTTAACAGTATCAGGATGCAAGAGTTTATTGCCGTTCATAATATATATTATAGTATTTTTATAGACTTCTAATAAACATAAATTTATATTTTCAAAAGCAATAGCCCTCAGACCTTCTACACCATCATAATTTCTGCTTCTTTCAATTTTATCAGAAATAAATAAAATTTTATCCTCCAGGCTCATATTGCAATACCCTGTGGTGTGGAACTTTATTGCCTTCAGTATTTTACTATCATGAATCCCAAAATCTCTTGAAACCAGATAATCGCCTGCAAAACTATGCAGAATTGGCGGGGTATTTAATTCAAAATCACTGATTTCAAGCTCATTTTCCCTGGCTATCCTGACCAGTTCCTCATAACTAAAAATTTTACCATAATCATGTAAAATACATGCTACACTCAGGCTATATAAATCAATACCGGGCAGAAATTTTTTACCAATCTCATTTGCATACCTTAGAGTGTTTATTGAATGCTTATATAAATCGTCCGGCATCAATTTTTTAATTTCATTATCAATTACTTTGAGATACTTCTTCTGCTCACCGGTTAATTCAAGGTTATCTATAAAGTCCATGTTTTAATATATAATTACTTACCCCCTCGGGCACTAAATAATCTATTGGCCTATTATCTCTTAACCTATTCCTTATATCAGTTGAGGAAATAGAAAGAGCCGGTATTTCCATTACAAATATTCTTTTGTCTGTAACTATTTTACTTCTGAATAATCTTTTTCTTAGCTCATCGAGACGGGCAAGGTTATATCCAGGCCGGGTCGCTGCTATAAATTTACACAGTGAAACAATCTCATCTGTATCTTTCCATGTAAGTATTTCCAGTATAGCATCCGCACCGGTTATAAAAAAGAGCTGTGAGTCATGCCCGTATATTTTTTTTAGCAGCCGCACCGTATCAATGGTATAAGATTTACCTTCCCTCTCTATTTCTATCCTTGATACAAAAAAGCTACTGTTTGAAGAAGTAGCGATGACCGCCATAATATACCTGTCCTCGGCACTGGCTAACCTGTCTTCCACTTTATGAGGTGGATCTCCGGTAGGTATAAAAATTACTCTATCAAGTCCGAACTGACTTAACGCTTCCTGGGCAGTAACCAGATGCCCGTGGTGTATCGGATTAAATGTTCCTCCCATAATTCCAATTTTTTTGTAATTCTTAATACTTTTTCCCACCTTAATCCCTTACCTGGCCATTGCCAAACACTATAAATTTATTAGTGGTCAGCTCCCTTAACCCCATGGGACCACGACAGTGGAGTTTCTGGGTGCTTATGCCCATCTCCGTGCCAAGCCCAAACTGCCCGCCATCTGTAAAACGGGTTGAAGCATTAACAAAAACCGTAGATGAGTCCACCGCACGGGTAAAATAAATGGAACTTTCATAACTTGATGTTATTATTGATTCAGTGTGGTGCGAACCATATTTATTTATATGGGACACCGCCTGCTTGATATCATCAACTACCCTGACAGCCATTTTATAGTCCAGGTACTCCTCATACCAGTCTTCCTCAGAAGCCAGGTCAACAGAAGGATAAATTTCCTTTGTTGCAGAACACCCCAGAAGTTTTACATTGTTATCTTCAAGCTTCTTAAGTATAAAAGGCAACATTTTCCCGGCAACGCTTTTATGAACCAGCAACTTCTCGGCTGCATTACATACACTGGGTCTCTGAGTTTTTGAATTTAAAACTATATTTGTGATTTTATCTTTGCTCAAACCGCGCAGTATTTCATCAATATAAATATGGCAGTTTCCTATTCCGGTTTCAATAACAGGTATACTTGAATTTTTAACCACACTTTCTATCAGACTCCTGCCGCCCCTCGGGATAAGGACATCTATATATTGTCTCAACTGCATTAACCGTGCTACATCCTCCCTTTCGGCAGATGGTATAATCTGAACGACACTTTCCGGAAAATTATTTTTTTTAAGGGCTTTACCTATTATTTCCACTATTTTTTTATTGGTGTTAAGAGCATGGGAACTACCCCTGAGGATTATACAGTTACCTGCCTTCAGACACAGGACTGCCGCATCAATGGTTACCTCGGGTCTTGCCTCATATATTATTCCAACAACGCCCAGAGGTACCCTTATATTCTTCAAAATCAAACCATTGGCAAGATTATATCCAAAAATTACTTCTCCCACAGGGTCATTGAACTTAATGACTTTATCTATGCTTTCGGCCTTTTTTTCTATTCTTTCCCTGTCAAACTTTAACCTATCCATCAGGCTTTCCGAAATTCCCATCTTTCTGGATATTTCCAGGTCTTTTTTATTTTCTTCTACGATCTCATCCACGCCTGCAATAATATATTCTGAAATATCATAAAGTATTTTATTTTTAATATCTGTTCCCGCATTAGAGATAAATCCGGTACTTTCTCTGGCTCTTTTGGCTATTTCAGCGACCCTGTCCATTTATTCCTCCAGTTTTTTAAATTTATTATAACATAAAACAGATAATGAAATTATTCATTAAAAACTACCAGGCAATCCCTGTGAATCACTTCCCCGCACATAGAATCCCCAAACCCGGATAAAATTTTCTCCCTGTTTTTACCTTTTATTTTTTCTATATCCTCGCTTGAGAAACTACTTATTCCTTTTGCTATTAATGCCCCGTCAGCTGAATAAACCTTTAAAGTATCGCCCTTGTTGAATCTCCCTTCCACCCTGACTATCCCTGCCGCCAGGACACTTTTTCCCCTGTGCAATATAGCTTCCTCCGCACCCCTATCAATTATTATGGCGCCTTTTGTTCTTTTTCCGAATGCTATCCATTTTTTTACGCTTTTTACTTTCCTGGTAGCTCCCGGAGCAAAAAAAGTTCCTACATCATCTCCGGAAATAACCCGTTTTAAAACATTTTCAGTTTTGCTGTTTGCAATAACCGTACTTATACCCGAAAAAGAGCAGATTCTTGCTGCTTTTACTTTGGATTTCATCCCCCCTATACCATAAGTTGAACCTATATCTCCTGCTGCATCTTCTATATCTTTATCTATCTTATCTATAAACGAGAGCAGTTTTGCATTACTGTAAATCCTGGGGTCTTTATCATACATTCCTTCAATATCAGTCAAAATTATAAGAGCATTCGCCTCTGCCAGGACAGCTACCATAGCAGCCAGCCGGTCATTGTCTCCAAACTTTATTTCATCTACCGCCACACTATCATTTTCATTAATTATGGGAATGATGTTCAGGTCAATAAGGTTTTTTATGGTATTTCTTATATTAAGATATTGTTTTCTCCTGGTTGTATCTTCATGGGTCAGAAGTATCTGTCCTATTTTTATATTATTTTTTATAAAGAAGCTGCCGTACAGGTTCATCAGGTTAACCTGCCCCACTGAAGCAGCGGCCTGAAGCGAAGCTAAATCTTCCGGTTTTTCTCTGATTTTAAGGCTTTCAAGACCAGCAGCAATAGCACCGCTGGTCACAATAATTACTTCTTTCTCTGCTTTAATAAGGGAGCTTACTCCATCTACGAATTTCTTAATTCCCTCCCTATCAAGACCGCCATTTCCAGAAGTAAGGCTGCTTGACCCTATCTTTACCACCAGTCTCCTGGCACTTTTTAAATATTTCATTCTACTTTTCATTCATCACCCGTAAAAATTAATCCTTAAATAAAAAAACGAGATTTCCGATAATTACAGTGTCCCCTTCTTTTACGCCCCTTTTTTTAAGAATATCTGCAATCCCTTTATTCTTTAGCTTATTTATTAAATATTCAAGGGCTTCTTCATTTTCTACATCTGTCATAGCCACTATTTTTTCCAGCTCCTTATTTTTGACTACGTAATCACCATTACTCAGCAAAACTTCTGTTCCACTCTTTCCCCTCTGTCTTTTATCCAGCCTGTAGACCTTTACACCGCCACCTCCCGGATAATTCTCATCCTGGTAAAGGGAAATTTTCTCTCTGTAATTTCTTACCCTTTCATACAGGTGCCAGACCAGTTCATCAAGTCCCTGGCCGGTAATTGCCGATATCAGGAAAACACTTCTTCCGCTCTTTTTCTCCAGTTTCTTTTTTATTTTATTTAACTTATCATTATCACCGATTAAGTCAATCTTATTTACCAGAACCAGGTAGTCTTTTTTATACAGATCCATATTATAGAGCCTTATTTCTTCTCTTAAAATATCAAAATCCTCTGTGATATCTTCCCCTTCGTTTAATATTTTCCCACCGTCAAGAACTATGGCAAGCAGTGAAGAACGCGTTATATGCCTTAAAAACTTATCCCCCAGGCCCTCTCCTCTGTGAGCCCCCCTAATAAGGCCCGGTATATCCGCTACTACAAAATCCCCGTCACTGACAGATACCACCCCTAAATTTGGGGTTAAAGTTGTGAATGGATAATCCGCTATCTTCGGCCTTGCCGCTGATATACGACTTATTATGGTGGATTTTCCGCAATTGGGATAGCCTACCAGTGATACATCGGCAATAAGTCTCAGCTCCAGATTAATCCAGAAATCTTCTGTTCTTTCCCCTTTCTCGGCAAATCCAGGAAATCTCCTCTTAGAAGAGATAAAGCTTGCATTTCCCCTTCCGCCTATACCGCCTTCAGCAATGACTATCTCCTTTCCGGAACTGTCGAGGTCTGCAATTATTTCCCCTTCATTATTTCTAATAATAGTCCCCGGGGGAACTTTTATTATTAAATCCCTTCCATCTTCTCCTTTTCTATTATTTGACTGGCCACTTCTGCCATCTTGCGCTTTATGGTGTATCTTTTTTTTGAAACCGTAGAGGGTACTGAGATTTCCGTAAGCTCTTATCACCACATTGCCGCCCCTTCCGCCACTTCCTCCGCTGGCTTTTTTCTTTTTGCCGCCCCTTAATTTAAAAAAAGATACCATTCCGTTTCCGCCGTTTCCTGCTTTAACATTAATTTTTGCTTCATCTAAAAACATATTTATCCCGAAGGTTTTAACTCTATCACTTATATTATTTTATGAACCATACTCCGGCAATTTTATACCTGTAATATATACATTACCTGCAATCTAAATTTTAAAAATTGTCTTAAATATTTTTTTTTGCAACATTAAATCCAGCCCTTTTTTAAAATCGGCAAGCGGTATCACTTCAGATATCAGCGGGGACAGGTTGATTTCTTTTTTAGTTATTATTTCGTGAGCTCTTTTCAGGGTCCCGGGAGTAGCCGAATAAGCACCTGCTATAGTAAGTTCCCTCTTGTAAAAATTTTCAAAATCAACCTCTATTCCGGTTGATTTCTCCGTTGCTCCAAATATAATGGCCGTACCGCCATCCCTCAAATATCCGAGCGCTCCACTCAGAGTATCGGAGTTTGTTACGGTAATCACAGCTACATCGGCACCAATACCGGTAATATCTTTAATCCTCGCCCCTGTATCACCTTTTAATGGATCTATAGTATACTCTGCCCCGATTTTAGCTGCCATGGATAGTCTGTTATTATCCGGGTCAATAGCTATAATCCTGCCGCCCATAAGTTTAATAAGCTGTATGAACAGCATTCCCATAACCCCTGTTCCAGCCACAGCGAAATAATCATCCTCCAGTAAATTGACTTTATCAATGGCCCTTATGCAGCATGCAAGAGGCTCGGTAAATACTGCCTCCAGCAGACCGGCGCCCGCGGGTATCCTGAAGGTGGTATAATTTATATGCTCTGCTGATAGCCTTATGTACTGGCTGAACGAGCCCGGGTATATATTTGTTTGTTTAAAATGCCTGCACATTGTATAACTTCCATGCAGGCAGTAATGACATTGATTGCAGGGTATATGATGTGCGGCAACCACCGTATCGCCCGGTTTAAACCCGGTTACTCTGCTTCCTGTCTCCACCACTCTGCCCACAACTTCATGCCCGAAAACAGCGGGCTTTTTTACCCCCGGGTCAAAGATTTTTATAATATCCGAGCCGCACAAACCAGTATATACCATTTCTATCAGCATCTCATCTTTTTTAATTGAAGGTTTATCTATTTCCTCCAGCCGGAAGTCATCCCGGTCATAGCAAAATAAAGCTTTCATAATAATTAATCAGGTAAAATATTATATTTTATTCCTTTCTGGTGACCCATCAGCTCCAGGACCTCAGCCAGCTTCTCCAGGGGCATATCAGCAGTTATAAACCTTTCTGCATTTATGCGGTGCGAAGTTATTAAATCAAAAGCCCTTTTTACATACTCCGGAGTATGATGATACACTCCTTTTATGGTAAGCTCGGAGTAATGAATTAGTGATGTATCAATACTGATAGATGTTCCCGGCCTGCAGCCTCCAAAAAGGTTTATGAGAGCTCCTTTTCTTCCCATACGGATAGTCATCTCCCACACTTCAGGAACTCCAGTAGCATCAATTGCGATATCAGCTCCTCTTCCCATCTCGGTTAGTTTTTTAACTTCCCCGACCTGGTCATTAACATCTCTGGCATTGACAGTATAGTCTGCGCCAAATTTTTCTGCATATTCCAGCCTTTCCTCCGATAAGTCCACCGATATTACCACCGCCCCTTTTAATCTTGCCAGTGCAACGAACATTAATCCTATTGGCCCGGCTCCATTAATTACCACGGTATCACCTATATTGATGTTAGACTCTTCTATACCGTGAACTACACAGGAAAGCGGTTCCAGTAAAGCAGCTTCCCTGTACTTTATCCCTTCAGGTATTTTATAGGTATTCTTTCTCAGTATATCTCCGGGTACTTTTATGTATTCCGCATAGGCGCCATTGTTATAAATAAGATTTTCACAGAGCGAGTATCTTCCCAGCCTGCAATAATAACAATTATAGCAGGGGGCACTATTTACCGATACTATTCTGTCTCCTGTGCCGAAATCTTTCACTTCGCTCCCTGTTTCTACAATATCACCCGCCCATTCGTGCCCGAAAACTGAAGCCTTTTCTATCATGGTGGGATGACCTCTTCTATAGGTCTTGAGGTCGGAACCACATGTAAGGGCGCTTTTTATTCTTGCCAGTACTTCATCGCTCCTTATTTCGGGTATGTTTATATTCTCATATCTGACATCTCCGGGCCCATAAAATACCTGTGCCTTCATTTTGCCTTTCATAATTAATCTCCATTAAATAATTAAAAAAATTATCAATCAAATATTTTACTTAAATATTACAGAAAGAATTTGTACAGTCAAGCACATAAAGCACCGGGGTTCAAAAAGTAATTAATCCATCCCGGGCAAATCTTTATACTTATAATAAATTGCCGGATGTAAAAAAATAAGTGCATCCGGCCATACAGGTACAAAATAATTTACAGTTTTATAGATAATGATGAAATATATGATAAAATTAACGAATTATGAAAAAGAGATTACTGCTATTCTGGACTTTTTTTAAAATAGGAAGCTTTACGTTCGGAGGGGGGTTTGCAATGATTCCCTTAATTGAACGGGAAATAGTAAATAGAAAAGGCTGGATTTCACAGGATGAGATGATTGATATTTTAACCATTTCACAGTCCTTCCCCGGTGCCGTCGCCATAAATTCAGCAATATTTATTGGCCGGAAGATTGGAGGCTACTCCGGAGCTTTATTTTCCCTGCTCGGCGTAACAATTCCATCTTTTTTCATCATTATTATGGTGGCAAAACTATTCCTATATTTTAGAACTATTGGTGCGGTACAGGCAGCCTTCAGCGCCATAAGTTCTGCGGTAGTGGCCCTGTTAATCTTTACAGCAGTCAGGATAGGTAAAACCTGTATCAGGGACAGGATAAGTGCCCTTATAGCTATTCTGGCTCTTTCTCTGCTTCTGATAACAGACCTGCACCCCATTTATGTTATTATTATCGGAATCCTAACGGGCCTGACAATTTATCTATTAAGGGATATTAAAACAAAACAAAAATGATTTATTTAAATCTATTCGTTACTTTTTTAAAAATAGGGCTGTTCTCCTTTGGCGGAGGATACGGTATGATACCCCTGATTGAAAGGGAGATAATCTCAAACGGATGGCTCACAGGCCGGGAATTTGTAGACATAATATCAATTTCGGAAATGACCCCTGGCCCAATTGCCATAAATACCGCTACCTTCATTGGCTATAAAATAGGGGGCATTCCCGGCGGGCTTGCGGCAACCACGGGAGTGGTTATGCCATCACTTATTATAATTCTGATTGTTTACCATTATTTTACAAAGTTCCGGAACCATACAATCGTACAACAAATTATCTGTACAATAAAACCTGTGGTGCTGGCACTGATTATACAGGCTACCTTATTCGTAGCCGGTAACACTTTTTTAAGAGAAGGGAGAGCAATAAAAGATTTATTAGATGTAAGCCCGGCTGGCTATTTCCTGGAAATCTTTAACCCGGTTACCATAATAATTTCCGCTCTGAGCCTTGCCGCGCTGCTCTTATCCAGAATACACCCAATTATAGTTATCCTGGGAGCAGGTGCTGCAGGGGTTATTTTGCACTATGCGGGACTGCTATAGAACTTAATAAGACTTCCTGTAACGGGCATGATATAAATTTTTTTGAAGATTTGCCGGATTACCGGCAGGGGCCATCAGCCAGAAATAATATTTACCGATTTACCTGTTTTACCGCCTTTTACAAACTCAACTTTTCCATCGGTCAGGGCAAAGAGAGTGTGGTCTCTTCCCATGCCTACATTAACTCCCGGTTTATACTTTGTCCCTCTCTGTCTGATTATAATATTTCCGGCAATCACCGTCTGGCCGCCGAATTTTTTTATACCCAGATATTTTGGATTGCTGTCCCTTCCGTTTCTGCTGCTTCCAACGCCTTTTTTACTGGACATTTCCTACACCTCTTTTTTCTGTTGCTTTATACTTATCTTATCCAGATGTAACACAGTAAGCAACTGTCTGTGCCCCACTTTTCTCCTGTATCTTTTTTTTGGCTTATATTTAAAGGCAATCACTTTATCGCCCTTTATCTGTTTTTTTATAGTAGCATCCACCCCGGCTCTGGAAATAAAAGGCCTGCCAACTTTTATCTTGCCGTCATCGCTTATAAGGTTTACCTCTGAAAGGGTAACCTTATCTCCTTCACTGCCTTCTATCCTGTCCACTACTATATCCTTATTTTCTTCTGCCTTATATTGTTTGCCACCACTGGTAATTATTGCGTAAATTTTAATCCTCCATTGTAACTTCCAATCACAGAGTGAAATATTAACACACATATTATTATTCTGTCAATTTGAAGATTTAATAAAAATTTTTTAATTTTAGTTACATGATTTTTTATATTGCTAATTTTACAAAAACAGCTATAATTTCTTACTTTATCAAAAACAATAATCGTGATTTATGAAACTCGGGATAATAGGGCTCACAGGCTCTGGAAAGACAACTCTTTTTAGCTCCCTTTCAAAAGCAAAGGGAAGTGGTGATAAAAACATTGCTGCCGGGAAAAACCTCAATATTAAAATAGTGCCGGTGCCTGACGAAAGGCTTGAAAAACTTGAACAAATATTTAAGCCCAAAAAGAAGACACCGGCCTGTATAGAATTTGTCGATATACCGGGACTTGAAAAAGGTCGCAGGGGAACAGGCAATAAGTTTCTGTCAAACATACGCGTGGTAGATGCGCTGGTACATGTTGTAAAGTGCTATGAAAGCCCATCAAATACTACACTGGAGGATATAGAAGTAATAGACCTTGAGCTTATAGTCTCGGACCTTGAAAGCATAAAAAAAAGGATAAAATCAATTGAAAAGCAGACGAGAAACACAGACCCCCGGATAAGTAAAGAAGCAGAAATCTTAAAAAAGGTAAGAAAAGCCATGGAAGATGGCCGGCTGGCAAGAAACGCAGGGCTCCTGCCCGATGAAATAAAAATTATTAAATCCATGGGGCTATTAACATTAAAACCCGTTATATATTGTGCTAACATACCGGAAAGCGATACCGGTAAAGACCGGGAAGAATTGTCTTTTATAAGAGACATAAGTCAATATGCCCGCAGGGAAAAATCTGAACTGGTGACCGTTTGCGCCAGAATTGAAGAAGAAATCTCCCATCTTGAACCGGATTATAGAGAAGCCTTTATGCAGGATATGGGAATTAAAGAATCTGCTCTGGATAAATTAGTAAAATCCTCATATAAGATTCTTGGACTTATAAGTTTTTTAACCGTCGGTTCCGACGAGGTCAGGGCATGGACCATAAAAAAAGGCGACCGGGCCCCTGCTGCAGCCTCGGTGATACATTCTGATATCCAGAGAGGATTCATAAGAGCCGGGACAATATCATTTGATAAATTTATGGAAGCGGGCTCTTTTGCAAAAGCTAAAGAAAAAGGGCTCTTAAGATCTGAGGGAAAGCAGTATGTTGTAAATGACGGCGACATTATAGATTTCAGGTTTAATGTTTAAATTCATACCTATAATTGCAACTTTTAATTCATTAAGCATGCCGCTCCAAATATTTACCAGTATTTAGACATTTTTTTTAATTTTGGATTTCTGCAACAGCACTGGTCTTTGCTACAGATTTAACTTCCACTTTTAACCTCTGCCCTATATATTTGCTGCCGTCAATAATCTGGACCACATATCCATTAATCCTTGATATAGCATCATTTCTATTATGCAAATAGGGCTCTTCCACAACCAGATTCAGGATGTCACCGACCTTAAATGGCTGTGACGCTTCCTTTATCTCGCCAACGGAGCCCTCGGCAACTAATAAAAATGTATCCAGGGGTAACTTTGAATCTCCCTGGATATTAATATATTTTTTAGTTATATTTTCAATATGCTTTAAATTTCTACCGTCCGAACCAATAATCTGTGCCGCTATGGAAGAATTTAATTTTATTAAAAAACCTCTGGACTTGCTCTCCCTTGAAAGTTTCCTGATTTTTCTTTCTATCTCCAGCCTTATGGTATCTTCAGATTTTACAAATCCCGAACCCGAACACTCGGGGCAGACTTTGCAGAGCGTGCCCAGAATTCCATCTGAGACGTTTTTTCTGGTCATTTCAATAAGCCCCAACCTTGAGAACTGCATTACCTCGGTCTTAGTCCGGTCATTTGCAAGACACTGCATGAATCTGTTGTAAACCTTTTTCCTGTCTTTTTCACCTGCCATGTCAATAAAATCAATCACTATTATCCCGCCAATATCTCTCAGCTTTATCTGGCTGGCGATAGTTTCGGCAGCTTCAAGATTGGTTCGCAGTATAGTATGGGCCGGGCTTCTGCTTGAAGTATATTTACCCGAATTAACATCAATTGTGGTCATGGCTTCTCCATAGTCTATTACTATGAAACCACCTGATTTTAACCAAACTTTTCTCTCCAGTGCACTTTCTATTACTTCATTAACATTAAAACTATCAAACAGTTCTTCGTTTCCATGGTGCACGATTATATTATTAAATCTAACTCCGATAGACCTCAGGTATCGTTCAATCTCCCTTTTTATTATTTTCTTATTCACATATATAGCGTTAAGCTCTTCCGAGAATATATCCCGTACTAATTTAATTATCAATGAATATTCACTCGAAATTAATTCCGGTCTATTCAGGGTAGATGCCTTCTTTCTTATATAGCTCCACTTTTTTACAAGCTGCTTTAAATCTTTTTTTAACCTGGCTGTATCAGCTTCTTTAGCTGCTGTCCTTACAATTAACCCGTACTCTTCCCCATTGCTTATGGTTCCCACCATCTTTCTTAAGTTTTCCTTTTCCTCACCGCCAATTTTTTTTGAAACCCCTGTACCCCTGTTAAAGGGTGCCAGCACCAGATATCTGCCCGGAATAGATATAAAAGTAGTAAGCCTTGCTCCCTTTGTTTTCATGGGGTCCTTTGTAACCTGTACCAGCACCATCTGGTTGGGTTTAAGAATATGCTGTATCTTCTTCGAGATTTCCACATCACTTTCAATGTCATCGTTAAAACTCACTTCGTTTACATACAGAAAGGCATTCTTATCTTCACCGATATCCACAAAAGCTGCATCCAGCCCGGGAAGAACATTCTTAACCTTTCCAAGATAAATATTTCCCACAAGCGATTTCTTGCCCCTGCGTTCAAAATAAAGCTGGGTGACCTGCCCTGACTCCAGAATAGCAGCTCTTGTTTCATTTTTGTCTGAACTTATTAACAATTCCTTAATCATCAATTTTTTCTCATTCTCCTTTTATAATCATCTAAATTACTTCCATGGGGGTCCTAAGATTATCCCCCTGTATCACAAACATTTCTTCTTTCTTTGCGTTCCTTATTTTAATTTTGTATTCCTTTAATCGTTCCTTTAAAAACGAATAAAAATCATTAAATTTAAAAATCTGGTTATTCTTTTCTTTAAAAATTTTAGCATATCCAGATAGTTTTAGTAGAATAATATTATAACCTTTCCTTTCAGGCACAATTTCATAATCAAATATTGCAGAGTAAGAATGATATCCTTTAATCAGGTTATTATCTATAACTTTACAAAACTCTTCCACAGATTCACTGCCGGACTCACCAATATCCAGGCTAAAGATATAAAAGTTTAACCCTATTTCATTCATCAGCTTACCTGCCTTTATTAATATTTTTTTTACTTCTGTAATCTGCACATTCTGGTTCAACTCTCTGTTAATTCTTTTTTTTAATTCATCCTCTCCGACGCTGCCACCAATAATAACATCTGCATACTCTGCCATGCTTTCTATTCCCAGTGGAGTCGGGTTACTAAAATTAATCAGCGGCCTTGGATTATATCCCTGACTGTATTCCAGTTTAAATCCCGCCCTGTTCAGGGCACGAATTATTATCCTGGAAATATCCAGGTGGGACAGGTATCTGAATTCACCTTTCTTAAAAAATTTAAATCTTATCCTGTTATCATATAAACTTTTTTGATTTTTCATATTCTCTCAGCAAAGTTTTTTTTCTGACCCCGATATCAATAAAATCCCAGGGCAGGACTTCATCAACAGAAAATCCTCTGGTGGTAAAAAAATTAATATCCAGACCCTTTTTTTTAAATGATTCTTTCCAGATATCAAAATTAAAAAAATCTGACCAGTTATCAAATTTTGCACCGTTTCTCCAGGAATTTTCTATAACATCTCCAATTAGCTGGCTGCCGGTGGAAAGGGCACATTCTACCATACTCATGTATGGGTCCGCCCACCTTATGTTCACATATCTTTTCGGGACATTGCTCAGGATATAATTAAATTTATCATAAAGCATCCCGGGGTTACCCAGTCCCACCCACTGGAAAGGGGTAAACGGTTTGGGGCAAAATGCATTTATGCTAATATTAATTTTTAGCCTTGATAACTTCTTTCTATCCATTTCTCCCTTTGCCGCCTGTATTATTTTCCCTATGAGCCCAACTATCTGAACAATATCCTGTTTATTTTCAAAAGGCAGCCCTATCATAAAATAAAGTTTTACTCTTTCCCATCCTTTGCCAAAAGCCATTTTTATGCAGTCGAGCATTTCGTCCTCTTTTATATTCTTATTAATTATATCCCGCATCCTCTGGCTGCCGGCTTCGGGAGCAAAGGTCAGCCCCGTTTTCCTGCCGCTCTGAATAATCTCCAGTAACTTTAAATTAAAGCTGTTTAACCTCAGGGAAGGCATTGAGATTGACAGCCTTCTTGATTTTAAAGGATTGATGACACCTTCGATTAACTGCTCTATTTTCCCGTAATCAGATGAGGACAGGGACAGAAAGGAAATTTCGTCATAACCTGTATTTTTAATTCCCCTGACGCTATCTTTAATAAGGGATTCAACTTTCCTTTTGCGCACCGGCCGGTAAATAATACCTGCCTGGCAAAACCTGCAGCCCCTGCCGCACCCCCTCATAATCTCCACTGTGAACCTGTCATGCACCGTCTTTATGTTTGGTATTACCGGGTCCTTGACTATTCCGTATTTATTAATGTCCCTGACCACTGCTTTTTTTACCATTTTCCCGGGCTCTATTTTTTTTACCCTGCCGTCACTATAGTAATAAAACTTATAAAATTCAGGAACATATACTCCATCCAGCCTGCTTATTTCCTTTAAAACCCAGCTTTTCCCTTTATTATTTTTCTTATATTCCTTTACTTTCATCAGTATAGAAATAACTATCTCTTCGCCATCTCCTATAACAAAGAAATCCATAAAGCCGGAAAGGGGCCCGGGATTCACCACTGCAGGCCCTCCTGCGCAAACCAGAGGAGAATCCTCCGACCTTTTTTTTGAATTTATATTTATTCCCCCGAGGTCAAGGGCATTTAATATATTGGTATACAAAAGCTCATGCTGAACAGTAAAGCCGACTATGTCAAAGCAATCAAGGAATATCCTATTTTCCAGTGAAAATAATTTTACTTTTTTACTCCTTAGTCTTTTTTCAAAATCTACCCATGGTGAAAAAACCCTTTCTACCGAGAAATCAGGGTGCTCGTTAATAATATGGTATAAAATCTGGAGGCCGGTGTTTGACATTCCAACATCATAGATATCAGGAAATACCAGTGCCATAAAAACCATGTCGGACTGGCCGGCCGGAGAGCCGGGGCTTTTGCTCTTTGTGCCTGTTTCGTTATTTATATATCTGCCCGGTTTTTCTATATCTTCCAGAAGTTCCTCGAGAAGATTGAAGTTCAATTTTTTTATTTTATCCATGTTTATTTTTACTTAAATACTATCTAACCTAAAGACCGCCTGTGCTATTTATATCGCTGAAAAGCTATATCATATTCTCTCCTGACTTCCCTCCACAGGTAGACATTCTCCACCAGCCCAACGCCCATCAGCATGCTTATGAGGTTGGAACCTCCGGCGCTCAGGAATGGCAGGGGGATTCCAATTATAGGCATGATGCCTATAGTCATGCCTATATTTATTGTTACCTGGGATAAAATTATAAGACCCACACCGTAAGCAAGTAACATGGCAAATCTATCAGAAGAATTGGATGCTATATAAAAACATCTCCATACAATAATACCAAGTACTATTATTATGCAAACCGCACCAATAAAGCCCAGTTCTTCCCCGACAACAGAAAATATAAAATCGGTATGGTGCTCGGGGACATAACTGAGATTGGTCTGTTTTCCCAAAAAAAGACCTTTCCCAAGGATTCCTCCGGAGCCTATCGCCATCTTGGATCGGTACAAATTATAACCGGCACCCTCACTTGTATATGATTCCGGTTTTAACAGAACAAGTATTCTATCCAGCTGATATTGCCTGATAAACCCGGCATTGAGAGCAGTAAAAATCCCACCTATGGTCAGCCCCAGTATTGACAGAAAGTATAAAAAATTGGCCCCGGATAAAAATAGCAGGCCCATATAAACAATAAAATATATCAGAGCGGTTCCGTAATCCGGCTGCAGTAAAACCAGCGTTATAAAAGAAAATGCTATAACAAATGATAAAATAACCTTTTTAAATGTCATCCTGCATTCTTTTTCTGTTCTCCATTTTGACATAATAGCAGCAAGGCACACCACCATAAAAATTTTTGAAAACTCCGAGGGCTGTAAGGTAGTAAATTTTAAATCTATCCAGCTTTTTGAGCCATGTACTTCATAACCAAAAAAATGCACACTTGCAAGCAGGGCAATACCGGTAACAAGAGCCAGCCACCAGTACCTTTTAATTTTCCTGTAATTTATAAATTGAATCACAGTAAATAAAACAATTCCCACCGCCAGATAAATTGCCTGTCTCTTAATGTAGTACTGCGGGTCGCTTGCTCCTCCCGGAAGAGTTTCTTTTGTCGCACTATAAATTATAAGCAGCCCAAAAGAAGAAATTGCAACCACCAGCAGGAATAATAAAAAATCAAATTTTACCGCTTTCTTCTCTCTTCTGTAAGTTTTAGAACCAATTAAACTTTTTTTTCCTCTTATCATTAAAATTATACAAATTCCTAAAGTATCCTAATTTTATAAAACCTTAACTACCGTTAATCAACATTAAATAAATATCTGTATATATCTTCTGCAATGGGGGCAACATTGCTCCCGCCTGAGCCCGCCTCTTCAAGCATTGCTACTATTACATATTCCGGATTACCCGCAGGCGCATAACTCGCAAACCATGCATAATCCTGCCTTCCATAAAATTCTGCGGTACCGGTCTTTGCAGCAACCGGGATTTCATCCAGGGGAAAATCCATAAAAACTCCATAAGCTGTCCCGCCTGGTTCAACCACCTGAAGCAACCCTTCTTCTATTTTTCCAATATAATTCCCGTTTAGCTGTAAATCCTGATATTCCTCTACTGTATTATCTGTAAACAAAGTTTCCTCGCTGTCTCTTATTTCTTTGACCAGATGAGGCGTGTATTTTATACCATGTTCGGCTATAATTGAATAAGCCTGTGCCATCTGAAGCGGGGTTACCATTAAATCACCCTGCCCTATTGCCATGTTAACAGTATCACCCGGGAACCATACTGAATTCTCCGGCTGACCCGCAAAATATTCTTCTTTCCATTCTGTATCCGGTACCAGTCCTTCCTCTTCGCCGGTAAGGTCCACGCCGGTTCTGGAACCAAAACCAAAAATTCTTGCATATTTCTGTAAAAGTTCCCCTGTATTATCCAGCTTTTTAAAAAGCCCATAACCCACCTGGTAAAAATATATATCACAGGAATTTTTAATGGCCCCCACAATATTGAGACTGCCATGACCTGATTTTAACCAGCAGTACTTTGGAAAATCTTTACCAAGGCCATACCACACCCCCGCACAGCTGAATCTGCTACTATCACTTATAATTTCCTCATTAAGACCCGCGTAAGCTGTGACTATTTTAAACACCGAGCCGGCCGGAAAAGATGTAATGGCTCTGTTTAAAAAAGGATAATTATTTTCGGGGTCGTTTAAATTATTCCAATCATCTTCCGATATCCCTCCTGCAAACAATTCCGGGTCATAACTAGGATAGCCTGCCATTGCCATTATCTGACCGTCTCCGGGGCTGAGAACTACCACTGCTCCTCCCCGTACATTATAATATTCATCGGTGTCTTTAATTTTTTTTTGCCTCACCTCCAGAATAGCCCGGTAAAGTGCTTCCTCTACAACCTTCTGCAGGTCAATATCAATGGTAAGATACAGATTATTTCCACCAATGGGCTCAATTTCGTTTACCACGCCAACAGGTCTTTCTAAAGGGTCGACCTCATATACTATTTTGCCCTTCTTGCCGCGCAATACACTTTCATAAGTTTCTTCCAGTCCACTCCATCCTATCTGGTCTCCACCTTCGTAATTATAATCGTATTCTTCCGCTTTTAACTTTTCCTCGCTAATTTCTCCTATATAACCCAGCAGGTGTGACGCCAGCGAGTCATATTTATACTCCCTCAGGTACACATCAATTACTTCCACTCCGGGTAACTCATCACTATTTTCTTCAATATAAATCATACTGGCATAATCAATATCCTGTTTTAGAATAATCCTGTCCATGTAAGAAACATTGCTCTTTTCAACCTTTTCTTTTATTTCCCTGTAAGGCATATCAAGACAATCACTTAAAATCTCCATAACCTTATCGTTTTCTAAAACAATACCGGGCTGCACCGCCACAGCCCTGGCTGGAACACTCTTAACCAGTAGTTTACCATTACGGTCATAGATATTTCCCCGGGGAGCCGCCACGGTCTTCTCCCTGGTGATACTCTCAGATGCTAATTCAGCATAAAGCTCTCCGCTCATTACCTGCAGAAAATAAAGCCTTAAAATAAGCATTATTAAAATTAGAACCAGCAGATAGATTATAATCTTATATCTTACTTTTATGTTCAAACCCAATTTCCTCCCTCCTGCCAGAAATTATCCTCATAACGGGAAAGACTGCAAACATCAGAATAATATTAAAGAACGGTTTTGTTATCAGTTCAATGCCGGTGCCGGGCCAGTCAGGGTTAAAATTAAATAAATAATAAATCAAATTGATTAATAAAATATTAATTTCTGTAACCAGGAAAACCAGGAGCAGGTAAGCCTGCTTTCCTGACTTAAATCCTACCGTAATTAGCCTGCCTGCTATAAAAGCATCTATAGCATAAATAAACGCACTTATGCCCACAATATCACCCACCATAAGGTCCAGCGTCATACCTGCTATAAATCCGAATAAGATTCCCCATAATGTTCCATCAAAAATGGTAACTGCTATTATAACTACCATAATTAAATCAAAGTTTATATAGAACATTTTCAGATATTCAAAAAAAACTATCTGAATTAGCAAGCAGATTATAAGTACAAAAAAATGCAGAAATCTTGAAAAAATTTTCATAATTTTAATTTATATCGGCCAGCATCACCGGCCAAACATTTTATTTACTTTATTCATCCAGTATCAATACATACTCTAACTCCGTAAAATCAGCAAATGGTTCTATTTCGATTATCTTATAAAGATTATCAGCGCTTTCAGTTACTCTTCTTATCCGTCCTATTAGAATCTCACCGGGTAAGTTTCCATATTCTGACGTAATTACTATATCTCCCTTAAAAACATCTTCTCCACTGGAGATATATTCAAGTGTAACTTTCCCATCCTGATTTCCCTTTAGAACTCCCAGTTTCCTGGAGGACAGGATTTTTGCTCCAATGCTGCTCACCGGGTCGTCTATGAGCCTGACATTACAGGAGTCATTGCCTACCAGGTCAACTACCCCTATCAGCCCGTCTTCATTAATAACTCCCATCCCCTCACGAACCCCCTGACCGCTGCCAGCATTTAAAATAACTTCTGACTGCCATCCATTCTTATAAAATCCTATCACTTTCGCTGCTATAGTCTGGTAATCTTCCCTGAGTTTTATTCCCAGCAACTTTCTCAAAGAATCATTTTCGATCCTCAGGTTTACATAATCACTATATTCTTTTCTTAACCCGGAATTTTCTTCCTTAAGAATTAGATATTCTTTCCTTAAGTTTACGTAATCTTTTATTATATTAATGAAATTTTTAACCGGCCTGAACAGCGAAAAAAACTTTTCCTGAATTGGCTTGAAAAAATCAATGGTTTTAGATTTGATTGTGCCCAGTAATTCGTATTGCCTGAAACTAACCGTAATGACTATCAGGCATAAAATAATTATTACAGTAAGGATAATATAAATTCTGAACCTTCTATTCAATGCGACCATCAAAAAAATATAACTGGTTGAATATAATACAGGTTATTTTGAATATTTAAGATATTTTTTTAAAGTATTAAAGTCCTCAACACATTTCCCCGCTCCTATGGCCACTGCTGCCAGTGGGTCTTCGGCAAGATAAACCGGGCAATGAGTTTCCCTGCTGATCCTTTCAGCCAATCCTTTAAGAAGTGACCCTCCCCCTGACATAACAATTCCTCTTTTCATGATATCAGAAGAAAGTTCCGGGGGAGTAATATCAAGCACTTCAACAATTGAATTCACAATATCAGCGAGCACCTTTTCCAGTGCTTTTCTTATCTGCTGGCTGGTTATAATAATTGTCTTGGGGAGCCCGGTTACCAGGTCCCTTCCATTTATCTCCATTTTCTCCTCATTTTCAAGCGGGAACGCGGAGCCTATTTCCATTTTTACCTGTTCTGCAGTTCTCTCACCTAAAAATAAATTATGTTCTTTCTTTAAATAATAAGTAATAGCTTCATCCATTTCATCTCCGCCAATTCTAAGGGACTGACTCACTACTATACCCCCCAGTGATATAACGGCTACCTCAGAAGTTCCGCCACCTATATCTATAATCATACTGCCCTTCGGTTCATCAATGGGAAGACCGGAGCCAATTGCGGCTGCCAGCGGTTCCTCAATTATATAGGCTGACCTTGCACCCGCCTGTTCAGTGGTTTCAACCACTGCTTTCTTTTCCACCGGAGTAATTCCTGACGGTACGCAGATAACTATTCTTGGCCTTGCAAAACCAACATTCTTATGGACTCTGTGGATAAAATACCTCAGCATTTTTTCTGTAGTTTCAAAGTCGGCAATTACACCATCTTTTAGAGGCCTGATTGCCGATATATTGTCAGGAGTTCTTCCCACCATCATCTTGGCTTCTTTCCCTACTGCCAGTACTCTACCTCTATCTTTATCTATCGCCACTATGGAGGGCTCATCCAGAATTATTCCTTTGCCCTTGACATAAACCACCGTATTTGCCGTTCCAAGGTCTATCCCCATATCCCTGCCAATCACATCCAGGAAAAAATCAAACATCTGCATTTATAAACTCCTTAATTAACTGATAACATTATAGCCAAATTCTTTTAGCATACTTACAAATTTAGCAACAGGTAGCCCGGCTACATTATAAAAACAACCATTTATTTTCTCTACCAGTAGACTTCCGTATCCAAACACATTATAGGCACCTGCTTTGTCCAGAACATCTTCCCTGTCCAGATAACCCCCAATATCATCAGCAGTTAACTTTCTGAACTTAACCTCTGTAGATTCAGTTCCGCAATTATATTTACCGGAATCACTTTCAAAGATGCAAATCCCGCTTATCACTTTATGAACCCTGCCAGAAAGGGTATTCAAAAACCCCTCTGCCTGCTTTCTATCAGCCGGCTTACCGAGAATATCCTTATCTATGTACACCACGGTATCAAAACCGGCAATTAAAAAACTCCCGGTATAATCTGTAACCTGCTTTTTGGAATCCTTTTCTTTAAAATAATTATAAACATTTCTGGCTTTAATGATACTATTATGGACCACCATAGTATAGGGATTTTTAAACCGCTTCTCTCCAGAGCCCTTAAGTTTGACTACCTCAAAATCCAGTTTCACTAATTTAAGTATTTTTCTTCTTCTTGGAGAAGCAGAAGCCAGAATTATTTTTTTACGACTTTCTTCTTCCAACATCGGCTAATAAAAAAGCAATTAGTATCCCTATTATGGCCCCCAGCGTAATATTTACATGGATCCCAAAATTTATATCAATTAAGTATAAATTAAGACTGAGAGAATCTGTGCCTACCTTGAGACCTTTATCTAATAAAGGTATCACATCAGCCAGAACATGGCCCAGAATAGCTCCTATAATACCTCCAAGAAGTACTATAAAAAATACTATCTTCCCTCTTCTTTTATTCATCAGCCACCTTTAAAATAATCTCTTATTTATCACTAATTTAATAATTTCAGGCTTTTACTTAAAAAAACAATTCAATTTCTCTCCCGGCGCTCTCTATTGAATCCGAGCCATGAATTACATTTGTAGTAATATCAACGCCAAAGTCGCCCCTGATTGTCCCTTTTTCTGCCTTTTTAGAATCCGTGGGGCCCATAAGTTTCCTGATCCTGACAATAGCGTCTGTGCCGCTTACAACCATAACCACCGAAGGCCCGGAAGTTATATATTCAACCAATATATCAAAAAAACTCTTATTTTCGTGTTCCCGGTAATGCCTTCGCGCAATATTTCTGCTGATCTTTATCATTTTTAATTTTTCAATATCAAAGTCTTCTTTTTCTATCCGGGATATAATCTCTCCAATAACTTTTTTCTTTACCCCGTCAGGTTTTATTATAACCAGGCTTTTTTCTTTTTTATCCATATATATTATTCATCCTATCTTTAACATTTTAAATATAACATACCACCGGCTTAAATTATTTCTACAAAATTAGAAATAACCCGGGCTCTGCTCTCTTACTGTGGAGTTTTGCAATACGGGCAAACTTTCCAGTCTAAATTTAAAGGCTTCCCGCAGTTAATACAGGAGTTCTTTAATTTTCTCCTGCAGTAAGGACATATTAGAAAATCATCTTTTACAGGGTTCCCGCAGGCAGGACAGGTTAGCTGCCTGTTTTCAAGCAACATCTCCATTCTTTCAATTTCAAGGTCTCTCTCAATGATATCATCTATAAATTCCGGCGGCCTCAATATTAAATAAATAATTAATCCCGGATAATTTAATATTAATACAACCAGTGTCCAGAAAATAGCGGTAGGAACATGTTCACTTCTGAGCCTCGCATCCCTGTAAGTCCAGTAGACAAAAGCGAGCCAGATAATAATCAATAAAAAAGTTAAACTATAACCCAGGTATTTCCATACAGGGTGGGTAAAAAAATCCATGATTCCGTTTACATATTCAAATAAATCCATTAATCCTCCAGATTAAATTTATATATTTTTATTTATACAGGCTCTATAAATAAATTATCTTAACCTACGATATTCTCCAAATTTGTTATTGAACCGGTAATGCATATAATATCATTTATATCAGAAATTTTTAAAGCAAATTTCAGAGAATTTTCTATATTGTCCATGGTGTATAATTTCACGGGATATCTTTTTACGGCACTGGATTCTTTTATTTTTTCCTTTGCCACTCTTTCAAGTTTTAATATATCAAGACTCCTCTCACTCATGCTGGAGGTTAGAATTAAGACATCGCTTATATTAATTATCTTTTTAACCATGCTGTTATAGTTTTTATCCTTTAACACGGCAAAAATAATTATTTTCTTACGGTTCCTGAAATAAGTCTTCATATTCTTAACCAGATTATCTATTCCTTCAGGATTATGGCTGGCATCGGCTATTACCAGGGGTTCCTTTTTAATAACTTCGAACCTTCCCATTACTTTCAGGCAGCCGATACTTCCCTTTATTTTTTTGATATCCAGTTTCTCCCTCCTGGTTTTCATGTAAAGTTCAGCCAGTGCCACAGCAAGAGATAGATTCAGGGGCTGATACCTGCCCGGAAGTGGGAGCATTAAGTCTCTGTAGATACCTCTGATTCCCTTAATATCAAGAAGCCATCCCCCGAGCCCCATATTTTTCTCTTTTAATATACAAAAATCTTCTCCATATAAATAAAGAGTGGAACAGGTATTATTTACTTTTTTATTTAATACTTCAATTACATTCTTATTGCGACTTGTTGTTGCAACCATTGCCCCGCTCTTTATAACTTCTACCTTCTCTGATGATATTTTTTTTACTGTATTGCCCAGCATTTCTGTATGCTCCAGGCTTACCCCGGTAAGTCCGACTACTCTGGCGTCTGCCACATTGGTAGCATCCCATCTCCCGCCCATTCCTGCTTCCAGCACCATGGCTTCAAGGCTCTCATCTCCGGCAAGTTTTAATGCCATTGCAGTAATTATCTCAAACTGGGTAAGGGGCCCATCAAGATTCATCTTATTTACTGCCTTTATATAAGGATATATTCTGTTAAATGCTATGGAGAACTTTTTCTCCGGGATATCCCTGCCATTTATTCCTATTCTTTCCGTATAACAGTTTATATGAGGGGAAATATAAAAACCTGTTTTAATACCGCTGTATCTTAATAACTCAGAAGTAATTTTAGTGGTAGATGTCTTGCCGTTTGTCCCCACTATATGAATGAATTCAACCTTTTTTTGAGGATTGCCTGAAAGTTCAAGTAATTTTTTTATTCTTTCTAAACCGGGTTTTATTCCAAAAACAAGGCAGTCATCTAAATATTTGCATATCTGAGTGTATTCCACTGTGCCACTCTTTACTTATTGGTTAATATCTTTTATTTTCTCCAGCTGTTCTCTCAGTACCTTCAGGTCTCTGTCTGCCTGCTTGAGTTTATCTTTTTCTTTTTTTATAATCCCGGCCGGCGCTTTTTTTATAAAATCAATATTTGATATTTTTTTCCTGCTCTTTTCAGCTCCCAGCTTAACTTTCTCAATTCTGTCTTTTATCCTTTTTATCTCCAATTCTATATCAAATACATCAAGAATATAAATAAAAATATCTACATCGGCTGCAGAAGCTTTAATATAGCCTTTTTTGCCGGTGCGGTCATCAAACTCCAGATTATCTGTCCCTGCCAGGCTGCAAATATATCTTTCATTATTCTTTAAAAATGCCCCGGCTTTTTTATCGGTAACCAGGCTTACGTTTAATTTTTTTGCCGGGTTTATCTTTAGCTCCGACCTTATTTTCCTTATCTCGCTTATAATCTTAAAGAGTACTTTTATCTCTTCTTCTGCTTCCTTATCCAGCCTTTCCGGTTCATACTCAGGAAAGTTCTTCAGTGCAAGACTTTCCCCGCTGTGTGGAATACTCTGCCATATTCTCTCTGTAATAAAAGGCATAAAGGGATGAAGAATCCTGAGATATCTTTCCAGGACATGCCATAAAACAAACATCGTACTTTCTCTTTCGCCACCATCTTTTCCATGATATATTTTCACCTTTGCTGATTCAATATACCAGTCACAGTAATCATCCCAGAAAAAGCTTAAAAGGAGCCTGGATGCAAAAGAAAAGTTGTATCTGGCAAGATATTTTTCAACTTCCTTTATTACCCTGTTTAACCCCGAGATTATCCACCTGTCCCACAGGTCTAAATCCATCTTATCCATACTGATATCTTCAAAATTCATGCTTTTATCCAGATTTGATAATACAAATTTAGACCCATTCCATAGCTTATTGGCAAAATTTCTTACGCCCTCAATCTTTTCATCACCGAGAATTAAATTTCTTCCGGGAGTTGTTAAAGACGCCAGAGTGAACCTTAAAACATCCGCCCCTTTTTCTTCAATTATATTCATGGGGTCAATTACATTCCCTTTTGATTTACTCATTTTTTGCCCCCTGGAATCATTTACCAGCGGGTTTATAAAAACTTCTTTAAAAGGAATGTCCTTTCTGAAATACAGGCTCATCATAATCATCCGCGCCACCCAGAAGAAGATAATATCATGCGCGGTCACCAGAACATCGGTCGGAAAGAAATACTTTAAATCCGCGGTTTCTTCGGGCCATCCAAAAACTGCAAAAGGCCACAGGCATGAACTAAACCATGTATCCAGAACATCGCTGTCCTGCTCAAAACTGCTGCCCCCGCAATCAGGACAGCTGAGAGGCTTATCTTCACTAACTATCATCTTACCGCAGTTCCTGCAATACCATACCGGAATCCTGTGTCCCCACCATAACTGGCGAGATATGCACCAGTCTCTTATATTTTCCATCCAGTTAAAATATATCTTTTCCCATTTCTCTGGTATTATTTTTACCTTTCCCTCTTTTACCGCTTCAATAGCAGGGCCGGCAAGTTTCTTCATGGATACAAACCACTGCATTGAAATCCCTGGCTCCACTACTGTGTTGCATCTGGAACAAATTCCAATTGATGATACGTGACTTTTCTGACCGGTTAGAAAGCCCTGTGCTTCAAGGTCATTTAATACTTCCTGTCTCGCCCTGTAACGGTCCAGGCCGCTGTATTTACCGGCGTTAGAATTAAGGCTGGCATCTTCATTAAATATATTTATCTCTTCTAAATTATGTCTCTTACCGATTTCAAAGTCATTGGGGTCATGGGCCGGTGTCACTTTTACTGCACCGGTACCAAATTCCATATCTACAAACAGGTCTTCTATAATAGGGATTTTTCGTCCCACCAGGGGTAAATAAGCATACCTGCCCCTGTGTTCTTTATATCTCCTATCCTTAGGATTCACAGCCACTGCTGTATCACCCAGCATGGTTTCGGGTCTGGTGGTTGAAACAATTATGTATTCGTCGGTGCCGGGTTTATCCGTAACCGGGTCTATCAGGGGATATTTAATATCCCAGAGGCTACCTTTCTTTTCTACATGTTCAACTTCAATGTCAGAAAGCGCGGTCCGGCACCTCGGGCACCAGTTAATCATGTAATTCCCCCTGTAAATCAGCCCATCATTATACAGAGTTACGAATTCCCTGGTTACCGCTCTGACATATCCTTTATCAAAGGTAAACCTTTCTCTGTCCCAGTCTAACGAGCACCCCAGTGATTTTAACTGATTTATGATACGGCTGCCGTATTCCTCTTTCCATTCCCATACCCGTTCTACAAACTTTTTTCTACCCAGCATATATCTATTTAAATTTTCCTTTTCTAAACCTTTTTCCACCACATTCTGGGTTGCTATTCCCGCATGGTCGGTCCCGGGAACCCATGTAGTATTATATCCCTTCATCCTCCTGTATCTTACAATTATATCCTGCAGAGTATTATTCAGGGCATGACCGATATGAAGATAGCCGGTCACATTGGGGGGGGGTATCACCATGCTGAATGAAGTTTTTGATTTGTCTATTTTTGCCGAAAAGCACTTATTTTCAAGCCAGTAATTATAAATTTCCTTTTCAAATGATTCAGGGCTATATTTGCCTTCAATTCCCTCAAACATATTAAGCTGATTTTTCCTCATCTTTCAAAAAAACTTTATTGTTGGAACTACCTAATATCTGGGGCTCAATTTTGTCCCTCACAACTTCTCTTGATATTATACATTTATTAACATCACTCCGCTCGGGTATTTCAAACATTACATTTAACATAATCTCTTCCATTATAGCCCTCAGGCCTCTTGCTCCTGTCCCTCTACGGGAAGCAAGCTTTGAAATTTCCTTCAGAGCACCTCCGGTAAACTCCAGGTCAACATTATCCATTTTGAACATTTTTTTATACTGTTTCACCAGAGAGTTTTTTGGCTCGGTTAATATTCTTATCAGGTCTTCTTCGGTAAGATTGGACAGGGTGCTTATCACAGGCAGCCTCCCGATTAGTTCCGGAATTAAACCATACTTTAATAAATCCTCAGGCATTACCCCGGGAAGAAGCTTATCAATTTTTTCCTCCCTGCCGGGAACTTTTTTTGAGATAAAGCCCACGCTGCTTTCGTTTATTCTTTTTTCAATTATCTTTTCCAGACCGCTGAATGAACCGCCACAGATAAAAAGGATATTGCTGGTGTTAATCTGTATAAAATCCTGGTGAGGATGTTTTCTGCCGCCCTGCGGGGGTACGTTGGCTTCGGTCCCTTCCAGAATCTTAAGCAGCGCCTGCTGCACCCCTTCTCCCGATACGTCTCTGGTAATTGAAGGATTTTCAGACTTTCGGCTTATTTTATCTATCTCATCCAGATAAATAATACCTGTCTCGGCTCTCTTAATGTCAAAATCCGCAGCCTGTATCAACCGGAGCAATATATTTTCAACATCTTCTCCAACATAACCTGCTTCTGTAAGCGATGTAGCATCAGCAATGCAAAACGGAACATTTAATATTCTTGCCAGGGTCTGGGCAAGAAGTGTTTTCCCGCATCCCGTAGGCCCTATCAGCATAATATTGCTCTTCTGGATCTCTGTATCATCCTTATCCAGCTTATTCTCATATCTAACCCTCTTGTAATGGTTATACACCGCCACAGACAGAACCTTTTTTGCTCTTTCCTGCCCGACAACATAATCATTTAAAATTGAATAAATTTCACCCGGTCTGGGAAGATTTTTAAAATCAATCTGCTTTTGCTCTTTTAATTCCTCTTCAATAATCTCATTACACAGGTCCACGCATTCATTACAGATATAAACTCCCGGACCGGCAATTAATTTTTTTACCTGATTTTGCGTTTTGCCACAAAAAGAGCATTTCAAAAAATTACCTTTCTTGTTATTTTCCGATGACAAATTTATGCACACTCCTTATTAAAAATATTTTTATCTTTTTTTAAAATTAATTTACTCTAATATATTATTATCCGCAATCTAAAAAATGGCCAAAAAATTATTATTTTTTGAAAATAACTTCATCTATTATTCCATATTTCTTAGCTTCTCCTGAATCCAGTATAAAATCCCTTTCAGTGTCTTTTTCCACTCTCTTTACATCCTGGCCGGTGTGTTTTGCAATTATTTCATTTAATAGAGCACGTATTCTTACCATTTCTTTGGCATGAATTTCAACATCAATTGTGGTACCCGAAACTCCTCCTGACGGCTGGTGAAGCATAACCCTTGAGTTGGGAAGCGAGAATCTCTTACCCTTCTCTCCTGCAAGAAGCAAAACTGCTGCCGCACTCGCGGCCTGTCCGATACAAATTGTTGATACCGGAGACTTTATAAACTGCATTGTATCATATACAGCAAGAGCGGAAGTTACCACTCCGCCCGGACTATTTATATAAAGCTGGATATCCTTTTCCGGGTCTTCCGCTTCCAGATGAAGCATCTGGGCCATAACCAGATTAGCAACATTATCATCAATGGCAACACCCAGAAAAATTATTCTCTCTTTGAGCAGTCGGGAGTAAATATCAAAGGAACGCTCACCCCTGCTGGTCTGCTCTATTACCATTGGAACTAAATATTCATTATACATGTTAATCATCTCACTTTTATTTATTTTGAATCCGGAGTCCAGATTTTCTCATCTTTCTCCTCATCCTGTTTTTTATTTTTATCAGGTGTCCATATTTTTCTTTTATCTTTTACATTTTCATTTTCTACTACCCGGGCACTGTTTACAAGCAAATCTATTATCTTCCTTCTCCTTAAAGTTCTTATAAGAGTATCTTTTCCTTCATCACTCCCCAGAAATTCTTTTATCTTATCAATATCCTCTTTTTTATTATAACTTTTTATTATATTATCTTCCTCTTTATTTATCTCATCCCCGGTTGGCTCTATACTCTTCTTTTCTGCCTTTTCCAGTGCCTTAAAGATTAAATATTCTTTTATCTCCAGAACTGCCCTCTGCTTTATTTCCTGTTTTAACTTATCTTCCGTAATATTAGCCGCTTTGAGATAAACCTCCGTGGTTATATTCTGCTCTTTTAATTTTTCATTTATTTCGTCGTCAATCTGTTTTTCTCTTCTCGAAATCATTTTATCAGGAATTTTTGTTTTTATGTTTTCTGTTAAATATTTCAGGACTTCTCCTATTATTCTTTCTTTTCTAAAATTTTTCTTCTGTTCAATTAATCTTTCCCTCACCTTGCCTTTAAAATCATCTGCTCCGCTGTAATCTCCGAGTTCTTTTAGAAAATCCTCATTCAGCTCGGGCAATACTTTACTCTTTATCTCTTTTACTGAAATATTAAAATCTGCCTTCTTTCCCACAAGCTCTCTATTCTTTATATCTTCGGATAATGTAAGGGTTACCTTCTTACTCTCACCTTTTTTCATTCCAACAAGTGCGTTTTCAAAGTCTGCAAATAAAGTATTTGAGCCCACCTCTATAAGGTAATCTTCGGCGTCTCCGCCTTCAAATTCTTTACCTTCAATTGTTCCGCTGAAATCTATGGTGACATAATCTCCTTTTTCCACCGGTTTACCTTCTTCAACCGGTTCCAGTGAGGCATAATTATTCCTTATATTATCTATCTGCCGTTCCACCTCCTCATCGGACACGTCAGTAGAATAGCCGGTAACTTTTATACCCCTGTATGCGGGAAGCTCTATTTCAGGTTCCAGCTCAAGCTCCACTTCAAACTCCAGGGGTAAATTTTCCTCAAGTCGGGTGATTCTTATCTTTGGATAATCCAGTGGATTTAAATTGGATTCAGTAATTATATCCGGATATAATTCGGAGATAGAAAGACTGGCCGCTTCATTTAGCACATATTGCCTGCCAAAATTTGCATCTATCACCTGATAGGGTATCTTTCCTTTTCTAAAACCGGGGATATTTGCCTTTTCGGACACATTTTTATATGCTTTTCCAATATGTTTTTTTAAATAACTATTTGATATCTCTATATCTAATTTAATCCTGTTTAAGTCAATTTTTTTCTTGCTTTTTATCTTATAACTCAAAAAAACTCCCTCCTAAAAATTTAGTAGATTTTTCTGTTGCCGCATTAAGACACATATTATAATGGAAAATAAATAAAATACAAACCTGTGGGGATACACAAAAAATCTGGTGCGAGAGAGGGGTCTTGGTCTTTCGTCTCGCTTTGCTCGCTGCAGAGCCGCAGACTCCCTCGTCTCAGACTCAGTCCGTCTTTTCAAGTCCCGAAAACATGCATCCAGCATGTTTTCCTGCCGGAAGCTTTAAATTCAACTCCAAAATTTGTATCTTTTCTGGTGCGAGAGAGGGGACTTGAACCCCTACAGGTGTTACCCCACTAGATCCTAAGTCTAGCGCGTCTGCCAATTCCGCCACTCTCGCAAAAATGGTGAGCCGTACAGGGATCGAACCTGTGACACCCTGATTAAGAGTCAGGT
>CAZQQX010000011.1:0-50999 GCA_964595565.1 uncultured Actinomycetota bacterium
TGTTTTACATGTCTTTTCAAGATTTTCTAAATTAATATTCCCCGAAGCCTCAACCAGAACGGTTCTATCTTTTTTTTCTCTTATTATTTTGATTGCTTTTTTCATCCGGTCTATTTTCATATTGTCAAGCATTATGATATCTGCTCCGCCTGCCAAGGCCTCGTCGAGCTGGTTGAAGTCTCTGACTTCTATTTCAATTTTTAAAGTGGATGGGGCATTGGCTCTAACTTTTTCTATGGCTTTTAAAATCCCTCCCGCAGCCACTATATGATTATCTTTTATAAGTATCCCGTCAAAAAGGCCGAAACGATGGTTATACCCTCCACCGCATAGAACTGCGTATTTTTCAATTTTACGGAGAATAGGTTTTGTTTTTCTGGTATCTTTAATCTTTATCCCATAGGGTTTTGCTATTTTTACAAATTTGCTGGTAATAGTCGCGATTCCTGACATATGCTGGATAAAATTGAGGCAAATTCTCTCTGCTTTTAGAATTGACAGGGTCGGGCCACTTATATTACAGACCCTGTCCATGTATTCAAGAGAGTCACCGTCACTTTTGAACCAGTCAATTTTTATATTGTCGTCGATTTCTTCAGCCACGAAGTTTACCATATCGGTACCGCTTAAAATTGCGCCGTCTTTTTCCTTGCATACAATGTATGAGAACGTATTTTTATAAGGAGGAATTAGATAATCTGAAGTAATATCTCCCAGACCGTTTAATTCCTCGGAAATTGCTCCGTGTATTAAATCCATAACTTCATTTTTTAAAATTTTATATGCCATTTCCAGTTATAAATGTCCGAGCATCTTCAAAATATACTTTTTTTTGTTGTAGTATTATATGCTTTTTCCAGTTAATGTCATCTTTTTTCGGAAAATCTTTCCTCTGGTGAGTCCCCCTGCTTTCTTTTCTGAGGCCTGCTGCTTTTATTATAATACTTGCTACAGTTAGCATATTTAGAATCTCCAGAGCTTTCTTATTCTTTATTTTATTAAAATTCAGGTTTTTAATGTAAAAATTAACGAGTTTCGCAGCCTCTTTTAAGCCTTTCTCGTCTCTGAGTATTCCAACTTTTTCAGTCATAGTATTTCTTAAACCGGAAATGAGCCGGTCTAAATCAGGATAGTTGCTATCTGATTTATCTTCCCTGCATGTTTTTGTTTTTTCGGTTTTGATTTTGTTTAAAATCTCAATTATGGATTTATTAACTCTGCTTTCAAGCTCTCTGCTTTTTTGATTTAGTTTTTTTGCTATATCTTCATAAATTTTCCACCCGTACACAACACCTTCTATCAGTGAATTGCTGGCAAGTCTGTTTGCGCCGTGTGCTCCTGTTGCTGCTGTTTCACCACAGCTATAGAGTCCCTCTATGTTTGTTTTCCCATTGTAGCTGGTTTTAATCCCACCGTTAATATAGTGTTCTGCGGGAGATACCTTGATCAGGTCTTTTTTAAGATTGAGACCATTTTCTTTTAACTTTGAAATTATGTGAGGGAAACGTGTCTTTAAAAGGTTTTCTGGTATATGCCTGGCATCCAGATAAACATAATCGTTACCACATTCACTCATAACTTTTACTATTTCTTTTACCACTATGTCCCTCGGGGCAAGTTCTGCTTTGGGGTGTTTTCCAATCATAAATCTATTACAGTGGCAATCTTTAAGATATGCGCCCTCTCCTCTCAGAGCTTCACTTATTAAAAATAGCCCGGAATCTTTTGTTTTAAATACTGTGGGGTGGAACTGGATAAATTCTATGTCCGTTATGCAGGCGCCTGCCCTGTAAGCCATAGCAATACCGTCACCTGTTGATATGGAGGGATTTGTAGAAAGTTCAAAAATCTGACCTATTCCGCCGGTTGCAATTACTGCATTAGAGGTAGGGTATATTTCAACTTCTCCTGTTTTTACATCCATAACTGTAACTCCCACGCAATTATTTTTTAAGACCAGTACGTCGAGAGCAAAATGCTCGGAGAGAAAATTTATCCGCCTGGAGCTTCTTGAATAAGAAATTAATTTTCTTTCAAGTTCTTCTCCTGTTGCATCTCCTCCAGCATGAAGAACGCGGGGGTAGCTGTGCCCGCCTTCTGTAGTAAGGCTGATATCGCCTTCGGAGATATCAAAGTTTATGCCTATTTCAATAAGGTCTTCAATCATTCTCGGGGCGTTACTGGCCAGTATTTCAACTGCCTTACGGTCACACAGGCCCTGCCCGGCAATTATGGTATCCCTGTAGTGATTTTCCCAGAGATCGGGAGCTTTAATGGCGGCTGCAATGCCACCCTGTGCATACCAGGTAGTTGAATTGGAAAGGGAGCTCTTGGTTATGATCTTTATACTGCCTTTTTTAGAGAGCCTCATGGCAGTAGAGAGACCTGCAATTCCGCTACCGATAATGATACAATCGGAGTATTCATGAATTTTGTGGTGGAATGACGGGCTTATAAGATATCTTGGTAACATATTTATTTTATAGCTATCATTCTATTGATAGCTGATTTCGCCTTTCTGATAACTTCTGTCGGGATTCTTATTTCATATTTTTCATCTTCAAGTGACCACATTACTTTTTCCAGGTTTATGAGCTTCATATCGGGGCATATGGCTCTGCTGGTTGCAGGGTAAAAAGTCTTATCAGGGTTTTCTTTTTTTAATCTATGTATTATTCCAATCTCTGTGCCTATTATAAAGTTCTTTTTTTTGCTCTTTCTGGCATATCTCAGCATTCCTCCGGTTGAAGCAACTTTATCGGCGATATCTATTACATCAGGGGTACACTCAGGATGAACCACAACTACGGCATCAGGGTGTTCTCTCTTGAGCCTGATAATGTCTTTTGCGTTTATCATAACATGGGAGGGGCAGTATCCATTCCATAATATAAGTTCCCTGCCTGTCTGACTCTGCACATAACTTCCCAGATATTTATCCGGTATAAAAATTATTTCTTTATTTCCGGGTATTGATTTTACCACATTGACTGCATTTGAAGATGTGCAGCATATATCACTCAGAGCCTTGACTTCCGCAGATGAGTTTACATAGCAAACCACTACTGCATCGGGGTGTTTGTCTCTTAATTTTTTAAGCTGGCCTGCATTTATCATATCAGCCATGGGGCAGCCGCTGCTTTTATCAGGAAGAATAACCTTTTTTTCAGGAGACAGAATTTTAGCGGTTTCGGCCATAAACTGGACCCCGCAGAATATTATAATTTTTTTCTGTGTTTTTGATGCTTCATAACTTAATTGAAAGGAATCTCCAACAAAATCGGCAATGTCCTGAACTTCTCCAATCTGATAATTATGTGCCAGTATGATGGCGTCCTTTTCAACTTTCAGTTTAATTATATTATTTAAAATTTCTACGTTTGAGTTCATATTTTTTCCCGAGTAACAGAATTACCCCTGTTATTGTAAAACAACATCTATAAAATTAAAATAAGTACTTTTCCCGTCTATTGATTAAAAAGTTAAATAAAAATAGAAACTATATGAATGGGAGAGATTTATTTATTTCTCTTTTAATGTTATTATTTCAAATTCAGATGAATTTAATTAAATTTTTTAAAACCTTACTTATTTTTATGGTGATATTGTATTGAAGTTGATTATAAGTGAAAAGGAAATAGCTGCCAGAAGAATTGCCGGTATGCTTGCGGGGGATGGCGTAAAAGAGGAAAAAGTATATGGTGTTCCCGTTTATCACTTTGACCTTGATGGAGAGGGATATAGAGTAATTGGCTTAAAGGGCCATATAATGAAGGTGGATTACCCTGAAGAATATTCAAACTGGTTTAAAGTAGACCCTGTAGAACTTATTGATGCCAGGATAGAAAAGATCCCCATCCAAAAGAAGATAATCCAGGCATTAAAAAAGATTTCGGGTGATGCCGATGGGGTTATTATAGCTACGGATTATGATAGAGAAGGCGAACTTATCGGTTATGACGCAATGCAAAAATTAAAGGAATTAAATGCACTGATAACAACAAAAAGGGCGAAGTTTTCAGCTATTACCCCGAAGGATATAAGGCAGGCATTTGGAAAGCCGGGTAGAGTTGATATAAACCTCGCGTTTGCCGGTAGAGCAAGGCAGGATATAGACCTTATATGGGGAGCAACTCTGACCCGTTTTATATCTCTTGCCACTTATCAGGTTAAAGATAAATTTCTCTCCGTGGGAAGGGTGCAGACACCTACCCTCACTCTTATTGTTGATAAGGAATTAGAGATAAAATCATTCACTTCCACTCCTTACTGGTCTGTGAGTGTAAAACTTATGACTGAGCCAGGTGAGGAATTTGAAGCCAGTCACAAAACAAAGAGATTCTTAAAAAAAGAAGATGCACGCAATTTATTCTCCCGGCTCGGAGAAAAGGGAACTGTTCAGAAGGTAAATGAAAATATTAAAGACATAAAACCCCCGACTCCTTTCAACACCACTGCTCTTATAATAAGCGGCAATTCAATTGGTTTTTCTGCATCAAAGACTATAAGTATTGCAGAAAGCCTGTACATGAATGGTTATATCAGTTATCCCAGGACCGATAATACAGTGTATTCTTCTTCTATTGACTTAAAGGAAATTGTAAGAGCTCTGGAGGTTTCGGGTGAATATAGAAATATGTGTGAAATAGTCCTGGCCCGTAAAAAAATAGTTGCCAGCAGGGGTAAAAAAAGGTCAACCGACCATCCGCCAATCCATCCCACATCGGTTGCAGAGAAAAGTAATCTGAGCAGTGATGAATGGAAGCTTTATGATTTGATTGTCAGGAGATTTTTATCTACTTTAATGCCAGCAGCAAAAATCAAAAATATAACTGCGTTAATTGATATAAATGGAGAACCATTTGTTGCCAGTGGTTCCAATATAATAGAAGGAAACTGGATAAATTTTTATCCATATTATAAGTATAAAGATGTTTTTCTACCCGGACTTAAGGAAAATCAGGAACTCAGGGTCACCTCAAAGGATTTACAGGAAAAAGAAACGAGGCCTCCCGCGAGGTATACCCAGGGGAAGCTGGTTGAAAAAATGGAGGAGCTTGGCCTGGGGACCAAAGCTACCCGACATACCGTTATCCAGAATTTAATACAGAGGGGTTATATTAATGGGAATCCGCTGCGTCCAGGGGAAAAGGCTATTGCTGTGGTTAAAATGCTTAAGAAACATGCGGAAAAAATATCATCTCCGGATATGACTTCGGAATTGGAAATGTATATGGATGCTATTGTGAGTGGTGACCAGACAAAAGAGGATGTTGTAAATATATCCAGGAGGATGTTGAAAGAGGTTATGGTTAACCTGAAGAATGAAAAGGATGAAATATCGCGGGAGATAAAAAAGGGGATAAAAGAAGATATGATTGTGGGGGAATGCCCGCGGGAAAACTGCACCGGTAATTTAATTGTAAGAATATCAAGAAAGACAAAGAAAAGATTTATAGGCTGCAGCGCTTACCCTGAGTGTAAGGTCACGTTCCCGCTTCCACAGAAAGGGTTACTGATTACAACCAGGGAGGTCTGCAAGCATTGTAATTATCCCATAGTTAAAATTATAAATAAGGGAAGAAAACCCTGGAATTTATGTATAAACCCGGATTGTCCCGGAAAAGATGAGAAGTATAAAAATTACAAGGATAACAGAAGAGTTAAAAAAGCTTCTGATTAAAGCAAGCTTTAATTTGCCGGATGATATTATAAAGGCTGTAAGGGATGCTGTTGATAAAGAAACTGCTCCGGAAGCTAAAGAAGTTTTGAAGCTTATTTTAAAAAATGAGAAGATCGCGCGCAGCCAGAGACTTCCACTGTGCCAGGATTGTGGCCTGGTTTATATTGACATTGAGATTGGGAAGGGCGTCTATATAGAAAAAAGTGAAGACCTGGATAAGTTGTTAAATAAAACGGTAGCAGATGCCTATAATGAGAACTACCTGAGGAAATCAATTGTTACGGACCCACTTTACGAGAGAAAGAATACTTCTGATAACACCCCGGCGATAATTCATATCGGCTTTACAATGAATAAAGATATCAATCTCAGGATTTACCTGAAGGGTGGCGGGAGTGAGAATTGTTCTTATCTGCATATGATTAACCCCTCGGCCGGCGAGAATGAAGTAGTAAAACTTGTGGTCAATCAGGTAAAAGAAAATGTTACCAGATGCTGTCCCCCGGTAGTACTGGGTGTTGGAATTGGTGGTTCTTCTTCGGAGGTAACCGGGATGGCAAGGATTGCCAGTTTTAGAAATATAAATAAGAGGAACCCGGACAAAAGATATAATAAATTAGAAGACAGGATTCTTGAGGCTGTAAATGAAACCGGGATAGGGCCACAGGGAATCGGGGGCAGGACTACTGCCCTGGCATGTAATATAGAATATGCTCCCTGTCACATGGCTACCCTGCCGGTAGCAATTTTTATGGGTTGTCACTCTATGCGCCGTGCAGAGTCAAAAATATCTCCGCCATAAATATCGTAAGCTACAAATAGAGGTAAGTTTTTTACCTCTATCCGGTAAACGGCTTCGGCCCCGAGGTCGTTGTAGGCAATGATTTCTATGCTTTCTACTTTTGTGGAAAGGTATGCAGAAATACCCCCTATCATTATAAAATAAACAGATTTATATTTTTTTAAGAGGTCCTTAATTCTATCACTTCTTTTACCCTTGCCTATGGTTGCTTTTAGTCCCTGCTTCAGAAGTGGTTCGGTTAAATTATCCATTCTGGCGCTGGTGGTCGGGCCAATGCTCCCGCTTTTTTTACCTGGAGGAGTTGGTGACGGTCCAACATAGAATATGGTACCGTCCTTCAGGTCAACGGGTAGTTTTTTATTTGAATGGATAGCTTCAATAAATCTTTTATGGGCTGCATCTCTTGCCCCCAGTATGGCACCGTTCAGGTATACTATATCTCCTGCTTTTAATTTTTTAATATTTTCTTCCGTAAGGGGCGTTGAGAGCCTGAAAGTGCTACTCTTCATTATTACCGGACCTTTTTAAAATAAAAGCTCTGTCAGTCATAGTTATCAAAATGCCTGTCTCTCTTGAAGTAATTGTCATAAAAATATGGAGTTTTTCTGTAAGGAGGCTGTCTTTTGCTCCTTCTTGAGCTGAATATTATTATAAAAATGATAAAAATTATAAATAAGACTATAATACCTAAAATTACTATCAGGAAATAGGTAAGGAATTTGGTTTTTTTCCCTTCTATATATATATTTTTTTCCTCACCATATTTAATATTCCATATAGCGATATTGCTTTCTCCTAATATATCTGCATTGTGTCTTATTATTTTTACCGGGAACTTTATCTGATAGGTTATATTTAAAATGCTGCTGTCAGCCCTGGCCAGGTCAGCGAGCCGGTTATAGTCGGAATTTATATCTGAAGAAGTAAGAAGGATGTCATCTATTTTCATATCTATGAAATCATTAAAAAAATATTCGCTGTAGAAGAAATAGTCATTTTTTTCCAGTTTCGCGTAAAATCTTTCCGGTGGATTTTCAGAAAAATTATCTATGGATATATGCTGAAGAAAATTTACGTCATCAAAACTAAAAGTAGTGGTAAAGTGAGTATGTTCACCCTCTTCATATGTTTTTAGCTCTCCTTCGGGAAAGTTCTCAATATTTTCCAGTATCCTGTTGTAAATAGACTGGCTCTGGTCCGGGATGGCTTCACTTTTCTGGAGGTATTCTGTTTTTACTGCTATATCAATTGTTCTGGTCCCGGAGTAATCGGAGTTTAACTCGGTAAAAATGTCAATGAGTGTCTGGTCGCAGGAAGTTATAAAAAGAAGTATAAAAATACAGAGAATAAATATTATAAAAATTTTTACGTAGTTTATTTTTGTCATGATTACTCTAATATGTTAATAAATAATTTTAGCATATTAATATTAATATTGTATAAAAAGTTGGCATTTTAAGGTTAAAGAAATTATCTTCAAGAGGGAAGGGAAAATATTTCCGGGAGCTATAATTATTTTTATGCAGTTTAGCTCTTTCATTAAAGTTTTAAATTTCCTATTATTAAGATATTATAATCTGGTAAGAGAATGATAAACGATACAAAATATGGAATTAATATATCAATAATCTTATTAACAACTTATTATGAAAAAAGGATTATTTATAACTTTTGAGGGTCCCGATGGCTCGGGTAAGACCACACAGATAAAATTACTGGCAGACTATCTAAGACAGAAAGGGTTTGATGTGGTTCTTACTGTGGAGCCCGGCGGAACAGAGGTTGGTCAGAAGATAAGAGATATTTTGCTTGCCGGGGAGAAGGTGAATATATCTGCATGGGCTGAAACTTTTTTATTCCTGGCATCCAGGGCGGAGCTGGTATCAAAAGTGATAAAGCCGGCACTGGAAGAGGGTAAGGTTGTGATATGTGACCGGTTCTTTGATTCAACAGTTGTTTATCAGGGAATCGCAAGGGGGCTCGGGGATAAAAAGATTTTAGAATTGAGCCTTGTGGCTACTGGCGGGCTGGTACCGGATATGACTTTTTTGCTTATGATAAAGGTTGGAAGAGGAGATAAGAGGATAAAAGGTACAAACAGAAAAAGAGATAGAATAGAACTGGAAGAAGATGATTTTAAACAAAAAATTTACAGTGGGTATCTAAATATTGCCAGTAAAAATAAAGGCAGGTTTGTAGTTATTGATGGAGAAAAAAGTATTAAAGATATATTTGAAGAAATAAAGAGCAAAATTTATACTGTGTTAAAGATTTGAAATGAAACTACTTGAAAATGTTAATTTTCTGGTTAATGATGACGTTAATAAGTCAAATATAAAATCACTTTCGTGGATGGTGCAGAGTGATAATATTTCCCATGCATACCTTTTTTATGGAAATAGCACAGAACTTCTTTTAAAGCTTGCGCTGGAATTTGCTGCTGCTATTAACTGTCCTGATAATGGGTGTGGCAGCTGTCTTATATGCAGGAAAACAATCAGGGGTGTTTATCCCAATGTTCTGGTTATTGAGCCGGAAGGCAGTGTGCTGAGAATAGAAGAAATTAAAAGGCTCCAGAAGTTTATGGGTTTGACTTCATATTACCCGGGGAGAAAAATATGTATTATAAAAGAATGTGAGCTTATGAACGGGGAAGCCGCAAACAGGCTGCTTAAAACACTTGAAGACCCTCCGGACAACGATAGTGTATTCATCTTGCTCTCGGAGGATATATCAGTCATGCTTCCCACGGTTGTATCAAGGTGCCTGGTTTATAACTGGAACTTAAGGCTTGATGCAGACACTAATAAGAAAGATGGTTTTGAAATGATGGATAAATATTTAGATGAGGGTATTAGAAATATATTAATACCCGGGAGGCTACAGGGCAGAGCAACTTCGGCGCCTTTAAATCTTACATTAAAAATAATAGAATTACTCAGGAAAATGGAAGCTGCTGTCAGGGCAGATATGGAAAAAGAGCTTCTGGATTTTAATAAGGGTGATTTTGACAAAAGTTCTGTTGCAAAGTATGTTGAAATTCTAAAATCAAGGCACAAAAGGAGAATAGCTAAATTCCATAATTTAGCTATATGCAGAATTTTTGATATAATATCTGCCTGGCTTGAAGATATTCTTGCAGTAAAATTTGGTGGAGAGGAAATAAGCCTTAATTTTAAAAAAAATTATTCACTTATATGCAAGAACATTGAAAGTGTTAAAATAATAGGAATTTTTGAGCTGATGGAGGTAATAAGGAGAAATAAGAGTTATTCCGGGTATTCTATTAATTCAGAATTGGCTCTTGATAATATTTTTCTTAAATTTCAGCGTATATTTAAATAAGAGGTGAAGGTTATGGCATTGATTGTAGGAATAACATTTAATGAAAACGATACAGTACATTATTTCGACCCGGCTGGAATTGAATTAAAAGTCGGGAATAAAATCATCTGCAATCTGGATGATGGAATAAAAGAAATTGGAGAGGTAGTAGTTCCCCCTGTTGATATCAATGAAGTTGATATTTCCAATCCCCTGAATAAAGTAATAAGGAAAGCAACTTATTATGATCTGTCTGTTGATGAGTTGAATCGTGAAAAAGAAAAAAAAGGGGTTGAGAAGTTTAACGAGCTGGCTGAAAAATATGAACTTAAGATGAAACTGGTGCATGTTCATGTGCTTTTTGATAAGAGCAAGATGGTTTTTTATTTTACTTCAGAAAGAAGAGTTGATTTCAGGGAAATGGTAAAAGAGCTCGCCACCTATTTCAAAATCAGGATAGAATTGCGCCAGATAGGGGTAAGAGACGAAGCAAAGATGCTTGGCGGGTTGGGTCCATGCGGGAGGAACCTCTGCTGTAAGAGCTTTTTGACTGATTTTGAATCTATTTCTATAAAAATGGCAAAGGACCAGAATTTACCCCTGAATCCCTTTAAAATATCAGGTGTCTGTGGAAGATTAATGTGCTGTCTCAGATATGAATATGATTCATATAAGGAATTTATTGAAAAAGTGCCCGAGAGGGGGGTAAAAGTAAAATGCGGTTACGGTTCTGGATGGGTATGGGGATACGAGCCATTAAAAGAATCTGTAATTGTGGAATTTGACAATGAGAACAGGAAGTCTGTCCCGCTGTCCGAAATAGAGGTTACCGGCGGGAGGGTTGAAATAAATAATGACGGCAGCAAAGATGCCGAACAGGAAGATGCCGATAATGATAAAATAGAGGATTCTTAAAAATCCTGCTCAGTATAATCATAGATACCGGTCAATTTTTTATAGGCCGATGTAGCTCAACTGGTAGAGCAGCTCATTCGTAATGAGCAGGTTACCGGTTCAAGTCCGGTCGTCGGCTCCAGTTTATGAAAATAATATTGTTGATGCGTAAAATTTTAGAAAAAGGAATAGCTATTGGTAATAGGGGAATTAAAACAAAAAATTCTTGATTTTATTAAAGAAATAACCGGAACTGAGACCGGTCCGGACAACTTTACTGTTGAGGAACCCAGAGAAGAAAGTTTTGGTGACCTCTCAACAAATGCGGCTATGGTACTGGCACCACTACTAAAGAAAAATCCCCTGGATATTGCTAAATTACTTGAACAGAAACTATATTCAGGGTGTCCGGAGATTTATGGTATAAATGTTGTAAAACCCGGATTTATTAATTTTAATTTAACCGATGATTTTATAAGGGGAGCCCTGAAAGAAATAGTAGAAGAAAAAGAAAATTTCGGCTTTAATCAGAGCGGCATGGGAATAAAAGTACATATGGAATATGTTAGCTCAAATCCTACGGGCAGACTTCATATAGGGCACGGCAGGTGGGGGGCTCTGGGAGATAGCCTGGCAAATATCTATAGTGCCAACGGATATAAGGTATTCAGAGAATATTATGTTAATGATTATGGGACCCAGGCGGAGAAATTTAGTGAGTGCGCGTCATGCCTGTATTTAAAGCATTTCGGGAGGGATATCCCCTATCCTGAAGATGGTTATCCTGAAAATACTGTATCAATGGCAGTTGATAGGCTGATTAAAGAGCATAATGATTTTTTTATTATTGAAAAGAACGGGCAAAAGGAGGTAGATAAAGAATTATTCAGGAATGAGATAATAAAGATAATGATTTCTTATATATCAGAGACGCTTGCTTTAATGGGTGTAAAGTACGACGGGTGGTTTTACGAAAGCTCGCTGTATGAAAATTCAAACTTTGAAAAAGTGGTTGAAGAATTAAAAAATAAAGGTGTTATTTACAGTAAAGACGGCGCTATGTGGTTTAAGGCTTCTCTTTTTGTGGAAGATAAGGATAGGGTGGTAATAAGGAAAGATGGCAACCCCACTTATTTTGCCTCAGATATACTATATTTAAAAGATAAGTTAAAAAGAGGTTATGACAGAATTTTATATATACTGGGCGCGGACCACCACGGGTATGTTGACAGGCTGAAAGCAATTGTCAGAGCACTCGAGCTACCCGAAGAAAAGATTACGGTAATAATAGGACAGCTGGTAAAAATAGTAGATAGGGGGCAGTCCCTGAAGATGTCCAGAAGGAAGGGCAGGCTTTATACCTTGATGGATTTAATAAAAGAAGTGGGTAAAGATGCAGTGAGATATTTTTTTAGTATGAATTCTTTTGATACTCCTATGGATTTTGATATAAGTCTGGCAAAACAGAAGTCTAATCAAAATCCGGTATTTTATGTCCAGTACGCCCACGCAAGGATTGATAGTATTATTGAAAGAGCAGACAGAGAAAAACTCAAAAATCCGGGGTTTGAGAGCCCCTCTACTGGAAAAGAAGATATATTTAAAATGAAATTTAAAAATGATAGTGAAAGAAAGCTGGCAAAAACAATGATTTTATACCCGGATATAGTTTATTCCAGCTGCAGGAATAATGCTCCTAATATTATAACCCGGTATTTATACAGGCTGGCAGCCCAGTTTCATTACTTTTATAATAATTTTAGAGTGATTGATGACAGTAATGGCGAAATGATATTGGATAAAGATAGATTTATCTTAATTATTCTGGTAAAACAGATACTTCAAAATGCTCTTCGGTTGCTTGAGGTCAGTGCCCCTGAAGAAATGTAGGATAAAAATACATCTTGATTAATATTTAATTAAATAATTTAATTATGTTTATATCCGGTACATGAAGCCACTATTATATTTAACATTATTTGTATTATTAAATAAAAACATAGAAGAGGTATTATAATGATTCTTCCGATAACTTCAGAAATCATCAATAAACATCTGGTTATTGGCGGAAGTGATGTGGTGGAACTAAAAGAAAAGTATAAAACTCCACTTTATATTGTAGATGTCGCCACCATAAAGAGACAGTGTGCCAGCTACAGAGAAAATTTTAATTTTCCTGATATTAAGGTTGATATTATTTATGCCGCTAAAGCGTTTATATGCACCGCAATGTGCCAGCTTGTGGAAAAAGAGGGTCTTAAGCTGGACGTCTCCACGGGAGGAGAGCTTTTTATCGCGCTTAACAGTGGATTTCCCGCTGATAAAATATATTTCCATGGTAATAATAAATCAGAAGAAGAGATACTGTACGGGTTAAAAAGTAAAGCAGGGTACTTTATGGTGGACAATTTCAAAGAGCTTGAAACACTGGGCAAATTATGCGCGGAAAATGATATAAAACAGAAAATATTTTTAAGAGTAAACCCGGGAATTAAAGCTGATACCCATGAATATATCCAGACAGGAAGAGTGGGTTCCAAGTTCGGATTTAATATCCGGAATATGGATGCTATGAAAGCTGTAGAGTTAGCGAAGCAATACAGCCAGCTTGAAATTACCGGTATCCATGCGCATATAGGTTCCCAGATATTCAATATATCATGTTATGACAGGCTTATAGAATTATTGATTAAGTTTATAAGGGATATTAGAGATAAAATGGGTATCTCGTTAGAAGGTATAGATATCGGGGGCGGGCTGGGTATAAAATATACTTCTGCGGATAACCCGCCTGCCATAAAAGAATTTTCTGAACTGGTACATAATGCAGTTATAAAATATCAGAAAAAGTTTGATATAAAGCTGGTAAGTTTATGTATTGAGCCGGGGAGGTCAATCATCGGGAATGCAGGAGTGACTCTTTACCAGGTCGGGGCAATCAAGAGTGCAGGTGGCGCAAAAAAATATGTTTTAATAGATGGTGGTATGTCTGATAATATAAGACCCATGCTTTATCAGGCTAAATATACTGCCCGGGTGGCAAATAAAATGGAAGAGGAAATGGATACTGATAATACTAATAAAAGAAGCTATATTGTAGCCGGGAAACATTGCGAGAGCGGGGATGTGATAATTAACGACATAAAGTTGCCGGAAGTTTCTTCCGGTGATTTTATAGTCGTAGCGACAACAGGTGCTTATTGTTATGCAATGTCCAGCAATTATAATGGCCAGCCCAGAAGTGCGGTGGTCGCGGTGGAAAATGGCGATAGCCGGGTATGGGTAAAAAGGCAATCTTATAAGGATTTAGTGATGGGAGATGTGAGATTATATGAATAATAAAAATAAAAGTATGGATAATATTAACATTGGTATGATAGGGCTGGGGTACATTGCCAGTGGTGTTTTTTCCCTTATCCAGGAGCAAAAAGATTATCTTGCACAGAAAATAAGGAAAAATATTAATATTACACGGATTGCGGAGAGGAACCTGGATAAAATCGACAGCTCTTTTGTAAAAAAGTTCAGGGAGATAAAGATAACCGACAATGCCGACGATGTTATCAGAGATGAAAATATTGATATCGTGGTGGAGCTTATAGGGGGCATTGAACCTGCTTACGATTATGTCTATAGAGCTTTAGATTCAGGTAAATACGTGGTAACCGCAAATAAGGACCTCATCGCCAATAAGGGGGCAGAGCTTTTTGAAGTGGCGGAGAAAAATAATGTTGATATATTATTTGAAGCAAGTGTGGGAGGAGGTATACCCATTATAGGGCCGTTGAAATCTTCCCTGGCTTCCAATAATATCTATAAAATCGTCGGAATACTGAATGGAACCACAAATTATATACTTACCCGGATGGAGAAGGACAATCTGTCATTTGATGATGCGTTAAAAAAGGCCCAGGAACTCGGTTATGCAGAAAAAGCAAATCCATCATCAGATATAGAAGGCTATGATGCTGCCTGCAAGCTGGCAATATTAAGTACCATTGCCTTTAATTCAAGAGTAAAACTGGATGACGTTTATAAGGAGGGAATAACCGGCATTCTGCCCGATGACATAAAAAATGCCATGGATATGGGTTACAGGATAAAACTGCTGGCCGTTGGTGTTGAAGACAGCGGGACAATCAATGTAAGGGTTCATCCTGCGCTTATACCTGTGGGGCATATCCTGGCTTCAATAGAGGATACTTTTAATGCGGTATATATTTATGGTAATTATGTCGGCGAGATAATGAGCTATGGGAGGGGTGCGGGAGATAGACCCACAGCAAGTTCTGTAGCAGGGGATATTTTAAAAATTGCGCGGAACTTTGACCGCAAAAAGAAGGGTAAAATTTATGGTTGCAGCTGTTTTGAAAATAAAAGGTTCCGGCTGATAGATGAAACTGAAAGCAAGTTCTATATTCTTATGGATGTACTGGACAGGCCGGGCGTTCTGGCTAAAATTGCGGAGGTATTTGGCAAAAATAGGGTAAGCATAAATTCAATGGTCCAGAAGCAAACCAGCAGGGGAAAAAGCGCAAGGCTTATATTTATAACCCATAAGGTGGTCAACAGGAACCTATCCAGGTCAATAAAAGAAATGTCAGAACTTGATGTTGTGAATAAGGTTTTAAGTGTAATAAGGGTAGAAGACCTGAATTAGACCACTGGTTAACAATGTTAGAGAGATCAAAAAGCTTTAATTTTTGAAGGGTAAGAATGTACTATAAGAGCACCCGTGGAACCGGGGACAATAAAAAATCTTCAGATGCGATTATAAGGGGAATTGCATCCGATGGGGGGCTCTTTGTTCCGGAAAGGATTCCCTGGGTCGCCCCTGACTTCAACAGCCTTTCAGAACCTGACTACCAGGGGATTGCATTATATGTAATGAGTAAATTTTTTGCCGATTTTACAGAAGAAGAACTTAGATACTGCATAAGAGAAGCCTATGATGAGAAATTTGATGACCCCGGGATAACGCCGATGGTAGAAAAAGACAATGTTTATTTTCTCGAGCTGTTTCATGGGCCAACTCTTGCCTTTAAAGATATGGCCCTGTCCATACTGCCGCATTTATTAAAAATAGCCGTATTAAAAAACGGCATAGATAAGGAGATAGTTATACTTACCGCTACATCGGGTGATACAGGGAAAGCGGCACTGGAAGGTTTCTCCGGGGTTGATGGCACAAAGATAATAGTATTTTATCCCGCGGGCGGCGTAAGCAACATACAGGAAAGGCATATGAGAACCCAGGAAGGGGGAAATACATATGTGGTCGGGGTTAAGGGAGACTTTGATGATACGCAGAGAGGGGTAAAGAAAATCTTTTCTGAGAGTAGTTTTAACCTGGCTTTAAATAAAAAGGGTTATATCTTTTCTTCCGCAAATTCTATTAATATCGGGAGGCTTATTCCGCAAATAGTTTATTATATATATGCCTATCTGAATCTCAGGAAATGGGGAAAAATTAAATCGGGCGAATACATAAATATAGTGGTCCCTACAGGAAATTTTGGGAATATCCTGGCTGCTTATTATTCAAAGAAAATGGGGCTTCCGGTAAAGAAACTTATATGCGCTTCCAACCAGAATAATGTACTTTATGATTTTATAACAACCGGGATATATAACAGGAACAGGAAATTAATAATGACCAGTTCACCCGCAATGGATATCCTGGTTTCAAGCAACCTGGAGAGGTTACTCTATGATATTTCCGGAAACGATGACGCGTTTATAAATAAACTTATGAATGAGTTAAATGAAAGGGGAGAATTTAGAATTACGGGCAAAATAAAAAATAAAATGGCAGATTTTTATGGAGGGTTTGCAACCGATAAAGAAACCTATGAAACTATAAAATATGTGTTCTCAAATTTAAACTATCTCATAGATACCCATACAGCAGTAGGGTATAATGTTTATAAGAAATATTTAAAAGATAGCGGGGATAAGACAAAAACAATCATAGTTTCAACTGCGAGCCCTTTTAAATTTCCTGGAAGTGTATGCGCTGCTATTGATAAAAAATATGCCGGTATGGACGAATTCTCTTTGCTGGGAGTGCTGTCAGAAATTTCGGGGCTGGAAGTTCCACAGACCATAAAAAATCTGGGGAAAAAAGAAATACTCCATTCAACCGTCTGTGAACCCGACGGGATGAAGAATGTTCTATCTGATATTCTGGGCCTGTAGAAGATTAAAGAGAATATTACTGGTCTTATTTAAAGGATAAAAATAAGTATAGAGTAAAGAGGGTATGAACCTTATGAAATATATAATAATATTGATGGATGGGGTAGCGGATTACAGGCTGCCCGGGCTGGGCAATAAGACGCCTCTTGAGTATGCGAATACCCCGGTTATTGACAGTATGGTAAGAAAAAGCGAAATTGGTCTGGTAAAGACTGTCCCCGATGGCATGCATCCCGGCAGTGATGTTGCCAACCTGTCCGTGATGGGATATGACCCTGAAAAGTATTACACCGGTCGTTCATCTCTTGAAGCTGCAAGCATGGGTATAGAACTTTCTGAAGAAGATGTTGCCTTCAGATGTAATCTTGTAACATTATCCGGCGAGGATAATTACGAAGACAGAGTTATGGTTGACTACAGTGCAGGAGAAATTCCCACCGGTGAGGCGGGGAGATTAATTGATTTTATAAGGGGCCATCTCCAGACAGAAGAAATAAAATTTTATAGAGGCGTGAGCTACAGGCATATTATTGTATGGCAGAAGGGCACTGATAAAAATACTCTTACTCCTCCCCACGATATACTGGGAAAGAAGATTTCAGAATTTTTACCGAAAGGTCCTGCAGGCAGCATCCTTTTTGATATGATGAAAAGAAGTTCTGATATATTAAAGGAGAATGTGATAAATAAAAGACGGGTAAAAAAAGGTTTAAATCCTGCAAATTCAATATGGATATGGGGGGAAGGCAGAAGGCCTTCTCTGGATAGTTTTTATAAAAAGTACGGATTGAAAGGTTCAATAATATCTGCTGTTGACTTGATAAAAGGTATTGGTATATTAGCGGGTCTCCGGTCGGTCAGCGTGAAAGGTGCAACCGGGACCATTAATACTAATTTTAAGGGAAAGGCCAGCGCCGCAATCAGAGAACTTACAAATCCCGCGGATTTTGTTTATCTCCATCTTGAAGCGACTGATGAATGCAGCCATCAGGGAAACATTGATAATAAAGTTAGAGCAATTGAGATAATCGACAGGGAAATTATAGGGCCGATAAAGGGAGCTCTGGATAAAAGGGGTTTGAACTACCGCATGATGATACTCCCGGACCACTATACGCCAGTTTCACTTAGAACCCATTCCCCGGAACCGGTGCCTTTCTTAATTTATGAAAGTTCTAAAAAAGTAAATAATAATCTGGAAGGATTTAATGAATTATCCGGTAAAAAAACAGGCCGGTATTTTAAAGATGGCTGGAGGCTTGCAGATTATTTCTTTGGTAAAAGTAAATCATAAAAAGTATTTGAAGCTATCCCATAATTATTATATTATTGCAGGAGTGGAAAAAGTGGATGGTATATAAAGTGTGCCTTATTTACCATGGAAATTAACCTTCTGAGCCGGCGGCGGGATTAAATACCGTAATTATCTGGAATAATAAAAGAAAAGGGGAATTTTAATTTGGCAAGATGGAATACAGGTAAAATAATTGGAATTACTTTGCTCTGTATATTTGTACTTTTCATGGTCTCCGGGGGATGTTTTGTTATGGGACTTCTGGGGAGAAGTTTTAACGGAATTTCCTACTCTTATGGTGGAGGAGAGTCAATTTATGAAATCAGACTTGAAGGTGTAATTTCTGCTGAAAAATATTCTAACATTTTGAGCGGGGGAACGGTTACACCCGAAGAAATAATGAGCCAGTTAGATGAAGCTGAAGATAATCCCGATGTGAAGGCAATACTGATAAGAGTGAACAGCCCCGGGGGCAGCGCTGCGGCTTCTCAGGAAATATTTGAGGAGATTAAAAAAATAGAAAAACCTGTTGTGGTATCGGTCAGTGAAACCTGTGCTTCGGGAGCATATTATATATCCAGCGCGGCAGATAAGATAATTGCAAACAGGTCATCTTCTGTTGGCAGCATTGGAGTAATTATGCAGATTCCCAATTATGAAGATTTATATGAGAAACTGGGATTAAAATATACAACCATAAAACAGGGCAAGTATAAAGATGTAGGGAGCCCTGACAGGCCGATGACCGGTGAGGAAATAGATTTATTTGAAGCACAGCTTAATGAAATTTACAGGCAATTTATTTCAGATGTTGCTGAAGCGAGAGGCATGGATGTAAGTGAGGTTGAAGAGCTTGCCACTGGATGGGTCTTTCTGGGTACGGAGGCTCTTGAGCTCGGTCTTATTGATGGGATTGGAAATTACAAAGATGCCATAAAAATAGCTGCAGAGCTGGGTAAAATAGAGGGTGAGCCTGTAATAATAGGAAAGCAGGTCAGTTATTCTCTTATGGATCTAATTTTTGGTTATTTTGTTAGTTCTACTATTGAAAGGATATTTTAGAAATATTTTTGGGTTCAATAGCAGGTGTTATTTATATAAGAATGAATTTAATTTATTAAAATAGTAAACTTTTTAAAAAAATGGTTGAGAATATAATTAATCAAATAAAAGAGACCGAAGAGAAGGCAAAGGACATTCTGGCTTCTTCAAAAAAAGAATATAAAAAAATTATAGAGGATGCATATAAAAAGTCTGAAAAAATAGTAAAAGAAGCTGAAGAAGAGACTAAAGCTATGATTGCCGGAGCTGAGAAAAAAGCAAAGGATGAAGCAGCCAGAGAAGCGGAAAAAATGGAAAAAGATTATAGCAAAAAGCAGGAGGAAATAAAAAATATTTTTAATTCCAACTGTGAAAAAGCTATAGAGAAAATTATTCAGAGGATTTTAGGTTAATGGCAGTAGCTAAGCTAAGTAAACTTTTTATTATTTCACATAAATCTGATACGGAAGCAGTTCTTAAACAATTACAAAAAACTTCTATCTCTGTAGAAGTTTCTCCGTATACAGGGGAAATTAATCTGGATATTCCTGAATCCGGCGTGAGCAGGGAACACAATATTGAAGTAAAGAGAGCTCTTGAAATTCTCGGTTCATATAAAGGGGGCAGTAAAGAAGAGATTAAAAAATCCTTAACCCGCGCCGGCAAAATGGTAATAAAAAGAAGTGAGTACGAGGGTATTTTAAAAAACAGAGATTTTGAAGGGATAATAAATAATATACTGGAAATTGGAGACGAGATAGAGACCCTAAGCGAGAAGATCACCGGTGCAGGGCCCGAAATTAACCGGTTTAGGGATTGGGCTTGCTATAAGGGTAAACTTGAAGATATAGGAGAGACTGATACCTGCACTATACGGCTGGGCATTATAAGGTACAGGGAAAATGATTATGAAGAAATAAAAAAGAATCTGGATGAGAATAATATTGTATGTGAAGAGTTATGGTCAGATAAAAACAGTGCCCGCGTGATTTTAGCCTATCATAATCTGTTTGGAAGGGAAGCTGAAGAATACCTGGGAAGTATTAATTTTGAAGAAGCAGGGCTGGAAGGGTATATTGGTACTATAAATGAGAATTTAAATAAAATAAAAAAAAGCGTAGATCTGAGTGAAGAAAGAAAAGCAAACCTACAATCTGAATTAAAAAAGATATCAGATAAGTACGAAAAAGTATTGACTGTTTACCTTGATTATATTGAAAATAACCTGGAAATCGAGGAAGCTGTAAGAAAGGGATTTTCAACGGAATCTGTTTCCTTTCACACTGCATGGGTAAAAAAATCGGAAGTGAAAAAAGCTTTTTCCATAATTGAAAGGTTTAAATCGGTAAAAGTAATTGAGATTCAGCCCGATAAAGATGAGAGTATACCAGTTATACTTGAAAATAAATCGGTATTTAAACCTTTTGAGATAGTGGTGGACCTTTATGGAGTTCCCCGTTATTTTGAGATTGACCCCACGCCTTTTGTTTCTTTGTTCTTTGCTCTGTTTTTTGGACTGTGTCTTACCGATGCGGGATACGGGTTAATACTGGCAGCACTGGCCCTGATATTTTCCTACAGGATGAAAAGTGCCAGGAAATTCCTTATGTTAATTTTTGCCGGTGGAATCTTTTCTGTTTTTGCCGGAGCAATCTTTAACGGGTGGTTTGGTGACCTCCCGCAGTATCTGGGGATGGAAGGCTTTTTCTCCAGACTGGCTATACTCGGGGACCCCGTTAAGTCAAATGAAGGTTCTATGAATTTTTTCAGGCTGGCGCTGGCTCTGGGAGTGATTCAGGTAATATTCGGGCTTTTTATAAACTTTTTTGATAGCCTGAAAAGAAAAGACTGGGAGGCTGCATTTTTTGATGGTCTCCCCTGGATAATTATTATAATACCACTGGTAATAATTTTATTATCCTCTCAAATAGGAGTAAATATGAAGCTGGTTTCCAGTCCTATTTTCCCGGCAGGAGTTATGAAGATTCTTATATGGCCGGTTATTATTGGTGCTCTAATGATTATTTTATTTAGTGCCCGGGATATGAAAAGCTGGGGATTTAGATTATTCATGGGAGTTCTAAACCTGACTGTGGTCAATGGGATAACTTCTTATTTAGGTGATTTTCTTTCCTATATCAGGTTGATGGCACTTGGCCTGGTCACTGCAGGCATTGGAGTGGCCATTAATACCATAGCATTCCAGTTAGGCTCGGTTCCGGTTGTAGGAATAGTAATATTAATTGTAATTCTGGTATTTGGTCATATTGCCAATATTGGAATTAATGTTTTAAGCGGTTTTGTGCATACTTTAAGACTGCAATATGTAGAGTTTTTCCCAAAATTTTATGCAGGAGGGGGAAGGCCTTTTAGAGATTTAAGAGATGAACATAAATATGTAACAATAATTGATTAGTATTAGGAGGAAAAATGACAGATTTATCGCTTGGTGTTACGGTTGCAATGTGTGGAGTGGGCTTTGCAGTTATTTTTGCCGGCATTGGTTCAATAGTTGGAATAGGATATCCTGCCAGAGCGGCAGCAGGCGTCCTTTCAGAAGACCCCGGCCGGTTCGGGAGCCTGTTCCTTCTGGTGGTTCTTCCGGGTACGCAGGGGTTTTATGGTTTTGTTGCTGCTTTTTTGCTTATTGGTAATATATCCAATATTGAAACCCTGGCGCAGGGCTGGCAGTTGTTTTTTGCCGCGCTGCCCATTGCTTTTACCGGTTTGCTTTCCGGGATTCATCAGGGCAAGGTATGTGCGGCAGGCGTTAACCTGGTAGCTAAAAGGCCAAAGGAGGTTATGAAGGGAGTAATATATGCTGCTATGGTTGAGACTTACGCAGTGCTCGGCCTTCTTGTAACATTCTTTTTAAATAATCTTATAGAGTTCTAACAGGAGATGATAAATGTCAGATTTAGATAATGTTTCCAAAAAAGTTATGGATGATGCTATAAAGCAGAAGGAACGCGAGCTGGATGAAGCCAGAAAGAAAGCTTCGGAAATAATAGAGCAGGCAAAGAAAAGGGCTCTGGAGGTTCATCGTGAGGGTAAGCTTAAATCCTGGGATAGATATAGAGAAGATTTAAAGATTGAGTTGTCCAAAATCAAGTCAAGTTTAAATCAGAAAATACTCCTGTATAAAATTAATCTAGTTGATGAAGTGGTGAAAAAGGCTAAAAATCGACTGGAAGATATGGACAGGGAAGATTTTAAAAAAATGCTCAAAAAAAATATTGATGCCCTGGATATAAATGATGGGTATTACATCATAGGAAGTGAAGAAAAAAGGATTGACGGTAAAATGGTTGAGTCTGTAGCAAATCTAAAAAAATTAGACGAAGAACCTGATTTTAAGAAAGGAATTAAAATAATCAGCGGGAAAGCTGAATATAATATATCTCCGGGAATTTTAATTGATTCGGATATTGATGACATAAGAATGGAGATAGCCAGTGTCTTATTTGATAGCAGCAGGGGGAGCGATAGTTGAAACAAATAAGTTATGACATAGAAGATGATAGTTTTTATCTTTTTACATCTGCAGAATTAATGACAAGAGAGGCAGAGCTTCTGGATAAAAGTAAAATTGATAAAATGTTAAAATCTCAAAACCCGGATGAATTAATGAGGTTGCTCAGGGATACGGTTTATTCAGGATATGCAGAGGAGCTGGCAAACCGGGGTAATTTTGAATCAGTAATAGCCATTGAATATAAAAAAATTGCTGATTTTTTATTGAGGAACTTAAAGACATCCCACCAGGCTGCGGGAGAACTGTTATTTTTTGAAGAAACTGTTCATAACATGAAAACTGTAATTAAATCAATTATTCTTGATGAAGATATGGAAAGGCTTTTTATTCCCGTATATTATTCTTACGGTAAGCTAAAGAATGCTTTAGAAACCGGTGATTACGCGGGTCTGAGCCAGCCGGTTTCTGGTACGCTGCAGCATGCATCTGAAAAAATGAAAAGTGAGAAAAATAGCCGTATTTTAGAATTTGAGATAGAAAAATTTTATTTGAAGGAAATTTTTAAGTCAGTTGAAGAAACAGGCAGTAGATTAATCAGGGATTATCTGAGGCATGTGATTGATATAATCAATATAAAAAACATTTACAGGAACCAGTATCTTAAGCAGGATTTAAGCAAGGATTATTTTTTACATGATAATGGCTCTCTTGCAGTTGACTTCCTGGTGGAATTTGTGGGAGAGAATATGGATATTTTCAGGAAAAAATTAGGGCAAACAGAGTATGCGGATTTAGCTGGCAGAGGAGCCCATGATCTTTATTCTAACGGTATATTTTCAACCTTTGAAAGGGAAGAAGATTTATTTTTTCTTGATTTTTTTAATCCATTAAAATATACAGTTTCTAATATGGAGAAAATTTTTCATTTCTTTTTAAGGAAAAAAATGGAATTAAGATATTTGAATATTATATTTGCAGGTGTTCTTTATAGCATTGATGTTGAAAAAGTAAAAAGCAGGATAGGGATTTAAATGGATGTAAAAATAGCCGCACTGGGAGAAAAAGATATAATGCTTATTTTTAAAGCAGCGGGGATTGATGTCTTTCCTTTAAGCGGTAATATCAGGGAAATTGATGAAGCTGAGAAAAAGTTCAGGCAACTGGTAGATAGCAATTATGGAATTATCTTTGTTACCGAGACGGTAGCGTTAAAGCTGGATCATTTAATAAGAGAGTTCTCGGAAAAGTTTCAGCCTTCGGTAGTGGTGATCCCCGGTCCGGGGGAAAGGAATAATTACGCGGTTAACAGTTTAAGGAGAATAATAATAAAAGCTATTGGAGTTGACATAATGACAGAGAAAGAAATAGGAGTAATTAAATGAATGATTTGGGTAAAATTGTAAAGGTTGCAGGCCCACTGGTTGTAGCTGAGGGAATGTACGGTTCCAGAATGTTTGATATAGTTTACGTTTCTGATAAGAAGTTAATGGGTGAGATAATTGAATTAAAAAAAGACCTTGCTTCCATACAGGTTTATGAAGAAACCGAAGGGATAGGCGTCGGAGAACCTGTGTATCTCAGCGGAAGGCCTTTAACGGTAGAACTGGGACCGGGTATAATACAGTCTATTTACGACGGCATTCAGAGACCACTTGATGTAATATATGAAAAGATGGGCAACTTTATTACCAGAGGTGTTTCTGCTCCGGCACTGGACAGGAAGAAGAAATGGAGATTTCAGCCCATTGCAAAAGCGGGAGATAGAGTTGGTTATGGCGATTTTCTCGGGTTCGTTGAGGAAACAGAAGTTGTAAAACACTATATCATGGTCCCGGAGGGAGTAAGCGGGGAAATTAAATCAATTAATAAAGGTGAATTTACTGTTGAGGAAACGGTAGCTGTTATAAAGGGCGAAGGCAATGATATAGAGCTAAATATGATGCAGAAGTGGCCCGTGAGAAAGCCGAGGCCTTTTTTAAGCAAGATGAGTCCGGATATGCCACTGTCAACCGGTCAGCGGGTAATAGACATGTTTTTCCCCATTGCCAGGGGCGGGACAGCATGTGTTCCCGGTCCATTTGGCTCCGGCAAGACTGTAATCCAGCACCAGCTGGCCAAGTGGGCGGATGCTGAGATTATAGTATATATAGGCTGCGGCGAGCGTGGCAATGAAATGACCGATGTTCTTATGGAGTTTCCCGAGCTGGTTGACCCGAAATCCGGGGTTTCACTTATGAAAAGAACAGTCCTGATTGCAAATACTTCCAATATGCCGGTTGCTGCCAGAGAAGCATCTGTTTATACAGGAATAACTATAGCTGAGTATTTCAGGGATATGGGGTACTCGGTGGCTCTGATGGCTGATTCAACATCAAGATGGGCAGAAGCAATGAGGGAAATATCCGGCAGGATGGAAGAGATGCCCGGGGAAGAAGGTTATCCGGCGTATCTCAGTGCAAGACTTGCTTCATTTTACGAGAGGGCCGGTATGATAAAATGCATTTCGGAGGCCAATCAGAGGACAGGGGCATTATCTGTTATTGGCGCTGTATCTCCCCCCGGGGGCGACCTTTCCGACCCCGTGGTGCAGGCTACATTAAGGGTGGTAAAAGTTTTCTGGTCACTTGAAGCTCATCTGGCATACAGCAGACACTTTCCTGCAATATCGTGGTTAAATTCTTATTCTCTTTATATTGACAATATAAAAGAATATGTCGCCAGGAATGTCCATGAGGATTATTTTGACCTCAGGGCAGAAGCTATGAGGATTCTTGAAAAGGAATCAGAGCTGGAAGAAATTGTTCGCCTGGTAGGGGTAGATGCTCTTTCAGGGCCTGACCGCCTTATTATGCTTACAGCAAGAATGTTGAGAGAAGACTTTTTGCACCAGATCGCTTTTCATGAAGTAGATACTTATTCATCAATTGAAAAGCAATATAAGATGATAAGTGTAATTATATATTTTTATAACCGCGCAAATCATAGTTTAAGTATGAACGCTGATATTAAAGATATTGAAAATATGGAGGTCAGGGATAAGATAGCAAGAATGAAATATATAAAAAATGAAGACATAGGCGTCATTGATAGAATCAAAGAAGACATAGAAAAAGAATTTACTTCAATATTAGAGGAGTGAGAATGCTAAAAGAATATAAAAGTATAATCAATATTTCCGGCCCGCTACTGCATGTTGAAGGAGTAGAGGGCGTTAAGTATGATGAAATGGTTGATATAAAGCTTGATGATGGCAGCATAAGAAATGGAAGGGTGCTTGAAGTCAACAGGGATAATGCGCTTGTGCAGGTATTTGAGGGCACATCCGGAATAGATTCCAGAAATACCCGGGTGCGGTTTCTGGGAAGGGGAACCCATGTCTATCTTTCTCCTGATATACTGGGCAGGGTTTTTACAGGTCTGGGTAAACCAATGACTGAAAATGACAGGATTATTCCTGAAGAAAGCCGGGATATAAATGGTGCGCCTATAAATCCGTATGCCAGAGATTACCCCAATGAATTTATTCAAACCGGAATATCTTCCCTGGATGGTTTGAATACACTGGTAAGGGGACAGAAATTACCAATATTTTCCGGGTCAGGATTACCCCATAACAGGATTGCTGCACAGATTGCACGGCAGGCTACAGTCCTGTCAGATGAGGAAGAATTCGCAGTTGTTTTTGTGGCCATAGGAATTACATTTGAAGAATCCGAGTATTTTATTAATGATTTCAAAAAAACGGGTGCCATAAGCAGAACGGTTCTGGTATTAAATCTTGCCGATGACCCGGCAATTGAAAGGATCGCAACCCCGAGAGCAGGGCTTACTTTTGCTGAATACCTTGCTTTTGAAAAAGATATGCATGTGCTGGTTATTTTAACCGATATGACCAACTACTGCGAGGCGCTGAAAGAAGTATCAGCGGCCAGGAAAGAAATTCCCGGAAGAAGGGGATACCCGGGGTATTTATATACCGACCTTGCCACTATTTATGAAAGAGCCGGCAGAATTAAGGGTAAAAAAGGCTCAATAACCCAGATCCCGATACTTACCATGCCCGAGGATGACAAAACTCACCCAATTCCGGACCTTACTGGATACATTACTGAAGGACAGATTATATTATCAAGGTCTCTTCATAAGAAAAAGGTTTCTCCCCCTATTGATGTTCTGCCATCGCTTTCAAGACTTAAGGACAAGGGTATAGGGCAGGGAAAAACAAGAGAGGACCACGCGGATATATTCAATCAGCTATATGCGGCATATGCTCGGGGAAAAGAAGTAGAGGAGCTGGCCGTAATTCTGGGAGAAGCAGCACTGACGGATGTGGATAAACTATATCTGGATTTTGCAGAGAAATTTGAAGCCCGGTATGTTTCTCAGGATGAGTATGAAAACAGGACCATAGACCGGACCCTTGATTTAGGATGGGAACTTTTAAGCATTTTCCCGAGAGGAGAATTAAAAAGGATAAGTACGGAGTATCTGGATAAATATTTTTCTAAATTTAAAACTGAAGAAGGAAATAATGAGGGTGATTAAATGCTTTTGAATGTTAATCCCACCAGGATGGAACTGCTTGGATTGAAAAAGAGGCTGGGGCTTGCCCGGAGGGGTCATAAACTTCTTAAGGATAAAAGAGACGAGCTTATGAGACAGTGGCTCAAGATAGTTGACGAGGTAAAGAAACTGCGGTTTTCAATTGAAAAAGAGTTTCAGGCCATACTGGAAAGATTTGCCCTGGCAAAGGCGTATTCGGGCACCAGTCAGACAGAACAGGAATTTCTTATGCCTTCAAAAAAAATAATGATCTCTGTTAAAAAGAAAAATGTGATGAGTGTTAACATACCGGTCTATGTCAAGGAAGTAAGCGAAAATATAATTCCTTATGGATACATAAATACTTCGGGAGAAATGGATATAGTCCTCAGTGATTTTGAAAAGTTTATAGATAAACTTCTTGACCTTGCCGAAAAAGAGAAAATGCTGCAGCTTATGGCCTTTGAAATTGAAGAGACAAGAAGAAGAGTAAATGCACTTGAGTATAAATTAATACCTGATATGTCCGAAACCATAAGTTATATATCTATGAAACTGGGTGAAAACGAACGTTCCAATACTGTAAGGCTCATGAGGGTAAAAGAAATTGTAAGGAGCCAGTAATTAATTATAGTGCAGTATAAACAGGAAATTCTTCAGATAGATTCTTAACTTTTTTACCTATATCTTTTAATATTGTATGGTTATTTCTGTTTTTTAGCGCCGAAGAAATAAATTCACCGATTTTATACATTTCTTCCACACCCATTCCCATGGTTGTAACAGCAGGGGTTCCTATTCTTATGCCGCTGGCTACAGTGGGACTGAGTTTATCAAACGGAATTACATTTTTATTAACTATTATTCCTACAGAAGTTAATGTATCTACTGCTTCAGAACCGGTTATTTTTTTACCTGTTAAATCTATTAAAAATAAATGATTATCAGTTCCGCCGGATACAATTCTAAAGCCTTCATTTTCCATATACTTACACAGGGCTCTTGAATTCTCTATTATCCGTCTGCTGTAATCTTTAAATGAATCTTTTAGAGCTTCTTTGAAAGCTACTGCTTTTGCTGCAATTATATGCATAAATGGTCCACCCTGCATCCCCGGGAAAACCGACCTATCCAGAAGCTCAGAATATTTTTTATCGGCAATTATTAATCCGCCCCTGGGCCCCCTGAGAGTTTTATGGGTAGTCGCTGTGGTAAAATCGGCTACTTTCACAGCGTCCGGATGATAGCCGCTTACCATAAGGCCTGCAATGTGGGCCGTATCGGCCATAAGATAACAGCCTGCCTCATCAGCAATTTCCCTGAACTTCTTAAAGTCAATTATCCTGGAATATGAGCTTGCCCCTGCTATTATGAGTTTTGGTTTGATGGTCATGGCAATTTTTTTAATATTTTCATAATTTAGTATTTCAGTTTCAGGGTCAACATTATAAGTGTGTATCTCATAATACCTGCCGCTCAGGTTCTGCTTGTGACCGTGGGAGAGATGCCCCCCGTCTCTGAGATTCATGCTCAGCACCTTGTCTCCGCAATTTAAAACACTCAGAAGGACCGCAAGGTTGGCACTTACCCCGCTGTGGGGCTGAACGTTACTGTAATTTGAACCAAATAGCTTATTTGCCCTGTCTATAGCAAGCTGCTCTGCATCATCCACATTCTCACAGCCCGCGTAATATCTGGAGCCCGGATAACCCTCGGCGTATTTATTGGTAAGTACGGAACCCATGGTTTTTATAACTTCCATGGAGGCAAAATTTTCTGAAGCTATAAGAATGAGCTGGCTCCTCTGTCTTTTTATCTCATTTTCTATAATCTTTTTTATTTCGGTATCTTCTTCTGCATTCAAGGTGTGATTTTTATGTTTTCCTGAATTACTCATTGCAGGCCTGCTCCCTTTCTTCAATTTTTTTTATTTTATTGATTCTGTTTAAATGCCTCTTTTCACTGCCCGGGGGTGTGTTTAGAAAAGTTTTTGTTATTTCAATACAGTTTTCAAGTGACAGAAGTCTTGCTCCCATACACAATACGTTTGCGCTGTTGTGTTCCCTGGCGAGGGTTGCACTCCGGAAATTCCAGCACACAGCAGCACGTATTCCCTTTACCTTATTGGCGGATATGCTCATACCGATTCCGGTGCCGCATATAAGTATTCCGGCATCAGCATCGCCGCAGGATACGATTCTGGAAACTTTTTCTGCAAAATCGGGATAATCTACACTTTCAGAGCTGCTGGTTCCAGTGTCTTCTACACTGTGTCCCATGGATTTTATCACTTTTATCAAACTGTCCTTATAATCAAATCCTGCATGGTCTACACCTATAGCAATTTTCATGGATTCACATCCTTTTTACATAGTTATTTTTATCTTAAACTCTGTAATATTATATTCTAATTAATGGGATAATCCAAAAATATTCCTGATTTTTTGCATTAAAATTAAAAAATATTTTATAAATCTTCCAGTGTTTTAATAATATCCTGAAACTTAATTCTTCCTTCTCTTATTAAAACGGGCATATCATCCATGACACTTACAATAGTTGATTCGCCGCCGGGCAGGGAAAATTTATACTCCACCAGGAGAGCTACCTGTTTTTTAATTTTATCAGGTATATCTTCCATTTTTCCGGGGTATTTTTTTATGCCTGATATATTAGCGCTGGTAGATATTATGGGGCCACAGATATTTATTAAATCCCTCAAAAATCCGCAGTCAGCTACCCGCAGGGCAATGGTAGACTTACCGCCGGCGATAAATTCTTTTAAATTTTCTCTTTTATTAAAAATTAAGGTAAGTGGCCCGGGGTTCCCGGTGTCCCAGAATTTTTTGATTATTCTTTTTGCTGCCGGGTTTATGTCACGGGCAAAAATTTTTAAATCATCGGGATTTGAAATCATTATTATAAAAGGCAAATCTTTATTTCTTTCCTTAATTTTATATATTTTTTTTATAGCATTTTCATGGTCATATTTGCAGCTCAGACCGTATATTGTGCCGGTGGGAAGAATTACTACCCTGCCTCTGGATATAATTTCAGCGGTTCTGTTTATTTTAGATATGTCAGTAACCTTATTGAGATTATCAATTTTTATTATACTCATAAAAATGTATACAGACCGGTTTTAATATATATTATTTTTTAAATAAAAACGTAAATTGAGAATAAACCGGGATAGATAATTTTTTATAAAAAAACTTAACATTTAATAAAATAAGATTTAGTATATCATAGAAAGTTTGATAAGTATTGCAGCCGGTAAAGGCGCCAGAAAATATAAATTTTTATTATAATTTGTCTGGAGATATTAAGAATGTTAGATACACGTCCGTCATGGCATGAATATTTTGCAACAATAACAAGACAGGTGGCATCAAGGTCCACCTGTCTGAGGAGAAAAGTTGGTGCAATAATAGTAAAAGAGAAAAGGATTCTTGCAACAGGTTACAATGGTGCACCGAGAGGAGTAAGAAGCAGTCTTGAAATTGGAACCTGCCTGAGAGAAGAACTCGGAATACCCTCTGGAGAAAGGCATGAAATATGCAGGGGCCTGCACGCAGAGCAGAATGCAATTCTTCAGGCGGCATACTACGGGGTGTCCATAAAAGATTCTGTTATTTATAGTACAAACCAGCCCTGCGTTCTGTGTGCTAAAATGATAATAAACAGCGGAATCAGGAAAATATATTATTTTGAAGAATATCCCGATACACTTGCTGTGGAACTTCTTAATGAAGCGGGAGTCGAAATAATAAAACTTGACTTTTAAATACCTCTTTAGACTGCAGATTTAATCTAAGGTAGCTGTTGTTTTTTAATTAATCTTTATTTGTTATAATAGCGGTTACTTTTTGTGAGGGGAAGTTTTTTTATGGAAAAGTTTGTTATAAATGGCGGTAAAAGGCTATCCGGAAAAGTTAAAATAAGCGGTGCCAAGAACTCTGCATTAAAATTAATAGCAGCCTCTATACTTTCAAGCGGCAGGACTATACTGAGAAATGTACCGGAAATTGAGGATGTTAGCATTATGTTAGAAGTTATGAGAAATCTTGGGGCGGTAGTAAATGTGGATAAAAAAAATAAAGTAGTTGAAATTAATCCGGATAGTATTAACAGTTATGAGGCCCCATATGAGCTGGTAAGGAAAATGAGGGCTTCAATACTGGTGGCCGGTCCGCTGCTGAGCAGATTTGGCAAAGTCAGTGTGGCCATTCCGGGTGGGTGTAATATAGGTTCCAGACAGATCGACCTGCACCTCAAGGGTTTTAAAGAACTTGGTGCGGAGTTTTCTGTGGAGCATGGATACGTTAACTGCGAGATTAATGGCAGTAAGGAAGGAGATAGGCTCCGTGGTACAGTAATTAACCTTGATTTCCCTTCAAGGGGAGCCACTGAGAATATAATGATGGCGGCCACCCTGGCGGAGGGGCGAACAATCATAAATAACGCTGCAAGAGAGCCTGAAATAACCGACCTTGCCTATTTTCTGAATTCAATGGGCGCGGACATTATGGGAGCGGGAACCTTTTGTATCACTATAAATGGGGTAAAACACCTCGGGGGAACAGATTACAGAGTCATGCCAGACAGCATTGAGGCGGGTACTTTTATTACTGGAGCAGTTTTGTGCGGGGATAAAGTAGAAATTGAAAATGCAAGATGGAAGAACCTTGAGGTATTTTATTTCAAGTTAAAAGAGATTGGTGCGAATATTTCTATTGTAGATGAAAATAATATAAGAGTGGAAAAAGCTCAGGGTAAATATAAGCCCACCAATATCAGCACTTTACCCTATCCGGGTTTTCCAACAGATCTGCAGCCGATAATTTCAGTTTTTCTTTCTATTGTCCCGGGTGTATCTGTACTGACCGAAAATGTATTTGAAAACAGGTTCATGTATGTAGATGAGTTAAACAGGATGGGGGCCAGTATAAAGATTGATGGCCACCACGCCGTCATAAGGGGAGTTAAAAAATTATCGGGAGCTCCTGTCAGGTCGTTTGACCTGAGAGCCGGTGCAGCTATGGTGCTCGCGGGTCTTGTAGCTGAAGGAGTTACGGAAGTAAGCGATATATATCATATTAAAAGAGGTTATGAAAATTTTGAGCAAAAGCTAAAACAGCTCGGCGCAGATATAAGAGTAGAAAATTAAAGCTACCGGGCGGTAGTAATTATAATTATATCAGGCAGACTGTTATGGCAATTAGAGTAAATGAAAAGAAATAAAAATAGATTGGACGGTAAGAGCAAAATAGAAGGCAGGAACAGGCCGGAAGAAAATGCAGGTAAAAAGATAAATAGGGACCGGTTTAAGAGGCTACCACTATATTTAAGAATAATAATAGTGGTGTTATCTGTGATAATACTTATTGGCGGAGCAGCAGCAGGGGTATTCTTTTATTACATTAACTCGGTAAACAGAACCATAAACTCAATCAATACCGCAGAAATTAAAGATATGCTTGCTCCAATAGAATCACCGGAAGAGCCGGTTACCATAATGGTGCTGGGCAGGGATACCAGAGATGCTGAAACTGACTCCGGCAGGGCTGATATTATAATGCTGTTTCACCTGGACCCGGAGAAAGAAGCCTGCAGCCTCCTCTCAATACCCAGGGATTGCTGGGTTGAAATACCCGGTTATGGCGAAGATAAAATAAATGCCGCCTATGCTTATGGGGGCGAAGAACTTATGATCAAAACAATTAATTCGTTCCTCGGAGCAGAAATAAATCATTACGTAACCCTTGATTTTGATGGATTTGTAGAATTGATTGATGCAGTGGGTGGAGTGGATATTACTATTGAGAGGCCTATAGTGGACCCGAAGAGCGGCGCTAACTTTTCTGCCGGCAACCACCATCTTACCGGAGAGCAGGCGCTGTCATATACCAGGAGCAGGTCTACCGAACTGGGGGATATTGGCAGGATACAGAGGCAACAGCAGTTATTTAAGGAACTAGTCAGGCAGAAGTTAAATACAAAGTATTTATCCAGCGTGCCTTATTATTTTAACATCCTGGTGGATAATACCAGAACGGACCTTGATATTCTGACCATTCTTAAATATTCAAAAGCGGTCCTGTCATTTAATTCTGAAAACTTTGAAACTTCCATTATACCTTCGCGCCCGGACTGGAAAGGTGAAGGGACCATAAGCGTTCAGATTCCGGATAAGGAAGAAGCATGGGATATGTGGGACAGGATAATAAAGGGAGAGCCGGCCAGTAGATATAATGCAGAGTATATTGAGGTGGACGAGATAGGGAATGTAATGACACAGAATAGTGAATATAAATTTAAAATAAAAGTAAAAAATACCGGTGCTCTTGAGTGGAACAGGAACGGTGATGAACCCGTTTACCTCGGCTATCACTGGATAGATTTCAACAGCAGGGAGACAGTTGTTTTTGATGGGAAGAGAAGTATAATCCCCAGGGATGGAGTAAAAGTAGGTGATGAGGTATCCTTTGACCTGACTGTGATATCTCCTACTGAAGCCGGTGAATATATTTTGCAGGTAGACCTTGTACAGGAAGGGGTAACCTGGTTTTCTTTTCAGGGGGTTCCCCCGCTGGAAAAATTTATATCAGTTGATATCTCCTATGGTGCAAAATATGATGATGGGGGAGAGACACCAAATTACCTCAACTGCTCTGAGAAGTTTGAAGTAGAAGTTAAAGTAAGCAATAATGGATTTTTAAACTGGGAGTCTTCAGGAAAAGAGAGAGTGGCGCTGGGAACCCACTGGATAAACAGGGACACGGGAGAAGTTTTAATATGGGATGGCGATAGGGGGCTCCTTCCTTTTGATGTAGCCCATGATGAGGAAGCACGGGTTAATATAGAGTTAAAGGCACCGGATAAACCTGGAAGATACACACTGCAGTATGATATGGTGCATGAAAGAGTTAGCTGGTTTTCGGAGAAGGGTGTAATACCAATGGAAGTTAATATAGATGTGGGCGTTATGGTTGATAAAAGAATAGCTGAAGAAACAACAGTAAAAATATTTAATGGAAATGGTATAAGCGGTGCTGCCGGTGAAATTGAGGAATATCTGGAAAGTTATGGTTTTAAAATATATGGTCTTTCCAATGCAGAAAATTTTAATTTTGGAAAAAGCATTATTATATATAATAAAGGGTGTAAAGAAAAAGCTGAAGAGATGTCGCTTGTTTTTGAAAATTTGGAAATTTATGAATATAATAAGTCCTGGAATTTTTATAAAACCGGCGCAGATTTAATGTTTATAACAGGAAAAGATTACAATGATATAATAAAATAGTTACTTATTATTTTACCTTTAAAGTTAATATAAAGATAAATGAAAAATAAACCTATTTTTAAAATAACAGGACAGATTGTATTTGATGCCTTAATAATATTCTCATCATTTGTAATTTCCTTTTTTTTAAGGGGTCAGATAGACCCTACTGATACTACAGGCCTGTTCTTACAGTACTCAAATTCTATGGTGTGGTATGTTACCATAGTAATAGTGGTCAGGATAGTTATACTATGGCTTTTCGGGACATACAGGAGGGTCTGGAAGTATGCTTCTTTAAAAGATATGGTAGCCATAGTTGAAGCTGTTACCCTTGGTTCTGTGGTTCTTGCGGTTATTTTTTATATTTTGAGTTACCCCATATCCTTCTTTAGGTTTGAGGTAGACTTTACCCTCCCCTTTTTCCCCAGAAGCATATTTATAATTGATTATCTGCTGACGCTTCTGCTAATAACGGTTTCAAAATTTTCAGAAAGGTTCTTTAACGAACTGAAATTCGGGAATTTAAGCACCAGAAAAAAGAGGGTGTTAATTATAGGAGCCGGTGATGCCGGGGAGATGATAGTACGGGAAATGATAAGACAAAAAAATAGCGAATATACACCTGTGGGTTTCCTGGACGATGACTATTCAAAAATAAAAAACAGGATACATGGTGTAAACGTCCTGGGGCCGGTATCAGAGATGGAGGAGATAGTTAAGAGTTATTCCATCGATGAAGTAATAATAGCCATGCCCTCGGCTTCAGGTCGAGTAAGAAAGGAAGTAGCCGTAAGGGCAAGGGAACTGGGGGTTAACTGCAAAACACTGCCCAGCCTTTATGAAATTATTGATGGAAAGGTTTATCTATATCAGGTCAGGGACATAGAGATTGAAGACATCCTGGGCAGAGAGGCCATAAATATAAAAATTCCCGAGGTGGTATCCGAGATAAAAGATAAAACTATCCTTGTCACAGGAGCAGGTGGTTCTATAGGTTCTGAAATATGCAGGCAGGTTATAAGGTTCAAACCGGAAAAAATAATACTTGTGGACCATTCAGAAAATAATTTATTTTTAATACTGGAAGAGCTGGATAATAAATTTGCATTTGTGTCAACAGTTCCGGTTGTAGTTGACATAAGAGATAAGCAGGCTTTAAAAAGTATTTTTAAGAGATATAGGCCTGACATAGTGTTTCATGCTGCTGCGTATAAGCATGTGCCGCTGATGCAGCTTAATCCAAAAGCTGCTATTCTGAATAACTATCTCGGGACAAAAATACTGGCCAGACTTTCTATTGAATTTGGTGTTAAGAGATTTGTAATGCTTTCAACCGATAAAGCAGTCAAACCAAGAAATGTGATGGGCGTATCAAAGTTACTTTCGGAAAAATATCTTCAGTCCCTGGGAAGTGTCAAGAATACAAGGTTTATGATTGTAAGATTCGGAAATGTTCTGGGAAGTATGGGGAGCGTGGTCCCGCTATTTAAAGAGCAAATACAGTCAGGCGGGCCGGTGAGAGTTACCCACCCCGGTATGAAGAGATATTTTATGACCATACCCGAGGCTTCGCAGCTTGTTATACAGACCTGCATAATGGGAAAAGGAGGAGAGATATTTGTACTGGATATGGGAGAACCCATAAATATACTTGACCTGGCAAATAACATGATAAGAATTTATGGGCTGGAGCCGGGCAAGGATATTGAGATAAAATATACCGGCCCGAGGGACGGGGAGAAAATGGATGAGGAGCTGGTAAATGAAGGTGAGGAGCTGGCTCTGACGGAATACAGACATATATATGAAGCAAGAAATAATGGTAAAGTAGACAGATTTAGCAGGGAAGAGATAATTAATATTTTATTTAACATTGAAAAAGAAATCCAGACCGATGACTACAAAAATCTATTCAGAGATTTAAAAAGAATAATCCCTGCTTTTAACGGGGATAAGATGTGGCCCAGATTATATGAATAGCAGCAGATTTAGATGATTTATGTTTTACAGGATTATAAAAAGAATTTTAGATATAATACTCTCAATTATTTTAATTATACTTTTTATTCCTTTCTGGATTATTATCCCCATGATAATTAAGGCTGATTCTAATGGAAATATAATATTCAAACAAAAAAGGGTGGGCCTGGACAGCGGATATTTTAATATTTTTAAGTTCAGAACTATGAAAGAGGGCACCCCTGATATTCCTACCGATGAGCTGGAAAATCAGAGGAACCTTTATACCGGAGCAGGAAAAGTCTTAAGGAGATTAAGCATTGATGAATTCCCGCAGCTTATAAATATATTAAAAGGTGATATGAGTTTTGTTGGCCCGAGACCGGCACTGTACAATCAGGACTTACTTATAAGGCTGAGGAAGGAAAAAGAGGTGGATAAAGTAAAACCCGGGGTGACCGGGCTAGCCCAGATAAACGGCAGGGATAACCTGTCAATCCCTGATAAAGTAATGTATGATTGGCTGTATGTAAAAAACGCTTCCCTGTGGCTGGACTTAAAGATATTCCTCGTTACCATCAAAGCGGCAATTACAGGTAGAGGGATAAATTTTTAAAATACTTCCACCGGTGTATTTTAGCTTTCCATTTTCTTTATTAATCTTTCAATACCCTGTTCAAAACTTAAAGGAGCAAAATTGAAATCATCTGAAGCTTCCTCATATGAGTATGATTTATTTATACCCGTTCTCTCTACCTGGTCGGGAGCAATAGCCGGGTTTTTAGAAACCCGGGCATAAATGGATATAAAAAATTTCCCCGCTCCAATGGGTATTTTTATTACCCTGAACTTCTTTTTTAATTTTTCCCTGACAATTTCAAGCATCCAATTATAGGTTAAAGATTTTTCCCCGGGTAAATTATAAATTTTATTAAAAGTTTTTTTATTATCAAGAACTGACGCGACTGCTCCGGCGACATCTTCAATATATACTGGCTGGATTAAGTTATTGCCACTCCCAAAGGTTACAAAAAAGCCTCTTTTTTTTATAAAATAAAGCATTTTTGAAAAATTTTTATCGTCTTTTGAACCATAGATCATTGAAGGTCTTAAGATAGTATAACAAAGCCCGGATTTTGTTATCAGGTTTTCAGAAGCTAACTTATTATTCTTCGCTTTATTATCCAGTGGAGTTAAAACTGTTGTGGAACTGATAAAAACAACCCTCCTAAGCCCGGCCCGGATGGCTGCGCTGATAAAGTGTTTAACGAGTTCTGTACGTTCAAGATCTACCATGTAAACCGCGCTTTCTGCTTTTTTAAGTGGGGATATTAATGAATCCACACTCTGAAGGTTCCCTGTATTGAATGTAATATATTTACCTGTTTTTTTTGCTGTCTCTTTAAGCTTTTGAGTATTGCTGGATGCTCTTACGAGGCAGTTAATCGGGTATTCTTTTTTTAAAAGTTCTTCAAGTACCGGCGAGCCAAGAAAACCTGTGGCTCCAATCAGTAAAATCATTTTTTGCCCTTTCTTTTTCTATCTAAATAACACAGCTGTTATATTATAATATGCATATTAATATTATTAATATTAATATAGCGAACATTTTTGTCAATAAAACTACTCCGAAAACTGCCCCTGTTCCGGCAATTTTATACTCCGGGTTAAAATATAATGAATTTGTGTTATTATCTTATAAATTTGAAATAGTTTTATAAACTGGAAAGAAAAGGAAGATAAATAACGATGTTTTATATATACATAATAGCAACAATTGTATTTATATTATTAGTTCTGTACTCATTTTTGTATGAGCCCACAAATTTTAAGCTATCGGAAATAAATGTACTGGTAGAAGATAAAAATCAGGAGATTAACCCTGAAACCACTGAGTTAAAAAATAATGCCCGCAAACCCTTTCTGAGCATACTGCATCTATCCGATTTTCATTTGAGAAAGAATTTTAAAGGAAGAAAATTATTTAATTTTGTTCGGGGCCTGGGGCGATTGGAACCGGATTTTATTTTCATAACCGGTGACCTGCTTGGTGGAGCCGATGTGGATTATCTTATAGAGATGCTTTCACCCCTGAGGGCAAAAGAAGGTAAGTATGCCATTTTTGGCGTGCACGACCATTATGATAAAGCACTTGTAGAATTTTTGAAAAATATGTTCAAAAGAAAAAGGAGATATAACAGAGAAAATGATATTGAGTATTTAATTAAGAGGTTAAAGCAGAACGGCATTGAAGTTTTAATTAATGAAAAAAGGTCGCTGCCCATTAATCGCAGTGGTATAAAAAATGTTGAAATAATCGGGCTTGATGACCCGGTAATAGAAAAAATGGATATTGATAAAGCATTTTCTGATTCTTTTAAAGAAGATATTAACCTTAAATTAGAAAGTAAAACGAATTATAAGAAAATTTATGAGAGCGTATTCAGATTAAAAAAGGATAAAATACACAGGTTGCATGAAAAAGATAAACTGCGCATTGTTCTCCTGCATACCCCAGACTCGGATTCAATAATAAGCCTGGCCAGAAGAAAAGCTGATATTATTTTTTGCGGCCATACCCATGGAGGGCAGGTAAGGCTTCCATTTATCGGGGCGATAATTTCGGGATGCAAGATAAAAACAAAATTTGCATCGGGTCTATTTTATTTTAAGGATGCGGTTCTATTTATAACCAGAGGTCTTGGAGAAGGCAGATACACCCCGTTCAGGTTTTACTGCCAGCCGGAGGCCAATCTGGTAAGAATATATAAATAGTGTATATTTTAAACAGCATATTTTTTAAAATATTATGTATTTTAGTGCTTTTTAAATAGAATTCTATCTTTGTGAATACTGGAAATAAAAAAATGAAAAAGGCAAGAAGTTCCAGCCCGATATTAAAATTAACATTAATTATGGTATTTACTTTTGTAGCGGGCTTTTTTATATTCTACAGCATAGATAACCCGGATTTTTTAAAGAGTAAGTTTTACGCTCTCTCTGGAGAAAGTGAAAGCGGAGAAGCCATAGAAGCCCCGGGTTCGGATGGGGGTATCCAATCCGCCGGAAGTAGTGAAGAGCCGGATTCAGCCGGTGAGCCGGCTGAAATTGAAACTGAAGAAAACGGGATTAAAGACGGCAGTGCAGAAGAAATAACTTCTACCGGCAGTGACGGCAAAGAAAGCGATGATGGCTATAAAAGAAGTTTATCTTTGTGGCAGAAAATCATGGGATTTATTGCCGGTCTTACAGGTAAAGGGGGCGTTAGGGAAGGGGAGGAAGTATATCCTTCAAGTATTGAGATAAATTTTTATTTTTCAGGTGTTGGCGAAGAGAAAAAACTGGTTTCAGAAAAGAGAACCATAAATGCGGGGAGTCCTGGTATTGCTGTGCAGAATGCGGTTAAGGAGCTTCTCAAAGGCCCCGTTAAATCATATCACTTCCCGGTAATACCGGCAGGGACGGAGCTGATTGGAGTGGAGGCTATTGATAATATAGCCAAGGTTGACCTTTCCCGGGAATTTCTTGAGAACAGCCTGGACACCAGGATACTGGATGAATACATAATTTATTCCATGGTAAATACATTAACAGAAATTCCGGAAATAGAAGGAGTTATTTTCTATATAGATGGAGTAAGAATTAAAGTTTATGGAAACATTGATTTATCCATTCCGGCTATAAGGAATAAAGAGTTGATAGATGAAGAATAAAACAGAATTTAAACTGGAGGTGAATTTTATTGTACAGTATTGGAGTGGATGTCGGAGGAACATTTACAGATTTCGTAGTATATAGCGAAGATGAAGAGAAAATCAGGGTATTTAAAATTCATTCCGACAGAAATACTCCGTGGCTTCCAATAGTTAAAATGATTAATAAAGAAATAAAAAATAAAGCTAACATAGCTGACATACGTCACGGCACAACTATTGGAGTCAATGCAATAATTGAGAGAAAGGCAGGTAAGGCTGCTCTGCTTACAACAAATGGTTTTAGAGATTTGCTTGAAATTGGCAGGCAGAGGCGCCCGCATCTTTATAATCTTCATATAAAAAAACCCTATCCTTTAGTCCCCCGGTATTTAAGAATACCCATAATAGAGAGAATAGATAATAATGGAAGAGTTATATCTCCCCTTAACAAAAAAGAAGTTCTGGAAAGCATAGATAAATTAAAGCAGGAAAAGGTAGAATCCGTGGCGGTTCTGTTTTTAAATTCTTATGCTAATGGAAAAAATGAAGAGGAAACCGGCAAAATACTAAAAAAGAATTTACCCGGAGCATATATTTCTCTGTCTTCAGAGGTAATTCCTGAATTTAGAGAGTATGAAAGGTTATCCACAACAGTTCTTAATGCCTGTATAGGCCCGCTTTTTAAAAATTACCTGGATAACTTTTTATCTGAATTAGAAAAACTTAACATCAGGGCGCCTTTATTTATATGCCAGTCCGATGGAGGATTAATATCACCGGAGGGTGTTACAGAACTTCCGGTGAGGACATTATTTTCCGGTCCTGCAGCAGGAGTAATCGGAGCATCATTTTTATACGGTAGTGGTAATAAACAAATGGGTGGTAAAACTGGTGAAGAAAGCCTTATAACCCTGGATATGGGAGGAACCAGTACCGATGTGGCAATTATTTCGGGCTCAAATCCAGTAAAGACCACCGAGAAAGAGATTATGGGTTATCCGGTTAAATTTCCTGCGGTAGATGTTTCTACCATCGGTGCCGGTGGAGGAAGTATAGCCGCCGTTGATGAAGGCGGGTTTTTAAGAGTAGGTCCCGGGAGTTCCGGTGCAGAGCCCGGTCCGGCCTGTTATGACAGGGGAGGGGATAATCCTACAGTTACTGATGCCAATCTGGTTCTTGGTACCCTTGGTACAAGAACTATGCTCGGTGGCAAAATGAAGCTAAATCTGGATAGGGCAAAAGAAGCTATAAGAAACCTGGTTTCCGGGCCACTAAATATCTCTTTAATAGAGGGAGCGTGGTCCATAATCCGTCTTGTAACCTCGGATATATCGGAAGCAATCAGGAAAGTAACTATATCGAAAGGTTTGCATCCAGCGGATTTAGAGCTTGTTGCTTACGGAGGAGCGGGGCCGATGCATGCTGCTATGATTGCAAAAGAACTGGGGATAGCCAGAATTATAATTCCTGAGATACCGGGAGCTTTTTCTGCCGAAGGTCTTCTTTATAGCAATTCCACCATAGATTTTGTAAAAACCATAAAGGGAGCAAAAAAAGAAAGCATATCCGCCATTATTTCAAATTTTAGAAGCAGGGCAGAGAAATGGTTTAGAACGGAAAATATCCCATCCGGCAGGCGGAGACTGGAGTGGTCTCTTGATGTAAGATATAAAGGACAGAATTATGAGTTAAACATCCCGGTATCCACTGAAGATATAAAATGCCTGGAGGATTACAGGATAGATGGGATAAAAGAGATTTTTTATAAAAAGCATTACAGTTTTTACGGGTATAAGCTTGAGGATAGAGGCATAGAGATAATAAATTTAAGATTGAGATGCACAGGGGTTTTATCACTGCAGGTCAGACACAGGATTTACAGAGAAATTAAAGGCAGTAAAACCCCGGGTGAACTTATCAGAAAATTTAGAGATGTTTATTTTACCGGTGATAATAAACCTTTAAAAACTCCGGTATATGAGAGAAGAAGCCTGCCCGAAGGATTTGTGATTAAAGGTCCTGCTATAATAGAACAGTTTGATTCAACTATAGTTTTTCCACAACAGAGTGAGGGCAGGGTTATAGATGATGGAAGCATTATTTTAAGAGTATAGCATCTAACGGGACAAAGGTTTGAAATTTATCCGGTAAAATAAAACTTTATTAAAAGATAAAAGTTTAAGGGCTATAAAAAGAGGAAAAGTTAACCATGGAAGATAACACTGATATTAATGCTGATATTATAACTGCGAAAGTAATAGGTAATCGCCTAAAAACAATAGCAGAACTTATGGGCGAGGTTCTGGTAAGAAGTGCTTTTTCGGCCAATATAAAGGAAAGAAGGGACTGCTCAACTGCTGTGTTTGATGCTAGAGGAAGGCTTGTGGCACAGGCGGAACATATTCCCCTTCACCTGGGCTCAATGATGGGACTGGTAAAAGAGGTACTGGAGCGCTTCAGGGGAAATATAGAGCCGGGCGATGTTTTTATTGCCAATGAACCTTACTGCGGCGGTACCCATCTCCCCGATGTGACTGTCATTTCGCCATATTTTGAGTACAATACTCTGGTTAATTTTACTGCCAATATAGCCCATCATTCAGATATCGGGGGAGCGATACCGGGGGGTATTGCCGGCAATGCTAAAACTATATATGAGGAGGGTCTGAGAATAACACCGGTAAAACTGGTAAGAGCAGGCACAATAGATGAGAACCTGCTTGATTTTATAGTAAAAAATTGCAGAGTCCCGGATGAGAGATACACTGACCTGAAGGCACAGATAGCCACCAATAAAGTTGGGATAAGATATCTGGGCGAACTCTATGCCAGATATGGCGAGGAAGTGGTGGAAGGTTCAATTGAAAAATTGCTTTCCTATACCGAGAAAAGACTCGGGGCAAAAATTAAAAAAATTCCGGATGGAAAATATTTCTTTGAGGATAGATTAGACGATGATGGGGTATCGGATGATGCCATTCCCATAAAAGTTTGCATAGAGGTAAAGGGCGGGAAGTTAAAAGTTGATTTTACGGGCAGCGGCCGCCAGAGCGGTGGTGCGATAAATGTGGTAAGGTCCGCTCTTGTTGCCACGGTATATTACGCAGTCAAAGCTTTTTTGGACCCTGAACTACCGGCAAATGAGGGCATGGAGAGAGTGGTAAGCATAAAAGCGCCTCCCGGGAGCATAGTCAATCCAGGCGAGCCGGCGGCGGTAGGGGCAAGAACCGATACCTGTCAGAGAGTGGCCGGTACCATGATAGGTGCTTTTAATAAGGCAATACCAGAAAAAGCAATTTCAGGTTCAAATGATGCCAGCACTGCTATTGTACTGTCAAAAGAGAAAGAATTTGTCTATGTAGAAGCAGTGGGCGGGGGCTCCGGTGCTTCTGAAAGCGGGGACGGTCCTGATGGGGTACAGGTTCATGTTACCAATACCTCAAATCTGCCCATAGAATCTTTAGAGGCGGAATTTCCTATCAGGGTCTTAAGCTATGAATTTATACCGGATTCCGGCGGTAAGGGTAAATACAGAGGTGGTCTGGGAATCAGGAGAAAGATTGAGATACTTGAAGATAATGTAGCGTTTTCTTCCCATGGAGACAGGAATAAATTTCCTCCCTGGGGATGGAACGGAGGGGAAGACGGCAGGTGCGGGAGATTCCTAATTAACGGTAAGACTGTACCATCCAAATGTTCAAATATACTGCTTAAAAAAGGTGATAGTGTAGTTATTGAGACACCGGGCGGCGGTGGTTTTGGGAATCCTTCTGACCGCCCGGCCAGCCTTATTGAGAAGGACAGAAAAAATGGTAAAATCACAGGGTTTTAGTGATTTAAAATTTGTGGTGGAAAGATGCTGGTTATGAGAATAATACAGGCTCAATAAATGTTCTCTTATTATATTTAAGACAGGATTTTTAAATAAATTAAAAAATTTATAAAAAATTTTATAAGAGGAGGGAAAATTTGAAGGTACTTATAACCGGTGGGGCGGGTTTTATCGGTTCAAATGTTGCAGACAGGCTGCTGGATGAAAATTATAAAGTGGTTATCGTTGATGACCTGTCAAATGGGAAGAAGGAAAACATACCCGGGGAAGCAGTTTTTTACCGGTGTGATATCAGAACCAAAAAAATATATGATATATTAAAGACAGAAAAGCCGGATATTGTAATTCACAATGCAGCCCAGCTAAGTGTCAGGATATCGGTTGAAAATCCACTACTGGATGCAGATATTAATATAATGGGCGGGCTTAATGTGATTAACGCATGCAGCGCCTTTAAGGTTAAAAAATTCATCTTTGCCTCTTCAGGGGGGACAGTATACGGTGAGCAGGAGTATTTTCCTGCAGATGAAAACCATCCAACTAATCCGGTATCTCCCTACGGAGTGGCGAAGCTGGCCACCGAAAATTATCTTTATTATTTTTATAAAACATGTGGCCTTAAATATATATCCTTAAGATATGGAAACATATACGGGCCCAGGCAGGACCCCTATGGAGAAGCAGGGGTGGTGGCTATATTTTCAACCAAAATTCTGGGTGATAAAAACCCCACTATCAACGGGGATGGGCTCCAGACAAGGGATTATGTTTATGTGGGGGATGCAGTAAATGCCAATCTAAAAGCTATTGAAAGTGATTTCGTGGGTGCATTAAATATAGGAACGTCTGAAGAGGCCAGCGTGGTGGAACTTTTTAAAATTTTAAAAGAAATATCGGGGAAGGATTATATTAAAGAAGTCCACGGGCCTGCCAGGGAAGGGGAGCAGAGAAGAAGCAGACTTTCATATAATAAAGCAAAAGAGATAATGGGCTGGCAGCCCGAAGTCTTAATTAAAGAAGGGCTGGAGCTAACCTGCAACTGGTTTAAAAGTCATTAAATTTTAATAAATTATTACAGGGATACAGATCGGATAGTAATTGAGATGATAAATAATTATGTATTGATATTTAGTTATAACTAAATTATAATACATAATTATGTTTAACACATTGCAACAAAGGGAAATTTTTCATTTAGAATTTTTAAGGTGGTTTAGCCGAAAGGTAGAAGCAAAATATTATACTATTAAAGGTGGAGCGAATTTGCGTTTTTTCTTTAATAGTGTTCGTTATTCCGAGGATATGGATGTTGACATATCAGATGTAGCAGTAGATGTTCTTCAGAATGTAGTATTAAATATACTTCTTTCGCAATCATTTAAGAATATTTTTAATTATTACAATATTGAAAATATTATTGCTCCTGATATTGAGAAAGCAAAACAAACAGAAACAACCCAGAGATTTAAAATCCATCTTATAACATCTGCAGGGGAGAACCTTTTTACAAAAGTTGAGTTTTCACGAAGAGGCATAAAAAAAGGGGTTATTGCACAGTCTGTTTCAGACCACATACTTCGCCCTTATAAATTAGCACCTCTCATTCTTCCTCATTATAATATAAGGGCTACCATAATCCAGAAGATTAATGCAATTGTTTCCCGCCCGGTAACCCAGGCAAGGGATATTTATGATTTATATATATTAAATTCTCAGTATTCAGATAAAGATACAGGCGAGTCTGAAATCACAACCAGGGAAAAATTTAAAAAAGCATATGATAATTTGTTTACAGTTACTTTTGAGCAGTTCCGTGATAGCGTTGTTTCATATCTTCCTCCGGAAGAGCAGGTTATATATAATAAGGAGTCATCCTGGGACGAAGTTAGATTAAAAGCTGCCAGTTTAATCCAGGAGTTTTTAAATGAGCAAAAATAATAAGTCAATTATAGCTTATATAAAGCAACTGAAAAGGCCTTTTTTTACTACAGGGGAGCTGGCAATGCTTTCAGGAAGCTCTTTATCCAATATAACTCAGAAACTTAATAATCTTGAAAAAAGCGGATTAATTTTTAAGGTAACAAGAGGTATATGGGCAGAAATGGGAAATGAAAAGTTAAGCCCGTATTCTTTAATACCTTTTTTATTACCAAAACATATTACTTATGTTTCTTTTGTCAGTGCACTTAACCTGTATGGAATTATTGAGCAGATACCACAGGTAATAACTCTGGCTTCAACTATTCATACAAAAAAAATTCACACAGGTGTAGGAACATTTATTATTCATCAAATTATGCCCGGGCTATTTGATGGTTTTGACTGGTACCGGGGAAGTGGTAGTTTTCTTATAGCAGAACCGGAGAAAGCATTAGTTGATAGCCTGTATTTATCAACAAGAAAGAAAAAGCAGTTCACATATTTTCCTGAATTGTTTTTCCCTGAATCCTTCAGCTTTAAAAGAGCTGGAGAATGGGCTGAGAAAATTCCTGATTCCAGGATAAAATCCGTTGTTAAAAGAAAGTTACTGATTTTAAAGAGTTCTTAAATTTAATATTTAAGTTAGGTGATGGTTATAATTTGAAGGAATAATAAATCTTTTACCCCTTCTGGATTTGTTATTTACAATGTTCTGATGGTGGGTTAGAATTTTTTTAATATATCATTAATACCGGCAGTAAGAGAAATATTAATAAACTTTTCGTATAAAAATTAATATAAATTGGCCGAAAGAATAAAAAAAAGAAAAAATAATAAGGTTCTGAACATAGTTCCCACCCCCTTTTTTGCTGACAGGGGCTGCCACATGAGAATACTGGGGGAAATGAAGGCACTGGCAAATTACGGTTATCAAAATATTATCGTAACCTACCATATAGGCCGTGACCTTGAAGGTCTTGATATCAGAAGAATGATAAATATCCCCTGGTACAAAAAGCTTGAGGCTGGCCCCTCCATACATAAATTTTATATCGATATTCTTTTATTTTTTAAGGCAGCAGCAGTTTATCTTAAAGAAAAACCCGATATTATTTACGGGCATCTTCATGAAGGAGCTTTTGTTGGAGGGCTCATAAAATATCTTCTTACATTTGGAAGAGCCCCCCTGGTTTTTGATGTGCAGGGGAGCCTCACTGCAGAACTGGATACATTTAACTGGATAAGGGGAGGTAAAGCAATACGATGGTTCTTTTATACCCTGGAAAAGTTCATCTGCAGGATGCCTGATTTTTTTATATGCAGCTCGGTATCAAACGGTGATATTATAAAAAATAAGTTTAATATAAACCCCGATAAAGTAAGGGTAGTGATAGATGGGGTTCATACCGACTTTTTCAATCAGCCGCCGGAAAAAGGGTTACGGAAAAAACTTGGAATACCCGAAAATTCCCCGCTGGTAATATTTACAGGCGCTCTTCTTGCAGCCAAGGGGATATGGAACCTGATATCGGCAATTCCCCCGGTCCTTGAAAGAAGACCCGATGCTCATTTCATGATAGTTGGCTATCCTGTTGAAGATACAGCTAAAAAAGTAAATGAGCTGGGAGTTGAGGGCAGTGTCCATTTTACAGGAATGGTAGATTATTTTAAACTTCCCGATTATCTTCTAATAAGTGATATAGCAGTGGAGCCCAAGGTTGATAGGGCAGGAGAAGCAAGCGGCAAGGTTATAAATTACATGGGTGCGGGTCTTCCGGTGGTATGTTTTGAGGGTAAAAACAACAGAAGGTTCCTGGGGGATGGTGGAATTTATGCAGCTGATAATAAAATTGAAAATCTTGCAGATAAGATAGTATGGGCAATTAAAAATGAAAAAGAGGCCCAAAAACTGGGTAATATGAATAAAAAGAGAGTTGAAGAAGTATTTTCATGGAATAACAGCATAAAAGATACGGTGCAGGCTTTTGAGAGCCTTACCTTCAGAAAACCTGCTGATAAAAAATAATTATATATATTGTACAGGGTAAATTTTTGAAGTTTCAGGATTAATTTAGATTTAATGGTTTTTTTATTGCTTTGAACGGGTTTGTTCTTATATAGTGCAGGGTTATATTGTAAGAAGATATCTTTGCTGGTATCATATTTTAAAAATTATATTTAGTATTTATCATTTTTTAAGGAAAGTACAATGAAAATCTGTGTGATAGGGACAGGGTATGTAGGGCTTGTTACCGGGGTCTGCCTGGCTGAAATTGGTAACAGGGTTTTATGTGTTGACAAGAATAAAGAAAAAATAGATATGCTTAAAAATGGAAAAGTTCCCATATTTGAAGAAGGTCTTGAGGAACTTGTGAAAAAGAATACTGACAGTGGCAATCTCATATTTGATGATGATACTGCCTGTGGAGTCAGGGAAAGCGATATAGTATTTATCTCTGTGGGTACCCCTCCGCTGCCTTCGGGCAGGCCTGACCTTTCGGCAATTGATGAGGTAGCCACGTTGATAGGCAAATCCATAAATGGGTATAAAATCATTTCAAATAAAAGCACTGTTCCCATTGGTACGGCAAAAAGAATCAGAAAAATAATAAAAGAAAACCAGAATGACGGAAATAACGAATATGAGTTTGATATAGTATCCAATCCCGAGTTTTTAAAAGAAGGTGAAGCGGTAAGGGATGCTTTTTTCCCGGAAAGAATTGTAATAGGCTCCAGGAGCAAAAGAGCGATAGAGACAATGATAGAACTTTACCGGCCCATTATAGAGCAGGATTTTGATTATGCGTTAAATAACAGTCATAAAAAAGGTAAGATTCCCATTATTGTTACCGATTCAACCAGTTCGGAGCTTATAAAATATGCTTCCAATGCCTTTCTTGCCACCAAGATCTCCTTTGTAAACGAGATTGCAAATATATGCGAGAGGGTGGGCGCCAATATCCTGGATGTGACCTATGGCATGGGGCTTGATAACAGGATAGGCTCAAGGTTCATGAAAGCCGGAATTGGATGGGGCGGCTCTTGTTTTCCCAAGGATGTGAGGGCGCTGAGCTATACTGCCGAGGAATACGGCTCGCCGGCAAATGTATTAAATGCAGTGATCCAGGTAAATAATCAACAGAGATTCAAAGTAATACAGAAAGCAGTAAATATGCTGGGTATTATTGATGACAAGATTATCGGGGTGCTGGGGCTTTCTTTTAAGCCAAATACCGATGACACCAGGGAATCACCTTCTGTTGCCATAGTTAATAAGTTTTTGGAGCTGGGGGCAGAAGTAAGGGTTTATGACCCTGTGGTGAAAAAGTGTCCCGAGGATATGGACAGGAGCGCCGTTATGGCATCCACTCCCTATAAGGCGCTGGAAGGGGCGCACCTGATGGTGCTGGTTACGGAATGGGAAGAGTTTTACAATCTTGATTTTAAGAAAATAAAATCTCTTATGGCAGGATTAAATATTATTGATGGAAGGAATATATTTGACAGGGAAGAGATTGCAGAGCTGGGATTTAATTACACCGGAATAGGATATTGATTTTTATTAAAATATTTTTTATTGGATGAGGAGGATTTTTCGTGATAGAAGGAGTTAAAGTAAAAAAACTTAAGGTTATCCCCGACGAGAGGGGAAGGCTTATGGAAATGCTCCGCTCGGATGAAGAGCTTTTTATAAAATTCGGTCAGGTTTATATGACCACAGCCTATCCGGGAGTAGTTAAAGGGTGGCATTACCACAGGAAACAGACCGATAATATGGTGGTGGTCAGGGGTATGATGAAAATTGTTTTATATGACAGTCGTAAAGATTCGCCGACGTACGGTCAGGTAAACGAATTCTTTATGGGGGTACATAACCCAATGCTCCTTCAGATACCAAAATATGTCTATCATGGCTTTAAGTGTATTACTGATTATGAGGCAATCTGCATAAATGTTGTTACCGAGCCCTATAACTATGATGAACCGGATGAATTCAGGGCGGACCCGCATGGTACCGAAGTGCCGTACAACTGGGATAGGAAGGATGGATAAGGAGAAAAATTGGAAGAAAGAAATTTTAAGACCCTTCTTGTAACCGGTGGAGCAGGGTTTATCGGCAGTAATTTTATCAGGTATATGATAAAAAAGTATCCGGAATACAGGATAATAAATCTTGATAAGTTGACCTATGCAGGTAATCTCGCAAACCTTAAGGCTATTGAAGATAATCCTAACTATAATTTTATAAAAGGTGATATTGCCGATGCAGAGATTATAGGCGAGATTTTTAGTGCCAGGAAGATTGATGCTGTTGTAAATTTTGCTGCCGAATCCCATGTGGACAGGTCCATAGAGGACCCGGGTATTTTTATTCAGACTGATGTTTATGGAACCTACGTACTTTTAGAGGCGGTAAAAAAAAGTAAAAAAAGTATTTTCCTGCAGATAAGCACTGACGAAGTTTACGGTTCAATAGAAAATGGCTCATTTAAGGAGAAAGACCCGCTCGGGCCCAACAGCCCCTATTCTGCTTCCAAAGCGGGAGCAGAAATGATTGCAAGGTCTTTTTACAAGACTTACGGTACCCCGGTAATTATCACCAGGACCTCCAATAATTTTGGGCCATACCAGTATCCTGAAAAGATAATTCCTCTTTTTGTTACCAATCTTATTGACAATAAAAAGGTTCCCCTTTACGGGGACGGGATGAATGTAAGGGACTGGATTTATGTGGAGGATAATTGTAATGCACTGGATAAGGTTCTTCATAAAGGAAAAATAGGAGAGATTTATAATATCGGCGCGGGAAATGAGAAGCCAAACATCTGGATTACAAAGAAGATAATAAAGATTCTGGATAAATCAGAAGATATGATTGAACCGGTTGAAGACAGATTGGGTCATGACCGCCGCTATTCAATTAACTGTTCTAAAATAAAAAAGAAGCTTGGCTGGAAGCCTTCCTATAAATTTGAGGAAGCACTGGAAAAAACTGTCAACTGGTATGTGAATAACGAAGACTGGTGGAGACCGCTTTTAGGATAAATTATT
>CAZQQX010000012.1:0-27927 GCA_964595565.1 uncultured Actinomycetota bacterium
TTACATCATCGACCATCATGTTTGGCGTAATTTTTTTTATCATTTTTAACACCTCTTTTATTTTACTTATAGTTTACCGTCACTATACTCTTTTACTTTTTAACCTTTCCGGAAGCACGATTATCAGCCAGTAAACAAGACCAACCATAATAGCACCCCCTATAATATTACCGGCGGTTACAGGCAGAATATTCCACAAAAAGCCTTCAACATTCAGTCTTCCCAGAGAAGCTGACGGGTCTGTCTGATATATTACATTTAAAACGGCGTCATTTTGCTTTAATAATATTCCCATGGGAATAAAATACATATTGGCAATACTATGTTCAAACCCGGAAGCTACAAACGCCGTTATTGGGAATACGATAGCAGCTACTTTGCTGATAACTGAGCGTGCACTAAAACACAGCCATACAGCAAGACAGACCAGAATATTGCACATAATACCTCTTGAAAAAGCTTCAAGAAAAGTCAGATTGACCTTATCGGCTGCTATTAATACCGCTTTAGCTCCCAGCATATAATTTCCCATCTTCCATTGATTAGTAAGATACATAAGAAAAACTATAATCATAGAACCGGCAAAATTTCCCGCGTAACATAAACCCCAGTTTTTTAATAAATGTTTATAGCTTACCGCCTTTGATGCAAAACCCATCATAATCAGACAATTTCCGGTAAAAAGTTCTGCCCCGGCTACCAGTACCAGTATGAGTCCGGAGGAAAATGCAATTCCTCCAAGCACTCTGGTAAGACCGGTGCTCAGACTGGAATCAAATACTACCAGGGTATAAAATTCTGCCCCGATTGCTATAAATATCCCGGCCAGCAGCGCAAGCATAAGCAAGCTCAGCAAACTGAGTTTTGCTTTGGACCTGCACGCTGCCTCTACTCTCTTTTCCATTTCAGCAGGAGAGTAGTCATCAAAGCTTAATTTCTCCATTGCTATAATCTTCTTCCCTTTAACATATATTTTAATCGGCCAGCAGGGGGATTATTCCGGGCCATAATTAGATGGGAATACCCAGGTGGGAAATAAATCCATATATTCCATGCAGTTTGTGCAATACTTAAAATAACCGGACCCGGGTATAAAAGCGCTTTTTTTATTTTTTCTATATATTTAATTCCATTGCTTTTATTCTCTCCGTTCATGTCCGTTATTTTTTATTAGAAAATAATTATAACAAATAAAATAACTAAATTATAATGATAATGATTATCATTATAATAATAATATTATCATAGCCTCTGGATTTTCTCAATATAGATTTGTTTTAATCGCTGTCTTTTATAATATCTTTATCCCGCAGCAAATTAGCAGTAAAAAAGTAATCTTTGATTTGATTTTAATAAACCAATACTTTTATTCCCGTCGGAAGCATATCATATACCCATCTCGCATCTTCTAACCCCAGCCTTATACATCCGTGGCTCGCAGGGCTCCCAAGCTTTTCAAATTCTTCTTTAATCATCTGCCCTTCGGCATCAAAAGGAACACTATGAAATAAATACTCATTATAAAACCTGACCCAGTAATAGGCTCCCACGTTATATTTATCCGACCAGAAATAATCACCTTTCCGGGTGGTTTTAAACTCTCCTGCAGGAGTGGGTTTCTCTTCTGTCCCTCCGGAGCATATCATTTCTCTTATCGGGTTACCTTCATAAAATATAAATACCTTTTGCGCCGAAAGGTCTACCTCAATTCTGAAATCATCACTGTTTCTGAAATCTATCTCCATATTATCATCACCGGTAGATGTAATATCTACTTCATTCATCTCTTCACCCTCACCTATATTGCTATGATTTTGTTCTTCCTGTTCCGCCGATTTACTACTTACCGGGGTTTCCTCCGGTTTCTCTTCAATAATTAATTCCTCTTCATTAAAATTTTCTTCAACTGGAATACTCTTCAGGCCCACTCCACGGGAACTCCCCGGGCTATTTTTATTTTTTTTATAAATATTCACGTCATCTGCTTTCAGGTTATTTATACTACCGGAATCAGCTATGGAAAGCGAGCCTTCAATTGTTCCTGGTCTGATTCCATATGGAAGATACCATGTGCTAATAAAAGGAATACTCAAAAATAAAGCTATTAATACAATTACGATTTTAAAATCCTTTTTAAAGAAGTTAAGCAAATACACACTCCAGATTATCTTACTAAAATAATTAACTCCCGGAATAAATAATATACTGGTAAAAGATTATATAATAATAAAACTTAAAACAAAATATCACCAGAGTATTGAACCCGTAAATTGATACAAGAAAATCTAGTTATTTAATAAAACAGGGACAACCCTTTTTAAAAAAATGTTATAATATAACCCTGAAAAATAAAAGTTTTACAGGATTTTTAAAGAAATATGGCAAAAAATATTGTTAAGGCGGATGGCAAAACTGAAACTTATGATGAAGAAAAAATAACCTCTTCTCTCTTAAAGGCCGGTGCTTCTCCTGAATTAGCGGATAAAACTGTTAGATTAATCGATAAAAAAATAAAAAACAATATGAGCACCACCCATATTTATAATAAAACTTTAGACCAGCTAAAAAAAATCCAGCCCAGGGTCGCAATCAGGTATTCTCTAAAAAAAGCCATCATGGATATGGGACCGGAAGGTTTTATTTTTGAGAAGTACATAGCCAGGATTTTGAGGGAATACGGTTTTACCGCAGAAGTAGGACAGTTCATAAAAGGTTATTGCGTTGAGCACGAAGTTGATGTTGTAGCAAAAAAAGATGGTAAAATTTATCTTATTGAATGCAAATATCACAATTCACCGGGAACAAAATCCGATGTAAAAACCGCACTCTATGTAAACAGCAGGTTTATAGATATAGAAAAAGCTTATATAAAAAACCACAATATGTCCCATGATTCTATTGAAGCGCTGCTGGTGACAAATACAAAATGCACCTCCGACGCAATACAGTACGCTCGCTGCGTGGGCCTAAAAATAATGGCATGGCAGTGCCCTGAAGTAGAAAACCTGCAGTATTTTATTGAAAAGAAAAAACTTTACCCCATAAATATTCTTCCATCAATTACGGTAAAGCAAAAAGATATACTTTTTGATTCCAATGTTATTCTGGTAAAAGAGCTTCTAAATCTAAAAGCAGATGGCCTCTCAGAGCTTTTATCCATAAACTACCGGGGGGCAGAAAAAATATTTAATGAAATAAAGACAATTATGTAAGTTAATATTTACACGAGATTGGTTCTATATATAAACTTATTATTTAAAAAAAATCACTTCTAATCCTGCCTGTTAAATAGAAAAGCTCCGATCACGCTTAGCGCCAAAACTAAAAACACCAGTATTATAATATCCAGCCACAGGGGATATAACTGCAGGCTGGCATCATTCAGCAGTACAAATCTCATAGCATCAATACCGTATGAAAGAGGATTAATTTTAGAAACGATATTCATCCACTTAACTGTCTGGTTTAAGGGGAAAAGGGCGCCGGAAAGAAAGAACATGGGCATAAGTAAAAAATTGGTAATTACCTGAAAAGCCTGCATGGATTTAATTACCGAAGCAAGTATAATACCCATGGTGGAAATGGTCATTGCTACCAGGAACATAATACCCAGTTCTTTAAAAAAAATTACAAAGGTAATTGGTATCTTGAGAAAAGGGGCAAATAGCAGTATTATTGAGCCCTGAATCATTGCTATGGTAGAACCTCCAAGCAACTTTCCCACTACAATCGAAGTCCTGGAAACAGGCGCCACCAGAATCTCTCTTAAGAACCCGAATTCTCTATCCCATACTATTGACATTGCACTGAAAAAAGAAGTAAAAAGTACAGTCATCCCTACTATTCCCGGGAACATAAAATTCAAAAAATCTTCTCCGCCCCCTCCTCCAAATACACTGAAGGAGCTTGCAATTCCAGTTCCCAGTACAAATAAAAACAGTATGGGCTGCGCAAATGAACCAATTATTCTCGGCTTATCCCTGAAATATCTTTTTATATCCCTCAACCATACCGTATATACCCCTGTTAGTTCCTTCTTCAATGCCTCGTTCTCCCTCTCATCCTCATCCTCATGTTATCTATGGAATTTGCATTCTCTTCTCTTATCTCTCTTCCTGTAAGATCCAGGAACACATCGTTTAAAGTCGGTTTTCTTGCAGTTATGGATAAAATTTTTACCGGACTATCCTTAATAAGTTTTGGAATAAATCTGGAGCTATCTTTAACCTCAAACCTTATTCTGTCTTCCTTCTCGCTGTGAGCTTCGGCTCCGGTTATATTTTTTATGTATTCTTTTAATTTAATATTATTCTCGGAGATTAAAGTTATAATATCCCCGCCAATTTTATTTTTAAGATTTTCAGGAGTGTCCAGGGCAATGATTTTACCCCTGTCTATTATGGCTATCCTGTCACATATCTCTGTTTCTTCCATATAATGGGAAGTTAAAAAGATAGTAATTTCTTTGCTCTTTTTTAGCTTGATTATATAGTCCCATATTTTATTTCTGGTCTGCGGGTCAAGACCCAGTGTCGGTTCATCCAGAAAAAGAACTTCCGGATAATGGAGAAGCCCCCGCGCGATTTCAAGTCTTCTTTTCATTCCTCCAGAATAAGTCATTACCAGGCTATTCTTTCTACTGGTAAGATTTACCATCTCCAGCACTTCTTCCGCTCTCTTTTTAAGAACCCTGCGGGGGATATTATAAAGAAGACCATGAAAATGTAAGTTTTCCAGGGCAGTTAATCTATCATCAAGACTGGGGTCCTGAAATACCATACCTATACAACTTCTTATTTTATTCCTCTCTTTTGACACATCATGGCCACTCAGAGTAATTTTCCCCGATGTCTTTGACAGGAGCGTACATATCATATTTATGGTAGTTGTTTTTCCCGCGCCATTGGGTCCCAGGAATCCAAAAATTTCATTTTTCTTCACAGAAAAAGAAATATCGTCTACAGCTCTCAGCCCCCTGAATTCCTTTACCAGGTTTTCTACTTCTATAACATTGTTGTCTATATCTGAATTATTCACTTATAACCCTATCTTTTTATAGTATATCTCTTTATTATCTTTAAGGGCTGGCTCTAAAAATGCTCCGGTATTAAAAAGAAAAATATATTCTATGATATGAATCGAATCGGCCACATCAAAGATAGCCCTGGTATATATTTACAGGGTTTAACACATTTTATTAAAAAAAAATATAATGTCAATGTCTCAGTCTGCAATTACGGGCAGCGTGGCGCGCTCATAGTTTTTCTATTATTATTTATTTTTTAATTAATTTTGTACTTCACGCAGAGTATACCGCCAATTTACTCGATAATCACTATTATTTTAACCTTCCAATTTATCCGGGCGGATTAACAGGCATAAATAATTGGAGTTTATTTATTAATATTATAATCAAACGACAGGGCCAACTTCAGACAAATAAAAAGAGGTTTATAAATATTGTGGCAATGAAAAGATGCCTCAGAACTATCTCCGCACCCTTCCAGAGGCATCGCCTCCCATTAATTTTTCTACTTCTGAAACTGATACCCTGTTGAAGTCTCCCCATATTGAGTGTTTAAGGCAGCTGGCAGCAACTGCGAACTCCAATGCCTGATTTGTATTTCCATAAGCATTCAAGCCGTATATCAATCCGGCCGCAAACGCATCACCACCACCCACTCTGTCCACTATATCTCTAATTTCATATTTCCTGCTTAAATAAAAATTTTTCCTATCATTCATGCATGCCGACCATCCATTTATATCAGCACTCGCGCTTTCTCTTAAGGTTATTGCTATAGCTTTAAGGTTGGGAAATATCTCTAAAACTTTGTTGCTCAGCTTTTCATACTTATTTACATCAAGAACCCCGCTTTCTACATCCACGTCAACCTTTATACCAAGGGATTTCTGACAGTCTTCTTCATTGGCAATTCCGTAATCTACATATTTTACCAGTTCGGGCATTACTTCGGTAGCTGCTTTTCCATATTTCCAGAGTTTCCCCCTGTAATTGAAGTCAAATGATATAGTTATCCCTTTTTCTTTTGCTTTTTTTACCGCCTCAAAAGAAAGATTCATCGCAGTTTCGGATATAGCAGGGGTGATTCCGGTAATATGAAACCATTCCGCACCGGAAAAAACATTATCCCAGTTTATATCACCGGGTTTTGCTATTGATATTGCCGAATAACTTCTATCATAAACTACAACCGATGGACGCTGGTTTGCCCCGCTTTCCATATAGTAAGTACCCATTCTGCCACTGTTGCGAATTATTAAAGAAGTATCAACTCCCCATCTTCTTAACTCACCTTCGCAGGAATTTCCAATCGTATTATCCGGCAGCGCTGTACAAAAACCAACATTGAACCCGAAGTTCGCCAGGGAAATGGCCACATTTGCTTCACCGCCGCCAAAAGTAGCTTCCAGTATAGGTGTCTGAAAAAGCCTCCCGGTGCCAGGAGATTTTAATCTCAACATTACTTCTCCAAAGGTTATGATTCTTTTAATTTTCATTTCACTTCCCTTCTATTTCTGTAAAAGATGTATAGCAAAACCACCTATCTCTTCCTTGAGATACACGGCAACCGGTCTCTCTTCAGTTCCTTTCCTCGTGCTCCAGTCAATTTTATGGCCCCGTTTTTCAAGATAATATGCCGCTCTCGATATATTATTTGTTTTAATCGCTATATGGCCCATATCTCCCGGCCCTTTAGATTTATTTACTTCTATTCCATTTCCCGAAAAAATAGAGGAATTACCCTCCCTTAATGTAAACCCGAAAACGTCTGAAAACATTTTAGTAACCACCAGGGATTTATCCCTGCTCTCTGTATTTATTCCGACATGGGCCAGTTCAAATCCAAGTAATATATCAATGGATTCCCTGACAATGCCGGTAATTTTATCAAAATTTTTATTATTAATATCAGAAGCCGAGCATAACCAGCTGCCTCCTACAGAATGTATATAGGGTTTATCCGCAAAATCTGTCAGGTTTTTAAGACTCACCCCGCCGGTGGGCATAAACTTAACCATCCTGTATGGACCGTAAAGAGCTTCGCAGCCTTTTATGCCGCCAAATATACCTCCCGGGAAAAACTTAAGTACATTAAGATTAAATTTTAAAGCCTGTGCTACTTCCGTTGGGGTAACAACACCCGGAGTTACCACTATGTCTCTTTTCTGACACCATTCAACAAGCTCCGGGTCCAATCCGGGTGACACAATAAATTTTGCCCCCGCGCTTATAGATTCTGTAGCTTTTTCTATTGAAAGGACCGTACCCGCACCTACCAGCATATCCGGGAAAGCTTCTATTACATTTTTTATTGATTTTATACCTTCCTCGGTACGCATAGTGATTTCCATGGTATTCAGGCCGCCATCTATTAATGCTTTTGCAGCAGGCACCGCCAGTTCCGAGTCATCTATAACCACAACCGGAACCAGCCCCATATCCCCTATCTCTTTCAGAATATCGCTCATTAATCCTCCTAAAATTTATTAACTCAATACTAAGACTGTTTAAAATAAAACCTGGATTTTATGACATCTTTTATCCGATATCACCATAACTCTTTCATCTCATTCTTTTTTGCCGCTACTATTCCTCTATTTTTATGGATATAAAACTCTATATCTTATTTTAAAATCCTTATCTATAACTTATGTAACCACTTCACCGCGCACTTATCTTGCCAGCCAGCCACCATCCACAGCAATGGTATATCCATTTATATAATTTGAAGCCTCAGATGAAAGAAATACTGCTATTCCTGCTAAATCTTCCGGCAGTCCCCATCTTCCGGCTGGAATTCTATCCAGTATAGCCTGGTTCCTGGCTTTATCTTCCCTTAATGCTTTTGTATTATTGGTAACCATATATCCGGGGGCGATTGCATTAACATTTATATTATATTTTGCCCACTCATTTGCCAGAGCTCTTGTTATTCCCATAACAGCACTCTTACTTGCGGTATATGAAGGAACTCTGATTCCACCCTGAAATGACAGCATTGAAGCTATACTGATTATTTTGCCCCCAGTCTTTTGTTTGACAAACTGTCTGGCAATAGCCTGAGAGAAAAAGAATACCGTCTTTGCGTTTATACTCAAAACATCATCCCAGTCTTTCTCGGTGAAATTTATGGCATCTTCCCTTCTTATAATCCCGGCATTATTTATCAAAATATCTACTTTGCCGTATTCTTCTACCGTCTGCTTCATTATGTCCTCAATCGGTTCTATGGTTGACAGGTCTGCCTTTACCTCCAGGAACTTTCTTCCCAGCGCTTCAACTTCTTTTTTAGTTCCCTCTGCACCTGATTTGGTTACACCGGCTACATCAGCACCTGCCTCTGCCAGACCAAGTATCATACCCCTGCCAAGACCGGTGCTGCTTCCTGTCACTATGGCGACTTTTCCTTTTAGATTGAATTTATCCAGAATCATAAATATTCATCCTTCCTTATTTACAAAAATTACTTCATATCTTTGAGTTCAACAGCATCCATATCGGTGAATGTCTGATTTTCTCCTACCATGCCCCATATAAACGAATACGCGCTTGTTCCGCATCCGGAATGAATGGACCAGCTTGGAGATATTACAGCCTGTTCATTCTTTAAAATAATATGCCTCGTTTCATCTGGTTCTCCCATGTAATGAAATATCCTGGCATCTTCGGGCACATCGAAATATGCATATACTTCCATTCTCCTTACGTGCGTATGACAGGGCATGGTGTTCCAGACATTTCCCGGAGCCATCTGGGTAAGCCCCATACAAAGCTGACAGCTCTCAACTACGCCCGGCTGGATGTACTGATTTATTACCCTTTTGTTGCTGTTCTCATCGCTTCCCATGGGAACCTTATTGGCCTTGCTGATATCTATATGAACTGTTTTAAGATCTTTATGCGCCGGGGCGCTTAATGCATAAAACCTTGCCGGTTTGCCGGGGTCGCTGCTTTCAAATACTACTTCTTTTGTTCCCCTGCTTACATAAAGCCCGTCCCTGGGATTCATCTCATATTTTTTGCCATCAACAATAATGCTACCTTTCTGTCCCATATTAATGATTCCCAGTTCTCTTCTTTCCAGAAAGTAATCCGTTCCAAGATTATGCATAATATCCAGATTCTGGCCCAGCTCGATTGCTTTTCCGGTCGGCACGATTCCCATTACGATAATTCTATCGATATGGCTGTAAACCCTTTTAATCTCTCCGTCAACGAATAAATCTTCTATTAAAAATTCTTCTCTCAGCCTCTCTGTAGTGTAATGCTTCGCATCCTTTGAATTTGATGGTTCTCTAATTTCCATTCTTTTCTCCTATCCCTTTTATTTAATATTCTATTAATTTTAGTTTTCTTTACTGTCCGTATAAATTTACAAAATTTTACCGGTACTGCAAAGAAATTAAATATGATATTGCTATCTTAAATCAAACACTTAATATAATCCCCCTACATCCTGACTGACTATTCAGGCGTATAAATATATCCAAACCTGCTGACCTGAATCATTAGAAAAATAAACCCGGCAGCCATGTTGAAAGAGCCGGAACGAAAGTGACCAGCAGTAAAATTGTAAAATTACAGGCTAAATAAGGTGCCGCACCCTTGAATATATCCACAATATCCATCTTGGAAATTTTGGCAGCTGCATTCAAACACATTCCAACCGGAGGCGTGACCAGACCCATTGCAGTTCCAACTATCATTATTGCTCCAAATTGAAGCGCGCTTACTCCCAGCCCTTCCATTACCGGTAATAATATCGGCACCACCAGAAGCAGGGCCGGCGTAACATCAATAAAAGTTCCTATAACCAGGATAATAATGTCAAGCATTAATAAAATCCAGATTCTATGAACCTGCAAGCCCAAAAAATAAGCAGCAATAGTCTGAGGTACCTGTTCTATTGCCAGAATCCAGGAAAAAATCATGGAAAACCCAATAATAATCATAACGCTGCTTGAAGATAAAAAAGCTCTTTTAACAGCTTCCAGAACCGATTTCCACTTCAATTCCCTGTACAATAAAAACCCCAATAGCAGAGCATATAAAGCAGCGATTCCGGCAACTTCGGTTGGAGTTGCAATACCAAATGATATTGCTAAAACAATTACAACAGGCATCAGCACTGCAAGGGTTCCGTCTCTCATGGTATGAGCAAAATGTTTTTTATCAAATCTGGTATATTCCGGATGATAATGCCTCTTTTTTGAAATAGTCCAGACCAGCACAGTCTGGGTTACTCCAACCAGAATTCCCGGTATTGCTCCAGCCAGAAAAAGGGCTCCTACCGATTCCCCTGATATCATGGCATACATAAGCATTGGTATGCTTGGCGGTATGACCATCCCTATAGTAGATGAAGCAACCGTAATACCTACTGCTACTGGCTTGGGGTATCCCTTTTCAACCATCTGTGGTATGAGTATAGAGCCTATTGCTGAAGTATCGGCTACCGATGAACCGGAGATGCCACCAAAAATCATGCTGGCAATTACATTTACTTCCCCGAGCCCGCCTCTAATTGGCCTTACTATATAACCACAGAAATTTATAATTCTTTTGGTAACTCCGCCACCATTCATCAGTTCACCTGCCAGTATGAATAAGGGGAGTGCAATCATTACAAAACTATTTGTACCTGCCCATACTCTTTGAGGAACCATCGAAATAAAACCCGGATTATATACCACAAAATATAATAAACTTGATGCCCCTATGGCAAAACCAATCGGTACCCCTATGGCAGCAAGTAAAAAAAACGACCCTACTAATAACCCTACCGACATTTAATTAATCTCCTCCTATATATTTAAATAAATCAGGATTCATTAATTTCTCTTCTAAAATTAGCAATTTTAAGTACAACTTTTCTTATCTCATATATGGCAACCATTATAAAAGATATCGTAAGCATATAATAAATAGTGGAATAATGGATCTTAAGCCCTGATGATACCTTGGCACCAACTGTTTCGATCCAGTCCATGCTTAGATATGCTGCCGCTGCAACAGTAATTATGGTGATTACACTTATAAGAATCTCAAATACTATTCCAATTTTTCGGGGTAATTTATCTATTAACAGCGATACTTTAATATGTTCATCCCACTTGATTCCCATAATAATGCCAAAATAAGTCGTTGCAATAAATAGGAAAACAATCAATTCTTCTGTCCAGTTAAACACAACGTTAAAAAGATATCTCAGGAATACTGACAATATAACAGCAACAATCATGCTGCTCATAAGAGCAATATTCCAATAAAATAAGCCCTCATCAAGACCTACGAACAACCACTTAAATATTTTTTTTAGAATTTTCAATTCTTCCCCCTGTAGCACTTACCTGCTATATAAGAAAGAGAATAGTGACTGAGCACTTTCTCTTTCTTATATAGAACACAACCTTTATAGTTACCTTACTTTACTATTGAATAGAGCTCCTTACTTTATCAAGCAGCTCCTGGGTAAACCAGCCTTCATCGATAAAGAAGTCATATACAGGTGCGCACTTGTCAATAAATGCCTGCCTGTTTTCATCTGTAAGGTAAGTAATTTCCATATTTTCTTCCATTGTAGGCAGTACAGCTTCTCCTCTTTCAGTCATCAATGTATCATTGTATTTCATCATTTCCTTTGCTGCATCTGTAACTATTTCCTGCAGATATGGCTCCAGCGACTGATACCAGTCATTACTTACAAACATAGGGTCCGGATGTATCTGGTAATTTGCCATTGTCATATATTTCTGTACTTCATAAAATTTCTTATCGTCAATATTAACCAGAGGGTTCTCCTGTCCATCCGCAAGACCGGTCTTTAATGCCATGTACAGTTCAGCATAAGCAATTGAAACAGGGTTTGCTTCCAGTGCTTCCATAATCTTTATAATGCTTTCTATTGGAGGAGTTCTCATTTTTAGTCCTACAATATCTTCCGGTTTTTCAATAGGTCTTACATTGTTAGTCCACTGTCTCAGACCACCTGCATCTCCTGTTGCCGGGATATAAATTCCTACTTCCAGAGCTGCTGCAGCAATCTCATCACCAATGGGTCCACTGGCAATTGCCGTAAACTGAGCTGGCTCATTAAACAGGAAAGGCATCATGTATACTGAAAGTTCTGTTGCAACCTCATCAAAGCTTCCGCCTCTGGTTGCCTGTATAGTCCCCATTTGGACCTGCTCAAGCATCTCGGCTTCAGTTCCAAGCTGGCCTGCTGGATACAATTCTACCTCTATGGCACCTTCCGAGTTCTTTTCTACCAGCTGTTCAAAAACCAGCAAAGACATATGCCTTGGTGCACTGGTTGTATGCGAATGACCTACTTTCATGGTATATGTACCTGCCGGTACCTTTTCTACTTCTTCTTCAACCTCTTCTACTACTTCTTCTGCCTCTTCTGCTTCTTCTTCGACTTCTTCTACAGCTTCTTCGACTGCTTCAGCTGCTTCTTCTGCTTCCTTGCATCCTATAAGCGAGAAAGTCGCAACTATCGATATACTTAACACTAACACTGTTATCCATAATATTGTTTTTTTCATTTATCAATCCTTTCGTTGAAAGCTATCAAACTTAAAAAAATAATCTAATACGCTTTATATCACCTCCCCATAATACTTTACTTTTGAAATCATCTCTGGTAAATTTCACTTGAGATTTGTTTGTGTTTTAGCACTAATACAATCTATAAATTTTTTAAGCTATAAGATTATATTAGACTTCATAAACAAATCTCTCTTTATTCCTCATTAGCATCACCTCGCTTTGAATCAATTTCCTGTGTTTTTATAGTATTTTTATTGCTTACGGAAAACACACCAAAAATAACTTTATATACATAAATTTAATCTTCAACAAATCCAAGCTCTTTAGAGACTATGTTAGCTGTATCCATTAAAATGTCTTTAAAAGTGAATAACTTCGATAAATTCATCCTTGCCTTTATGGCAGATATACTTATAGCATACCTGACTTTTCTGCTGTAATCTCTGATTGGTGCAGCAATACAGTTTATATTCTCTTCATTTTCCAGATTATCTACAGCAAATCCTTTCTCCCTTACATCTTCCAGGCTCCTGATAAATATCTTCCTGTCAGTAATTGTTTTTTCGGTTCGTGGAATAAAATCCAGCTCATTAACTATCTTTTCTATAACTTCATCATCCTGAAAAGCTAAAATGACTTTGCCTGCTGCAGTGCAGTAAATAGGAGCTATATTACCAATTCTTGAATACATCCTTATGGGTTTTGGGCTCTCAATTTTATCTATATAAACTACCCTCTTGCCATCAAAAGTAGTAAGATGTATGGTTTCACCTGTAATTTCCTCAAGCTTTATTAAATAGGGATGTGCAATATTCCTGATATCCATAGAATCAATTACTCCTGTGGCAATATTTAAGAATTTTAATCCGAGGCTATACTTCTTATTTGTGGGGTTCATCTTAACATAATTATGTCTTAACAACGTTTTTAGAAATCTGTGTATGGTGCTCTTGTCTATCTCTAATCTATCAGCTATATCCTTGAGCCTTAGCTCACCACTTTTTTCTAATAATTCTACTATTTTGAAAAATCTTAAAAGTGTTTCAACCATAAGAAAATTTCATATAATAATATTAAGTTTCATTATTTCAAACCATAAAATAGCAAAACTTTCTATCTTTGTCAAGCATTTATTAAGCCTTGTCATTTAATTTGGAAATTAAAATCAAAAAAGTCTTTCTAAAAAATTCTAAAATAATTAGAATAAAGTACTGATTGGAATTTAACACGGGGGAGAAAATATGTCTTTCAATCCAGATATTGATACTTATATTCCGGGGAAAATAATATGTGTGGGAATGAACTACAGGTCACACATAAAAGAACAGGATGGTCGTTTCCCTGAAAAACCGGTTCTTTTCTCAAAAGCTACCAGCTGCATTATAAAAAATGAAGAGAATATAATATACCCTGCAGAAGTAAGACAACTTGATTATGAAGTTGAGCTGGCGGTAGTAATAGGGAAGAAAATAAAAAATGTTACTAAAGATAAAGTATATGAACATATTTACGGTTACACCATAATGAATGACATTACAGCAAGAGACATACAGAAAAATGAATCCCAGTGGTACCGTGCAAAAAGTTTTGATACTTTTGGACCGATAGGACCTGTTATTGTTAAAAAAGATAGAATATCATCCCCCTGTAACCTTAATTTAAAATCTTACGTAAATGGTGAACTCAGGCAAAATGGAAATACACTGGATATGATATTCGGGATATACGAGTTGATATCTTATATCTCCCGTTCCATTACCCTTGAAGCAGGAGATCTCATATCAACAGGAACACCATCCGGGGTGGGGATATTTATGAAAGAGAAAAAATTGCTAAAACCAGGCGACACTGTAACCTGTGAGATTGATAAAATAGGAATACTGGAAAATAAAATTATAAAAGAAACAGACTGAACAACCAAAAGATATTCTATTCTTATAAGTATAATATAAAGATTTTTCAGGTAAAAAAATGAATGATATTTTCCAAATTTTTTTTGGGTCCATGGTAGTGGCCTTCTCAGGCGCACTGGTTCCCGGACCAATGCTTACTCTGGTTATAAGCAGCGTGGCCAAAAAAGGGTTCTGGATCTCTTTTTTTATTGTTCTGGGTCACGCCTTACTTGAATTAATTGTAGTGATATTCTTTTTTCTGGGAATATTAAAATTTCTGGATAATCCTCTAATTACTAAAATAATCAGCATCCTGGGCGGAACTTTCCTTTTATACATAGGGATCGATATTATTGTCTCAATTTTTAAGAAGAAATTTACACTGGATTTTAAATCAGCATTAAAAAAGAAAACTATCACCGGTAGGTCAGGCGGTGCTGCTATTCTTAAAGGTGTTATTATCAGTCTTGTGAACCCTTACTGGTTCATATGGTGGTTAAGTATAGGAGCAGCATTTCTCTTAAAGAGTGTTGAATTCAACTTAACAGGTGTTTCTTTCTTTTATGTGGGGCACATCAGCGCAGACTTTATCTGGTATCTATCTATTGGATTTCTGATAAGCAGCGGGCGCAGGTTTTTTAACCAGAAAATATATAACTCCATTCTTATTGCCTGCAGCATATTTTTATTCTACCTCGGAATAAAATTTATAGTAGAAGCAATGATCTGATATATTCTATAAAAAGATTTAAAGATTAAAACCGGCATAAATCTGAAAAAGTAAAAATCCCCCGGTAGAACTCATATTTTATACTGAATCAGTTTCTTTATTTCCTGGTGGACCCTGTAAACATTATAAAGTAAAAAATTATAACTATAATAAGATTAACAGGTATCTGAAAAATCCAGTGAACATATATATTCCCAAAGGTGGTAAGATACCCCTGGGTCAGGTAATGAAGGGGAATGAATATTACAGGCAACCAGGCTAAAGATAATAATAAAATCAAAAGGGGCTCGAGCCTGCTCTCCAGTAGTAGCCATGAAACACCTTTATATTTTAGAATTATCACCCAGGAAATAAAAACTATAATGGAAAATACAGCACCAACAGGTACCTGAATTGATAGCTGATTATAATCCATAAAAAAATGATAAACTCCGAAACCAAAAAGAATAGAGATTATATTTACCATCGAAAGGATAAAACTATGCAGAATGACTCTAAAAACTTTCATATATTCTAAGCTTATTTTTATTTAAATATAACTGTTAATATTGTATTATACCCGAAAAAAATACCAATCACCAATTAATAAATTGATGAACTTATATAATACCTGAAAAATCCTATTATAGAATTTTTAATGATTCTAATTTAACCCCGGGTAAAAAATAACCTCGATAAAAAATATTTAATTCTTTTCATATTTAATAATTTATTTTATTCTATTATAATCATTGTTGATCATAATAAATTCAATTTAATATAATCTATGTATTTAAAATTGGTTATAGAAGTACTGGGCGGATTAGCACTTTTTATTTTCGGAATAAACAGACTCAGTAGCAGCCTCCAGAAAGTAACCTCCAATAAATTAAAAACAGTCGTAAATACCCTTACAAAAAAATCATGGTCAACTGTTCTGGTGGGGATTTTTACCACCATGCTCATACAGAGCAGCAGCGCCACATCTGTAATGACCGTCGGTTTTGTAAACGCCGGCCTGATAACCTTAAGACAGGCAATAGGGATAATAATGGGCGCCAATATTGGCACTACAGTAACTGCTCAGATAGTCTCATTCAATATAGATATGCTTTCCTATCCTTTAATCATAATAGGTTTCCTTACCTATTTTTTAAGCAAAAGACGGAGATATAAGAATATTGGAATGACTATACTCGGACTGGGACTTTTGTTCCTTGGCATGACTGTAATGAAAAGTGCGCTTGAGCCCCTGAGAGATAATGATGCTTTTAAAAACTTTCTTTTAATTTTTAGCAGGAATCCTTTCCTGGGGATTTTAGCAGGACTGATTCTTACCACACTGTTACAGAGCAGCTCTGCTACTATTGGCCTCCTTATAGCTCTCGCTGCCCAGGGGCTTATACCCATTGAAGCAGCCATTCCGGTACTTATCGGAGATAATATAGGAACCTGTTCAACAGCGCTGATATCCAGCATCGGGACAACTGTTACTGCCAGAAGAACAGCTTTTTCACATCTTATGTTTAATATATTCGGTACCGTAATTTTTGTTATCCTCCTGTATGGATTCAGGCTTGAACCTTTCATTGTAAACCTGACCGGAAAAAGTGTCGCCCATCAGATTGCCAATATTCACACCGCTTTTAATGTAATTACTACCATAATCCTCTTCCCCCTTATTGGCTTCTTTGAAAAAACAGTTTTAAAGCTCATTCCCGGCAAGGATATAACCATACACAAGAATGCCTTATACCTGGATAATAGATTAATAAACACTCCCTCACTTTCACTGGAACAGACAAAGAAGGAGCTCCTGAGAATTACAGAAATAACCCGGGATATGATAAACCTTTCATTTGAAAGACTATACAAAAAGGATACTCTAATTGAAAAAAAAGTACTTGATAGAGAGACAGCTGTAGACAGTATTACGGAAGATATAATAAGATATCTTACCAGGGTATCACAGAAATCCCTTGGGCTGAGACTATCCAACAAATTAACCAACCTGCTTCATATTGCTTACGATGCAGAAAGGGCCGGGGACCACGCTGAGAGCATACTCTACCTTATACTGGTAAAAGAAGAAAATAGAATGACCTTTAGTAAAATTGCTATTGAAGAACTGGAACTGACACTTGATAAAATCAATCATCTTTTTGATTCCCTGATCTCAGGTATGGAAAGCAGTGATTTAACCAGGCTAAGACAGTGCGAAAAAATTGAATCAGATATAGACCGGCTGGTCAAAGAAATCAGGACCAGCCATTTAAAAAGACTTCAGAATGGTGACTGCCTCCCCCTTTCTGGAGTTGTCTTTGCAGATATTATTCTACACCTTGAAAGAACAGGGGATTTGCTTTATGGTATTTCAAGAAATTTATTAAACATTGAAGAGTACAATATAGCTAACAAACCTGGCATACCTATATGAGAAAAGCATTTTATAAAAATATAAATAAAATTTCTAAAAATGTGCTGTCAATGGCTAACCTTGCCAGGGATTCGTTATCTAATGCCGTGAATGCACTAATTGATGCAGATTCAACTTTAGCCCAGAAAGTAATAGATGCAGACGACAAGATAGACGATTATGAAATTTCTATTGAAGAAAAATGTGTCATACTGCAGGCAGAGTACCAGCCTTTTGCAAAAGATTTAAGATATATTCACTCCGTTAACAACATAATAATCCACCTGGAGCGGATTGGCGACCTTTCTGTAAATATTGCCAAGATCGCTAAAAGCCTGTCCAGATTGAGTACACAATATTTAGATAGCGATATGAAAAATCTGCTACTGGAAATGCTTGAACTGGCAAAGACGATTATTGATAAAGCCACTCTTGCTTTTGATAAAAGCGATTTCAAACTTGCCTCCAATATTGATAGGATAGATGACGATATAGATAAAATACAAAAAACGATTATCCAAAAATTGTATTGCTCTAAATTCAATAAAAAAGAAAATATAAAAATTATTGCGGATATCTCCCTGGTAGCAAGATATCTTGAAAGAGTCGGGGACCATTCAGTCAGTATCGGCGAGAGGGTGCAGTATTATCTTCGGGGTGATTACAGGGTTTTCCACAGCGACACTTAGAAGCATTCGTTATCTCTCATCTTACATAAATCGCTCTCATGTTCAATTTCTATAGTTGAATGATTGATATTTATTGATTCTATAATCTCTTTTGCTTTTCTTTTTATTTCTTTAATTTCACCACTGGTTGTATTATCCTTTACAACTATATGAGCGGTCAGCACATTATTTAAACTATCCATTGACCAGACATGTATGTGATGGAGATTTACAACATTTTCTATCTTTAAAAGTTTTTCCTCAACCTCATCTATACTTATTCCTTCTGGTACTGCCTGTAATAAAATAGAAAATGTTTTTTTAAGATTAATAATGACTTTATATACAATATAAACTATAAATAATATTGATAGTATGGGGTCCAGTAAAGGAATATACTTAAAAATCATTACAATACTCACTATCAAAACTGCCAGCCACCCGAGAACATCCTCAAAAAGGTGCAGGGCTATAATTCTTTCGTTTAATGATTTCCCCTTCTTTACCCTGAATGCAGCAATCCCATTTACAACAATTCCTCCTACCGCAAGCAATAACATTCCCCTCGCATTTATCTGCTCGGGTTTAAATAACCTCGGGACCGCTTCAGATAATATATAGACTGAACCTGCCATCAATATTAAGCCATTAATCAATGCCGCCAGCAGGGAATATCTTCCGTACCCGAATGAATATCTCCCATCCCTTTTCTTTCTTGAATACTTTTCCAGGCCCCAGGACAATCCAAGAGAAAAGCTATCTCCTAAATCGTGCAGGGCATCTGAGATGATGGCTATACTATTTGTCCATAACCCGCCAATTATTTCAATGATAACAAACCCGAGGTTAAGAAAAAAAGCAAGCCTGATATTTGAAACACTATCCACTTTATTACTGGAAAGATTTTTCATATTAATTTTAAATCATATAGCATAAATGATTATCAATAAACAGAATAGCTTATTATTATTCAGAATACCATCTACTGTTTAATTTTACCCCCAGAATTTATTAGAGCTCATTTTAATCAACCCATTTTTACTCTGTCAGATTTATATACCTTCTTTAAATATTCTGGTAAAAGTTTTTATTTTTAATAGAAATATTTCTTTAATATCAGCTCTTGATAAAGTATAATCTTACATAAAATACCTAACCAAATAAATAAAAGAAGGATGCAATGAAACAAAAAACAAATAAATACGGGCCATTTTTAATCGCATTGAGCCTTATAACAGTATTAATTGGTGTAATTTCTCTTTCAGGATGGGCAATCCAGGAACCCGGTGAATTCCGGACAACAGATTACCGGCCTTTGCTGGGAACAGGCACAAGGCCCGTCGCTGTAATGGTTGAAAATAGCTTCGCTGCCAGACCACAGTCAGGATTGATTCTTGCCGATGTGGTGTTTGAGGTGGTAGATGAGTACGGCATCACCAGGTTTGTTGCAATCTTCAATTCAAATGACGCTCCAGTGGTCGGGCCGGTAAGAAGTGCCAGGCCATATTATGCAGAAATTGCAGGAGGATTCAATCCCATATATGCTTTCTTTGGAACTTATCCGGATTGCTATAAAGTAATAGAAAATATGGGACTTTATGCTATGAGCGCAATGTCGGACAGCTCAGGGTGCAGCTCCATTACCGGAATAGCCCCTTACTGGAGAGACTGGAACAGAAGCTCCATCCAGGAGCATACCGCCTTTATGTCAGTAGCAAAACTAAGGGAAAAAGCCAGCCAGGTGGGTTACCCTGTTGAAGGTAATGGAATACCATTTCTTTATAAGGGTGAAGCTCCGGTATCAGCCAGGGGTAGCGTTTCAAATATCCATGTTGATTTTTCCACCCATGCATATTCACCAAAAGGTTTTGATTTAAATTATATTTATAATAAAAGTGGAAATTATTATCTGAGGTATATGGGAGGCAGCGCTCATAGGGATTACGATACAGGCAAACAGATTACGGCAAAGAATGTTATAGTAATGGTTTCTGATATTGAAGGACCCCTTGACAGATACGGCCACATGAATGTAAGAACTACGGGCACCGGGACCGCTTATATTTTCCTTGACGGTAGAGCTATTCCCGGCAGCTGGCAGCGAGGCAGCGCTTATGAACCTTTTATTTTTAAAGACAGCAACGGTAACACGGTCTCACTTAATGGAGGTTCAACCTGGATAGCAATAGTACAGGATACAGAAAAAGTAAGTTTTCAGTAATTCCTCTTTGATTTTAATAACACCAGTTTATAGTTAATATATTATAGAATGATTAAAAGCCCTCTCTATCATATATTATTTATCCAGGCCTTCTCTGAAACTTTTTTTCTTAATTAATTTTATACAGACGTCTACAACCCTTGAATCATATAATTTGCCCCTGCTACTTTTCATTTCCTGAATTGCTTTATTTAATCCCAGACCCGGCCTGTATGGTCTGTCAGATATCATTGCCTCCATTGAATCAGCAACCGCAATTACTTTAGCTTCTATAGATATGTCTTTGCTTTTTAATCCCTTTGGATACCCTGAACCGTCGATTTTCTCATGATGCTGGGCCACAATTTTTGCAATCGGGTAAGGAAATTCTATGTTCTTTAATATTTCATATCCCACCTCGGGATGAATTTTTATCATCTCAAATTCTAAATCAGATAATTTTCCAGGCTTTGTTAATATAGAAACAGGAACTTTTATTTTTCCGATATCATGAATTAATGATGCCGTATTTATGGCTTCTATCCTTTCTTTATCCAGACCAAGCTTCTCCGCAATAGCAGTTGCCAGTTTTGCCACTTTCTTTTGATGGCCGGAAGTATATGGATCTCTTGCTTCCACGATATAAGCAAGGGTATTTGTTATGCAGCCCAGCATTGTATTTATTTTATTATAACTTCCAATCAGTTTTTCCATAGACAGCTCTCGTTCTATAAATACCCTTAACATTTCGGAAACACCACTCAGCAATTTTTTTTCTTCTTTTGAAAACTGGCTCTTTCGGTTTTTAAATCTCTTCCTGGTATAATATATTTCTATTGCCCCCCTTCTCTTACCTTCAACTTTAATATCCTTAAATTCTTTCCACTCCGTTTCCTTAAAATTTTCTGTTCTAACATCCCTTTTATCAAATAATATCCTGCTGCAGACTACCCGGGGACATTCCATCCCCTCGCATATATTTTTTACTGATTGTTTAAATATCTTATCCATCGACATACCTGTTTGAATTGCCAGATTGGCTATAGAATAGAGACAGTCCAGTTTTCTTACCATTTTATAAAGCTCATCCTCGGTCTTCTTTCGTCTGGCGATTTCTTTATCCAGACTTATTATTTTGTCCCCTAATTTTTTTATGACCCTCCTATTATGCTCAGCGAGATATGAATCCTCCTCCAGTGGCTTCGCCAGACCCGTTCGGGACTTTTTCTTTTCACTCTCGCTCATAACTTCTTCCAGAATTTCTAGCAATACCCCGGGTTCCTGGGGTTTTATTATAAATCTCTCCGCCCCCAGGCTTAGCGCAAATTCTTCATCCTGTTTCCTTTTATAGGTCGCGGTGTAAAATAAAAAAGGGATTTTTCTTAACCTTTTATCTTTCTTACAGGCCCTGCATAATTGAAATCCATCCATTTTTGGCATCAGTATATCGGATACTATAATATCAACCATACTATCTTTTAGTTTTCCAAGCGCTTCCAGACCATTTTCTGCAGTCAAAGTTTTATGACCGCTTCCGGTCAGGAGACTATTAAGTAAATACAGGCTTTCAACACTGTCATCTACTATTAAAACTTTCATTTTTATCCCCACCTGATAAATCGCTGGCTTTAATTAATTTTAGTCCATTATTTTTATTTATAAATACTTTTTAATTTCCGACAGAAAAGTTTCAATATTTATAGGTTTCTCAATGTACCCGGTGCATCCTCCCTTTATCAATTTTTCTCTATCACCGCTCATTGCATATGATGTTACTGCAATTATGGGAATTTCTTTCCCTGGTTTTGATTTTCTTATTCTTTTCGTTGCTTCCAGGCCGTCAATATCAGGGAGCTGGATATCCATTAAAATTAAATCTGGTTTTTCTTTTATAGCAGCCTTTACTCCTTCCTCCCCCCTAACAGCTTTTATCACTTCATAATTGCTGCTTTCCAGAAGAAAACTAATTAGATACATGTTTTTTTCGTTATCTTCCACTACAAGAATTCTTTTCATTTTATTCCCCATTATATTTTAACAGTAACTCCAGAGTAAATTTGCTGCCCTTTCCATAAACACTTTCTACTCTAATTTTTCCCTTTAAAAGAGCTACCATCTTTTTTGACAGATAGAGCCCGAGACCGGTACCCTCCACTTTTGGTGCTCCCCCGCTGTATATCCTGCTGAACTGTTTAAATAATTTTTTCATATCCTCTTTCTTTATACCAATTCCGGTATCGGATACAGTTATTTTTATTTTTTCTTTTTTCCTTGCAGCTTGTATTTTTATTTCACCTTTATCGGTAAATTTAACAGCATTACTTACAAAATTCATTATAATCTGCTTAACTCTACGGCTGTCACTTTTTATCATAAGATTGTCCGGAGCATCTATAACCAGGCTGAGGTCTTTTTCTTCTGCCAGAATTTTGAATGAATCCTTTATTTCCTCTATAATTTCAATCAGGTCAAAATTCTCAATTGAAAGGTCTATCTGGTCCGCTTCAATTTTGCTTACATCTATTACATCGGTTATAAGCCCCAGTAAATGATTTGCACTGCTTTTTACCATTAAAAGCTGCTTTTTCTGTTCATTGTTAATTTTCCCGGCCATGCCCATCAAAATCAAACCTGTAAAGCCGATTATAGAATTAAGAGGTGTTCTTAATTCATGGCTCATGCTGGCAATAAACATACTTTTTAAACGGTCCAGCTCTTTAAGCCTGGCGTTTGCCCGGGCCAGGTCTTCTGTCCTTTTTTCAACCTTTACCTCCAGCTCATCATTGAGTCTTCGAAGTGCTCTCTCAGAATCTTTGAGAGCTTTATTTGATTTATTAATACTCTTCATCATCTGGTTAAAAGACCATGTAAGGTCACCGATTTCATCACGGGATTCTATTTCAATTGAGTGTTCCAGATTGCCTGTTTTCGCAATTAACCCTGTGCTGTCACTTAGCTTCTTTATGGGATTTAATACAAATTTTTGCAGTCCTATAAGAATCAGAAAACCGAGAATAAACAAAGAGAAAAACAATATCAAAATATTACTGTATATGAAGACCCAAACTTCCTCATTTATCTCATTAACCGTAATGACCAGGCCTATTTTCCATCCCAGCTCTGGTGAAGTTCTAAAGAAAAGATAATACTCCTCTGAATTCTGCTCAAAAACTGTGTATCCATTGAGCCGTTCTAAAAATTTATTAAAATTTTCCTGTTTAAAATCTGAAATATTCTTTAATTGGTCTTCCTTATTACGGCTCACGAGTATAGTACCGGACTCATTGGTTAAAATAGCCCATCCTTTTTCTCCTACTTCTATATCATAAATATAATCAGTAAGATTCTCCAGTGTAATGTCTATGCCTACCACACCAAAAACCACCCCATTCTCATCCACCAGCGCTTTTTCTACTCCAATATTAATATCAGGCGTGGTTACCGACCGGTATGGCTCTGTCATTACAACTTCATCGGGATTTTCCTTTGCAATAATATACCAGGGTCTTTCTCTTGGATCATACTTTGTTGATTCAGCTCTTCTGTGTGATCTTACAAAACTACCATTTTCTCTGCCCATATAAACAGAATTAACATAGTGATGAGTAATTCTGTAACTATTAAAAATATCTATTATTTCCTGTTCTGTAGTCCCAATATTATACTGAAACCTTTCTTTATCAGCATCCAGAAAACTGGTAAATTCACTGTCATCCCTTGTTCTAACTATCTCTAATGATGCCAGCGTTTCTACATTACTTTCTACTTCACTGAAGAAATTATAAACTGCGAAATCTATATGCTGGAGTTGATTCTCATAATCTTTACGTATTATCTGGAACATGCTGTTTCTCAGATGAAATGCGAGGACCGTACCTGTAAGAATAATTATAATCAGACTTACTGCAACAAGTAGCAGCAGAGTTTTATTTTTCAGAGTAAATTTCATTTAAACCACCTCTCAAAAATAATACGCGGTCCGGTAATCTTACAACTTATATCTTTATCCCATAGTTCTCCTATAAAGTAAAAGATAAAGATTATTATTAATTACTCCAGCTATCAAGTATACTTTTAATATTTATTTCATTATAAAATAATTTAAGAGTTTTTAATATAAATAAGAGATTCTTTAAAGAAGCCTCTTTTCTCCCTTAATCTTTTTTATATCAGTTATATCCTGGGTAACTTCCAGGCATCCTGTGTACTCCCCCCGGCTATCATAAATTGGAAAATATCTTATGTGAACCATACGGCCTTTTAGATTAATCCAGAATTCAGCCACTTCCCTTTTCCCGGCTCTGAATTCATCAAGAATCTGCTGTACCTTATCTATACTTTTTTTTGGATGGCAGTTTTGCACCTTCAGGCCTATTACCGATGGAGCCCGTTTGAATATCCTGCTTTCCAATTTATTGAAATATCTTACATCATCATCCTTCCCGACAAAAGTTATATCAACAGGCAGCATATCGAATATTAGCTGAACTTCTTCCCTGCTCAACCTACCGGTTCTTAACGCCATAAACTCATCTTTAATTTCAGGCATTTCTCACCTCTTATTATCTATTACATTGATTTTATTTTACCATAATATTATTTCTAATTTATACAGAAAATAATATATTACACCTTATGCACCTGACATTGCTTTTCTTAATCATATCAATCTTTTACCCTCAACTGTACAGTGTAAATACCTGATCACTATGCTATTAATTACTTATAAATTTTAAATTTAGTTAAATATTAATAAAATTTTTAGACTTATTTTAGAAAATTTTAGAAATATATGTATATATAATTATATATATACTATGTTTTTTAAATCAATTAAAATAACTATTGACATTTACTTTTTTATGGTTTAAATTTACTTAAAATATATTATTAGAAGCAATGAAGTTTTCCTTGGATTTGGACGCTTGAGGAAAATGGAGCAAATAGCGTAACCGGCTAATTAAGCCGGTTTTTTATTGATAAATTAATTAATATATAGCCAAAACGAAGCCATGAATTAAATCATTTTAAAAAGGATTATTTTAAATAATGTTGCATAACATAAATTTTATTGTTCCGATAGCAGCAATAGTCCTGATAACCTTTCTCGGAACTTTTTGTATCTGGATAAATAAAAAAGGCATTCAGGACATTATCGGCACCTGGATAATGATTCTCTCAATAATTTGGATGACAGCTTATATACTTGAACAGATTACCTCAATAAATTATCTAAAAGTACTTTTTGATAAGATTCAATATGGCAGTTCTATTCTGCTACCGCTGGGCTTATTCCTGTTGGCAGCCAGATATGTTGACTTTAATAAGATTTTCAAATTAAGATACCTTATCCCCATTAGTATTATCCCCGCTGTCACTCTTTTTTTAGCACTGACCAATGAGTTGCATAAATTAGTCTGGGTCGATGCGAAGATTGTCTTATTTGATTCATTTAGTTTAATTGTTAAACAATATAACATATTACATTTTATATCTATTATCTACAGCGGACTGCTTATTTTAACCGGGATATTTGTTGTCCTGGTAAATACAATAAAGCTATTTTCAAAACCTGATGGACAGAATCGCTGGAAAAAGTTTTTCTTAATACCTTATATATCAATCCCCTGGCTAATTACTATAATAAAATTTGTGGGTTTTAACCCTTTCCCTTATATAGATGAAAATCCCATAATAATCTCTATCTGTACCATTTCTATCATTTTCTTTCTTAATAAGACCAGCATAAAGGAAATTATGCCCGCAGCATTTGAAACCATCTTTGAGAATATGGATGACGGGGTGATACTTACAGATGGAAAAGGCAGTATTCTAAAATTAAATTCTGCTTCCCAGAAAATATTCCAGACCTCTATAAATAAAGTGGCCGGTAAACCTCTTGATTATTTAATATCTGATATGAATGGTAACCCTGACAATCTCCTGGAAAATAAAGATTTAAAAATAGGTAATAGCGGAAGCACGTGTTTTTTTAATACCAGACAAACAGATTTAAAAACTAACAGTGGCAAATCCCTGGGTAAGGTAATCGTATTAAGGGATATAACTGAAATAAGAAAAGCGGAAGAGGATATAAAATATTTAAGCTTTTATGATAAATTAACCGGTGTTTACAATAGAGCTTTTTTTGATATTGAGTTAAAAAGACTAAACGCCCAGAGACAGATGCCTTTAAGTCTTGTGCTTGGTGATTTAAATGGACTAAAGCTAATAAATGACACTTTTGGTCATATATATGGAGATAAACTTATTAAAAAAGTTGCAAATATATTAAAAGCATGCTTTAGAGAGGAAGACATTGTGGCCAGGTGGGGAGGAGACGAATTTAGTATCTTACTACCCAAAACTTCATATTCCACCACCGTGGAAATAGTAAACAGGGTTCATAAAAAATGCCGCGAGCACAGCACAGAAACCATGCATATAAGTATATCTACAGGAATCATTACTACGGAAAAACCCTATAATAATACTGATAAGTTATTAATTGAAGCAGAGGACAGGATGTACGGACATAAGCTCATAGAGAATCAGAGCGTGCGGAATTTAATTATATCTTCACTGAGCAAAGCTCTTGAAGAAAGGTATTATGAAACCGAGGAGCACACAAAAAGAATAGAAAAGTACAGCCTGCTTTTCGGTGATATCCTTAATCTCCCCGGTACTAAACTTGATAAATTAAGCCTGTTATCCACTCTACATGATATTGGAAAGATTGGTATTCCTGATAGTATTATCCTTAAACCCGGCAAACTTAACAAAAAGGAATGGAAAATCATGAGAAAACACTCTGAAATTGGTTACAGGATAGCATTGTCATCCCCTGACCTGGTATACATAGCAAAATCCATTTTGCATCATCATGAAAGATGGGATGGAAAAGGCTATCCCCGGGGCCTGGCCGGTGAAAAAATACCCCTAGAGTCAAGGATAATATCTATCGTTGATGCTTATGATGCTATGACAAGCGATAGACCGTACAGAAAAGCCCTGACCAGGGAAATGGCTATAGAAGAATTAAAAAGATGCAGGGGTTCTCAGTTTGACCCTGCTCTTGTAGATACTTTTATGAATCAATTACTGGTAAAAGAATAAGTATGTTAATTTTATTTTAGGTTGCACAGGCAAATAATATTATCAAGTCGGAGGTAAATTATAAATGTCAGAAATCCGTTTAAACAGAATATTGAAAGTTTTATTTTTAATATTTGTGTATATGGCTGTATTTACACTGATATTATTTAATTTACCAAAATTTTCTTATGCCGAAGACAAAGACAATAAACCTGAAGTAAACGTAAATATACAGCTTAACTATAAGGATAAACCTGTAGTTAATACAGATGTACAGTTTAACGGAGATACAGAACCCAAAATTAATATAAATATAGATAAAGAAGATAAGGATAATAAAAATAAAAAGAAAAAAAATACAAATGTCTGG
>CAZQQX010000012.1:28027-47358 GCA_964595565.1 uncultured Actinomycetota bacterium
AGATAAAGAAGATAAGGATAATAAAAATAAAAAGAAAAAAAATACAAATGTCTGGCTGGATAACATAAGTAACGGGTTTATTCAATACATCTCTAAATATATATCCAGACAAAATAATAGTGTTTTAGCGGGTAAAAATTACACGATAAATATAAAGGATAAAAAGGTCGGGGACACCGGAGAGTCAAACAAAAACCCGGTTAAACAAGTCAAATCCAATAGTAAACAAATCAACCCGGTAGAAGATCATGACAGCATTATTATTAAAATTGATTATTTGCTGGAAAAAATATTAAAAGTTAAAAAAGAAAAAATCACCAGTAGTATTGGTATAAATATAAATAATATTGAAGACCTGCTGGATACCGAAAAGATTATTGAAAAACATCACATTTTAGCGGTAATAGATTTAGATGAAATTATTGATTTAAACTACACGTCAGATATAAAAACGGTAAGAGAAACAGGCCAGACTGAAAAACTTCCAGGGTTTGTTTTAAATATCTGGAACAAATTTAAACAGCTGATAATTCTTTATGGCTAACGCTCCTCATATCTACTGAACTTACTACTTTCGCTTTTTACCCGAAGCTATTTTTAAAAAGATAAATAGTTTTAATAAAAAATTGTTAACTATCTGGATATTCTCTATAATATTGTTATTTACAACAAAAGTAGCATTATAAGTTAATATATATTATATATGCATAAATATAGCCTGAGGGTAATCGGGGAATATAAGCCAGATTCTTTTAATAGTTTAAACCTAAACAGGTTGAAAGAATTTGTAATTGTTCCCTATTATATAGACTGGTACAAAAGCAGCCAGTCAAATAATATTCACCCCCTGTTCATTCAGGAAATTGAGTATCTTAATCCTACGAATATTACCATACCCGGGATTATAGGTAGAAATCCTTTTTTTGACCATGCTCAGATTAAATTTTTTATTGCCTGTGACAATAACAGACCTGTGGGGAGGATACTGTCTTTTATTAATTATACATATAACCTGAAATACGGGGATAACATTGGCTGGTTTGGGCTGTTCGAATCAATTGAAAACAGGCATGTTGCAGAAATGCTTATTGACGGAGCTGTAGACTACCTAAAGGCCAATGGATGCAGAAAGATTATAGGTCCTGCAAAATTTAACGCGGGAGGAGAAATTGGACTGCTTGTAAATGGATTTGAAAACAAGCCCTATTTTATGGAACCCTACAACGCGCCTTACTACAGGGACTTTTTTGAAGGATATGGATTGACCGATGAAAACGACTGGTACAGCGTGGTCACTGATGAAACTCTTTCCAGTAAGTATATGGAACGGATTGAAAAAGTCCTGGATAAAGTTTCAAACAGGAGACCGGGCATTCTGGGTAAGGTAAAAATAAGAAAAGTAAATTTTAAACATTATAAAAATGATATCGAAAAGATTAAAAAACTTTACAATGACCTGTGGGAGAGTGAGAATCACCCCCAGCAGGTCAGACTGACAGATAAAGAATTCAACTACCTGGCCATGGCTATCAAAGACGTGTCTATGGAGGGGCTAATTTTTTTAATAGAACTGGATAATAAGCCCATAGGTTTATCTATAAATATACCCGATATAAATGAAGTAATCTATAATTTTGATAAAACCTGGCCGTACATGCCTTCCGAGCTTTTTCTTAACCCCAGGGATTTAAGCCGGGACATTAAAATTTATAACCAGATCAAAATGAGACTTAAAACAAAAAGTTTTACCAGATTAAGAATTCTACTGCTGGGAGTGGAAAAAAATTTTAGAAAAGCAGGCATAGAATCCAGAATATTCAACACCATCAGTAAGAGTGCGGTTAACCATGGGTTTCGCTTCGCCTCGGGTTCACAGCTGGCCGATATAAATTTTGATATTATAAATCCCATTTTCAGACTGGGTAAAGTTGCGTTTACCTGGAGGGTATATAAGATTAATATTTAGCCTTTTAAAGTAAAGACCGGTAATAGATTTTTTCAAACCGGTCTAAGGTTCTCTCAATATCATGTTTGCTTATGAGCTCCCGGCTATTTTCTGACATCTTATCCCGTAGTTTTTTATTTAATGCCAGCCTGAGGATTTTAGAAGCAGCGTCCTTTTCATTACCCGGTTCAAAAAGATAGCCATTTATACCATCTTTTACCAGCTCTGGCACGGCCATAGACCTTGCCGCAATAACCGGTAATCCACACGCCATTGCTTCCATGATAGATAACCCCTGCAACTCCACTTCGCTGGCGCTGAGAAAAATATCACTGGCATGGTAAAGATTCTTTAAATCCCGGTTGCTGACAAAATCAGTAAATACAACCTGACCGGAAAGACCTCTCTCATGGGTTATTTCTTCCAGCTTTTCTTTTTCCTTTCCTCTTCCGGTTATTATAAATTGAAAATCAATTTTATCTTTTATCCGGCTAAGAGCACTCAGGAGAAGGTCGGTTCTTTTTTCCTTATCAAGCCTGCCGGCAGAAAGGAAATTTAATTTACCCCTGCCAATTTTATATTTTGATAAGACCTTATCGCCGGATTCAGGTTTTATAAATTCTTTTAGTTCAAGACCGTTTGAGATAACTTTCACAGGGTTTTTTACTCCTGAATTTTTAATTATTCTTCTGGCATATAGGGTGGGGACAGTTACAATATCTATTTTGTTAAATAGTCCCGAGAAATAACTCCATAGTATTTTTTCCATCATCATATATAAAAGGGTACCTTCCCTTAAATTTAAATTATACATCCAGTTATAAGGTGTAAAATGATTGGTCCCCACTATTTTAATATTCTTTTTTATTGCAAACACCGCTGCTGCCCTTGCCGTAAATAAATGATCCGCTATATGAACTACATCAGGGTCAAAGTTGTCAAAAAATTTCCTCAGGCTCAGGGGAGCAAATGGAGAAAACCTGAATTCCCTGTGGAATAAAACCGGAAGCGAGCTTATTCTGTATACACTGATACCATCCTCATCGGTTTTCCTGCCTTTAAGTTTTTTCCCGGGGCAAACAACCGCAATTTTATGCCTCCTTCTGGCCAGCCCCCTGACCAGATGAATGGTTGCTATTCCGGATCCCGTAATTTCAGGGGGATAGCTTTCAAGGGCAAATAATATTTTTAACTTACGGTTCATATCGTTTAAAAAACTTTCTTGTAAATCTCTGGATTAAGAAGTATACAGCTATAGATAAAATTAATACCAGTGTTCCGATAAGAGTGCTGTATCCGAGGTACTTTCCAATAAGTTCGCTTGCCTCTCCGAAAAAATATCCAAGGAGCATAAAAAACATAACTTTGGGAATTGTTGCCAGAAAATTGAACCATATAAACTTCTTTATATCTACACGGAAAACTCCGGCCGCAATAAGAAAAGGGAATCCTATTATATGGGTAATTTTTGCCGTAAATAGGATTTTACCCTGATGATTTTTAAATTTATTATTTAATTCTTCAAAACAGGCAAGCTTATCCGGAGTAAGGCCTAAAAATCTGCTACTGTGGTTAACGATATTTTTCCTTCCCAGATATCCGACACAGTACCATAAAATATCTGCAAAAAGGTCCGCAACTACGATCAGGGGATAAAGAATAAAAATATTCAGATATCCCGACGCTGCAAGAAAAGATGAAATAATCATAACCAGGGGCCCTTCTATTAAAACCAGCAGAAATATTACTGGATACCCGTATCTTGCAAGCAGTTCAATTATCTGTGAAGAATCCATGGATTCCCTTTTCCGGGATTAAATACTTGATAAGGATATATTTTAGAATAATTCTGCAACTAAATAAAGCTGCATTCTAATAATTTGCGGTATCAAAGATGCTAAAAAAATCAGTAAGATATTTTTCATTAATTATAAACCTTCAGATCTCCAGATTTTCCTCATTTTTAGTTGCTATGATACATTTCATAAAAAATAAAAAACAGGGAGAAAATTCAATGGCCACAGATAATATATTAAAAAAAATGCAAGCCGGGATATCCGGTAAAATAAGAGCGCAATTAAATATGACAGACAGGGCGGAAAGAAAAAGAAGAGGGATTTTAATAACAGTTGCAGCAGTTGTTATGGTAACCGGCACTATGCTGACCCTTACATCCTGCATGGGTGGATTAATGGGAGGAAGAGCTTCTAATGATACATCAGGTGCAACTCAGGAAGAATCACAGACTTTTCAGGTATCAATGGGTGATATTTCACAGGAAATATCCGTAACCGGTTCTGTTGATTCCAAAAATTACACCACCTACAATCTACGAGTTTCAGGAGAGGTACTGGGAGCCTTAGAAGCAGGGGACGCTTTTAAAGAAGAAGAGCTTCTGGTACAAATTGATGATAGTGAAAAAAAGGACAGTCTGTTTGAAATAGAAAAGAATTTAGAAATGTCTGAAAGCTCCCTTAAGCTTGCAAAACTAAGTTACCAGAGTGCCCTGGACTCCAATCATATTGCAATACAACAGGCTCAGATTAATGAACAGAAGGCAGCAGAATCTACCGAAAATGCCCTCAAATCTCTTCAAATTTCAATGGAAAGTGCAGATGCATCTGTAGAGAGTGCAGAGCGAGCTCTTGAAGAAGCAGAAGAATTACTGGAAATGTACGAAGATGGCCCCCTTACAACTGACATGCAGCTTGCACAGTATGAGTCGAATGTAGAATCGGCTGAAGAAAAAGTGGAATCGGCAGAGCTTTCAGAAGAATCAACAAAGTTACAATCAGAATCTTCATATGAAAGTGCACTTATGAGCCAGTCTTCTACATACTGGTCAAATCTATCCAGTCTGCAGTCTGCAGAAAAGGCAATGACGCAGGCCGCTGAAAATCTGAAGCAGACAGAAATACAGTTGGAACTTGCGAATAAAGAGTACGAAAATGCAAAAGAAGATCTGGGGGAATATACAGTACACGCTCCCTATGATGGTGTAGTTGTTTCAACTGATTTTACGACCGGAGGGGAGATAAATGAAGGTGGCTCCATTTCAATTATCAGTAATGATTTCATAATAAAAGCTATGGTCAGTGAAAGCGATATAGTTAAAATATCCGTCGGCCAGGAATCAAATGTTACGCTGGATGCTTACCCTGATATTACACTTACAGGAAACGTAGAAAAAATAATTCCCGTAGGCAGTGAAGAGAGCAATATAGTTTACTATGAGACTACCATAAGTTTTAAAAATGAATCAGACCTGGAAATACTTTACGGAATGTCGGCCAATATTTATATAGTAGATATTATGGCAGAAGACGTACTCTATGTACCCATCCAGGCAGTATATGAGGAAGAAGGGGAAAGTTATGTAGATGTAATTGTATTAGGTAAGAGCGAAGAAGAGGAAAGAGCCCAAAATGTAATAAAAACCAAAATCACAACAGGTGTTAATAATTATTATTATATAGAAGTAATTTCAGGATTAAGTAAAGGCGATATCATAGCTACTTCAAGATGATAAATTTAAGGTAGAAAAAAATAAATTTTTGGGAGTTTTAAATGAGTGACAAAATAATAGATATGAAAAAAATTTTGAAAATATACAAAATCGGAGATTTTAAACTTTTTGCACTGAGAGGATTGGAACTGGAAATAAGAAAAGGAGAGTTCGTTTCCATAATGGGACCTTCAGGTTCGGGAAAGTCCACACTTATGAATATTATAGGATGCCTTGATACCCCTACTTCCGGTTCGTATGTAATTGAGGATGAAGATGTAAGCAAGCTAAAAGATGACCGGCTTGCAGAGATACGTAATAAAAAGATAGGCTTCGTTTTCCAGACTTTCAATCTTCTTCCAAGGTCAAATATTACAGGGAACATAGAACTGCCACTGATTTACTCCAAATCAGCCCCGATACGAATCAGAAGGACACTTATAGATAAAGTGGTTGATTCGGTAGGACTAACAGACTGGAAAAAGCACAGGCCCTCTGAGCTTTCAGGCGGCCAGAGACAGAGAGTTGCTATTGCAAGAGCCCTGGTAAATAACCCCTCTCTCATACTTGCCGATGAGCCGACAGGTAACCTGGATTCAAGAACCGGGGAGGAAATTATTGCCATATTCCAGAAATTAAACAGGGAAGGAAAGACCATAATACTTGTTACACACGAACTTGAAATAGCCATGCATACCAGCAGGATTATATATCTAAAAGACGGCATCATAACAAATGAAGAGATAGTAGACTCTCCTGTTGACGCTATAGCGAAACTAAATAAAATGCCCGGATTGGAGGATAAGATGAATAATTCCGGAGTAAATAAATAAAATTCCTGACAGAAGGAATAATTAGCAGAATTTCGGTATAAAAAATGAATTCTAATAGAAGGAAAAAAAATGAGAAGGATACTTGAAAATATTAAGATTGCATTTAATTCGCTATTTTTAAATAAACTGAGGGCTTTTCTTACCATGCTGGGCATCATAATAGGTGTTGGCGCAGTGGTTGCAGTAATTTCAGTCGGGGCTGGTACAGAAGCGACCATCACTGAAAACATGCAGAGCGTTGGAACCAATATTCTGACTGTTTCTCCCGCAAGAGATACTTCAATGGGACCTGGAGGGCATGGAGGCGGAGAAAGGTACGGGGGCGACATGTTCAGCATGGGTTCCGAGGAGGAAACGGTAGCCGGTGAACTCTACCTTGAGGATGCCAGAGCACTAAAAGCAGAATCTTCATTAATAAATGAAGCAATAGCAACCGTAAGCTCCGGTATGAACTCTACCATATCATACTTAAGCTGGAGCGGCCAGACAGGTATAACGGGGACAACTGAAGAATATTTTTCAGTTATGGGATATGAAGTCGCAGACGGGAGTTTATTTACCGGCAACGATATATCAAATTTATCCAATGCTGCAGTTATAGGCGATACCATAGTGGATGACTATTTTGGAATGATTAATCCTGTAGGTGAAACAATAAAAATAAATGGACAGAATTTTATCGTAATCGGGGTACTGGAGTCTATTGGTACGGCCACTTTCGGAGCCGACCCCGATAATAGCGTGTATATACCAATTACTACAGCCCAGAATAAACTCACAGGCACAAATACTATAGACAGCATAATAGTAAAGGTAAAGAGCGAGGAACTGATAGATCGGGCAACAGAAGAAATTACTGCCATATTAAGAGAGCAGCATCAAATAATTCCAGACGGATTCAATGATTTTACAGTAAGCAGCTCCACCCAGCTGCTGGAGATGGCTTCCTCTATCTCAGAAACCATTTCGGTTACCCTTGGAGGCATTGCAGCTATATCTCTTCTGGTTGGAGGAATAGGGATTATGAACATAATGTTTGTTTCAGTCACAGAAAGGACAAGAGAAATTGGCATCAGGAAAGCAATAGGCGCCAAGAAAAGGGATATACTTATTCAGTTTATAACTGAAAGTATTGTCCTAAGTCTTACCGGGGGAATTATTGGAGTAGGGTTTGCATTTCTGATATCATGGATATTAAAAACCTTTACGGATCTTACCTCTCTAATAACAGCCTATCCAATAGTGCTGGCTATTTCTTTTTCTACAATTATCGGGCTCATATTTGGAATATTCCCTGCAATGCGTGCCGCCAGCCTGAATCCCATAGAGTCGCTAAGATATGAGTAAAAATCCATGGACATTTTGATTATAAGCTCCACATTTTCTTCATTTTTTTTTCATATAATTCTATCTACTATCTAAATTTATTATCTTTTTATACATGGAGGTATCAGATGGAACAGCAATTTGGCAGACCCGGGGGTATATTCACGATTTTCAGAATTTTACCATACCTGCAATATTTCCTTTATATAGCTATAGGGCTGCTTATTATTTCTATAGTTCTCTGGGTTATTTTTGCTAAAAAGAAACCCAGATGGGCAAAAGTACTTGCAATAATTTTAACCATACTGGTTGTTGTTACCGGGGCGCTGGGTGCCGTATCATTACTTCCCGGAATGAATATGCAGCAGAGGGGATTTCAGGAGAGAGGAATACCCGATGGTTTTGAGAGAGATGGGCAGCGTATGAAGGACGGGGGAAATATCAATAAGGGTAATGAAATTTTGAACCATGTTATAAAAACTTTATCTTCATCAAATAGAACAGTTATCATAATTTAGATTTATAATTGTCATTAACAAGTATTAAATTATTTTCTTCTGAGCCATATATCCTGCCCTTCCAATTTACCCTTATCCCCCTGGAAGTGTCATAGATTGATTTCAGCGCAATCAATATCAGATAAATCATAGCAACCGGGTGCAGCAGTATATCTACAGCTTTGAATCTAAATCTAATGGAAAGAATTATTTTAGTAATTAAAATAATAGCTATCTGCAGGGTTATAAGCTCGGTTATAATCATTGGCCACCTGAAGAAAATCGCCGGCATAAGCAAGAAAAAAGGTGCTAAAAATAAAGCAGATATCAGAATAATACCGATTGATATTGTAAATATTTTATAATCAAAAACAGCAAACAAAGTTTTTGAATGTCCCCGGGCCACTTCTTTAAAATTCCTGTAGTTCCGGCTATATAAATTATTTCGCCCATCAAAAATCATAAACTTATATCCATGTCTTTTAACCCTTTTTGATATCCTGATATCATCAAGCACTTCGCTCTTAACAGATTCATGCCCCCCAATTTTTTTATAGGCCTCTTTCTTAAAAAGCATAAACTGTCCTATCGCAGTACAAAAGAGAGCACTTCTTGTTCTATTTATAAGATAAACCGGCATAAAACATAAAATCATATACTGGCCAAAGGGGACTACCATCCTCTCATGTATGGTAACCATTATTTGCTTTGATAATACGGAGAGCGCATCCAGTTTATTTTTTAAAAGACAGGCTACTGCACTGGAAACGGAATTAGGAAAGTGAAGGGTATCTGCATCAGTAAAAATAAGATACTCACCCCTGGAATACTCTGCCAGCTGATGGCAGGCATAAGTTTTTCCCATCCATCCTTTCTTTAGCGCCTTACCATGGTATAAAATGACTCTACTGTCTTTTTCTGAGATCTCTTCTACTATCTGCGCCGTATTATCAGTAGAGTTATCATCAAGTACCAGTATTTCAATATTGCTATAATCCTGCTTCATTAAGGATGTTATACATCTTCTTATATTATTTTCTTCGTTCCTGGCAGGAATAAGTATGGATATAAGGGGATTCTTTTCCAGTATATTTCGCGGTAGTTTAAACCTGGATATATCTTTAAAAAAAATGTTATTCACTAAAAAGTTTAGCATCACAAATACTAAAACTGCGGTGATAGCATACTGATATAATAAAAATAAATCCATGTCTTGGTCTATATTAATATTTAATAAAAAATCAAATACTTTAGTCATTAATAACAACCCTGTTGATTTTAAGACGTATTTTGAAACAAAGGGTTTTCAGATATTTAATAATTTAATGAATGCTCAGGATAAATTGTTTAAGATAAATCTGGCAAAGGTGCAGGAGCTTTTACTGTAAAGTGTTTTTAAACAGGTCGTGCATTGCGGTAGTGACCAAAACGAGACACTGGAAAGCAAAATACTTTTTAATTCAGTTCTGATAAACAGGTAAATCTTCTAATTTTTATTTAAAATAAAAACGGACATTTCTTTTCCTTTATACTTTTCTACTATTCCCATTTCGCTTAATTTTTTCTCCAGACAAAAAAAATCTACTGCCTGATAGGGGTCTTCAGAGTGAACTTCCTCAAAATAATCCGGGTTAAATTCTGCTATAATAATTTTTTCTCTGGCCACCCGATGGGCTTGTTTAATAAAATCTTTTCTTTTCTTTCTCTCTACATGATGCAAGGCTCCATAACTAATTACGATATCAAAAGAATTATCTGAATAAGTAAGAGCAGTGGCATCTTCTTTTTCAAATCTAATTTTCTCTCTGAGTTCTTCCGGTAATTCCTTTTCTGCCTGCCTGAGGGCGCTTTCTGAAACATCAACCGTGGTAACCTCACAATTAAAATCCCTGGCAGCAATGACAGCTAAATTTCCTGCTCCTATATCCAGTAAAGTCTTGCCTTTTACCCTGCCAATTTCCAGCACTTCTTCTCTTTTAAAATTCATGTTATTACCCTTTTATCCTCTATTAATAATATTTCCCTGCAATATTAGCCTGCTGACCAAAAAACCGGAGAATTTTAGAGGAACATAATTTCAAGGGTGATGTTTTTTTTAAAATCATTTGATTCAATTGTACAGAGAATCGTATATATTATAAACCCGTTTTTAATTTATAAATTCCAGGACCCGGGAAGTTTCAAAAATCCGTCTTCAAAGGCTGTGCAGGAAAATTATAAAAAATGATAGACTATAAGTGTTTTACAACATTATAAGGTTATTTTATCATTATATATAAATATAGCTGTCTGCCATTTATTAACCGGAGAATATATTAAAGAAGTACGGAATATAAAACTGAATTATTAATTACCGGCACCGAAGAAAACATGCTTATATAAGTATATAATAAATTAAAAAGATAAGTTAAAAAATTCAGGAACGGAGCCTGTTGTTAAAAAACTGCCAGAGCAGTGAGAAATGCGATGAGATCTGGAACAAAATTTATATTAATTCTGGTATCAGGAGCCCTGCTGGTTTCAAGCTTCTATGGCCCGGGTTTTCTGGCCTGGTTCTGTCTGGTTCCTTATTTTATTGTTGCATATTATTCAAATCTCAGGCAAACTGTCTTTTTTAGTTTCCTGCTGGGACTGGCATATTTTTCGGGAGTCACTTACTGGTTTCTGGAATATAGTTTTGTCTTCTGGCTGCCTATTCTGGGCATTTTAGCATCATATATCATTATATTCGGGATATTTTTATATCTTATATATTCAAAAATTAAATGGCCGGTACTAAGATTTATATTAATTTCAGCAGTATGGATGGCGATTGAGTTTTTTAGAAACCGGACTTTTTTAGCATTCCCCTGGGGGATGATTGCTTATTCACAGCATGATTACCTTGCAGTAATGCAGATGGCAAAAATAACCGGGGCATATGGAGTATCACTTATATTAATTTTACTTAACACTGCTCTTTCTGAATCTATTATTGATTCTATAAAAAAAAGGAAAATAAATGTTAAAAACTTCCGGTACGCTCTGCCTGTAATATGTCTTGTGCCAATAATCGTGGTTTCTGGTCTTATAAGTATAAATTCATACAGAAACGATACAAATCACAGAAAAGAAACAGGGATAAATATCGCACTGGTCCAGACCAACATCTCTTTTGATGATAAATTTGAGAAGGATAGCGGTGTATTGATACCACAACCATACAGCAGTGATGAATATTTTAATAAAGGCACCGAGCTTATAGTTTTCCCAGAAAGTGTTATATGGGGGACTCTGGAGAGAAATAAAACTTTTGGCGAATGGGCCCAAAAAACCATAAAAAGGCAGAATCTATATTTAATCACGGGCCAGATTCTGTGGGACGAAGAAAAAAAATATTATAACTCAGTTGTCCTCTACTCACCTGAATCAGAGATTATTGGCAGATACAATAAGATTCATCCACTCCCCTGTGCAGAATATATGCCATACCCCGATGTTCTGGGTTTTTTAAGTTTTTTAAATATAGCCAAATTAAATATAACCCCGGTAAGAGAATTTGAGATGATTAATTTTCCCTCAAAAGGCAGCCTGGGAATTAATATATGTTTTGAATCTACACTACCGATAATTGCGAAGACCTTCAGGAACAATGGAGCAGAAGCAATATTTGTGTTTACCGATGATGCCGGTTTCAGGGATAGCCCTGCTTCCTGGCAGCATGTTATTTTTTCAAGGGTCAGAGCAATAGAGAATGGCTGTTACGTTGTTCATAGCAGCAATATGGGCGTATCCGCGGTTATAGACCCCATAGGTGAAATAATATCGAAAACAGAACTGGGCAAAAGGACTGTGCTATATGAAACTATATATTTAAACTCTAATAAGACTTTTTACACTGTTTACGGGAACTTAATAATTTATATATATTTCGGACTCTCGCTTATATATCTGGCCGTATATATTATTCACAAAACCATATTCAAAAAGAGTTTAAACATTTACCGCCGATAAGATATTGAAGTAACGGATTATAATTTACATTTCGATTTCAAAATATCCGGATTTTTAATAATAAAATAATTTACCTTTTCTATAATTAAAGATGAAAGCAGTATTTTTGGTTCCTTTTTCTGTTTAAAATAAACCACACTTTTATGATAATATAAAAGGTACGAAAATTCACAGTTAGCCGTAGTCTTAAAATAACCATCATAAATAGAGGGGAAAAGATATGGAAAATAATAAAAAAGTCATATTTCTTATCAGGCATGGAAATACAGAATTCAATGAAAAAAAGCTTTTCAGGGGACATATTGACGTTCCTCTTGATAGTACCGGCATCAGGCAGGCAGAAGAAACCGGAAAATTTCTTAAAGTCATAGATTTTGATGTGATATTTTCAAGTCCCTTAAGCAGAGCATATAAAACAGCCGAGATTATAAAAAAATACCAGAAAAATAATGTTAAGCTCAAGAAGGAAGACGGATTTTTAGACCTGAATTTTGGTGACTGGGAAGGGAAAGGATACGATGAAGCCAAATTAGAGTATCCGGAAATTTTCAATCAGTGGATGAGAGAACCATACAAAGCAACTATTCCGGGAGGAGAAATGCTGTATGATGCCCGGAAGAGGTCCTGGAAAACTTTAAAAGAGATTGTAGCAAACCATGCCGGTTCTTTTCTGGCAATAGTAACTCATAGGATTATTAACAAGCTGCTTATCTCAGAAATGCTGGATATTGGGGAATCAGGCATCTGGAAAATTAACCAGGACCCGTGCTGCATAAATATCTTTGAATTTAATTACGGTATTTTTTTTGCTTCCAGGTTAAATTACAATTTTCACATTGTAGACATAAAGGACAGCTTTTTTAAAATAGATTAAACAATACAGAATTGCGGCCATTAATGCTGTTATGCCGTCAGAGAAAATGGAACCAAGACGTTTATATAATTCCACATGACCCCTGCAATCAGAAATGAAAAAAACTGCATATTCCTGTGCTTGTTTTAATTTAGCCAACAGCAATTTGGGTTATTTGAATAAAGTTTCCAATAATTAAATGCATAATAACCCTGCTTCAAACCTTATAAAAAAGCTTTATTTTATTTTGTGAGAGCCTGCTTATAGCATCAAGCGCCTATTCAAATAATACTTTAAACTTCCCATATCCACGTTCTTCCAGCTCACCCAGTCTTACGAAATCCAGTGCGCCGCTATTTATACAATAACGCAGTCCTCCTTCTTCAGCAGGCCCGTCATAAAACAGGTGGCCCAAATGACTGTCTCCGCTTCTGCTTCTTACCTCTATTCTTTCCATACCGGCAGATTTATCCGTGTGGTAGGTTACAACACTCCACTGTATGGGTCTGGTAAAAGATGGCCATCCTGTACCGGAATTATATTTATCCGTAGACAAGAATAAGGGCTCTCCCGTTACTATGTCAACATACAGACCGGCTTCTTTGTTATCCCAGTATTCATTTTCAAAAGGGCTTTCCGTAAAGCTCTCCCGGGTAATACTGAACTGCAGACCGGTTAATTTTTTCTTTATTTCTTCATCGGTTGGCTTTGGGTAATCTTCCAGGTTGACTAATGGTTTTACTTCCTGTATTTTGCTTAAATTTATATGAGAGTAGCCGCCGGCATTTTTTTCAAGATAGTTCTGGTGGTAATCCTCTGCTAAAACATAATTTTTAACAGGCTCTACCTCCGTTACAATCTTTTCGCTATATTTTGCCTGTTCATCCGCTGTTACCGAATCAATTATTTCTCTATCTCCCTCATCCACATAATATATACCTGAACGGTATTGACCGCCCCTGTCATTTCCCTGCCGGTTCAGGGCTGTCGGGTCTATTACTGCATAATAATAACCGAGAAGCCGGGCAAGGGATATTTTCTCGGGGTCATAAACCACATATACAGTCTCTGCGTGTCCTGTTTCTTTGATAGAGTTATAATCTGTTTTATCACCTGTTCCATTTGCATATCCCACATTGGTGTACTCAATTCCACTTATACGGTCAATATAGGCCTGAAGCCCCCAGAAACATCCCCCTGCCAGATATATTTCTTTATACCGGCTGTTCTTATAATCCGGAACAATCATTACAGATTCCTTTTGGTTATCTTTTTTAGAATTGTTATTTATATTGAAAAATATAAACCCCAGTACTGTCGCAATAATCACGATAGTTATTACTGTTATAATTATATATATCTTCATATTCCTAAATAATTACTCCTTACCCGGGAGATTATAACCCATTAGTCTGGAACACAGGCGTGAAAATTTTTATAGTACAAATATGGCCAGTAAAAAGTAGGGGCTAAGCCTACAACTACCGGAAATCCTTTAACCGAACAAACACCACTACTTCCTCTCTTTTCTAAAGCAAAGGAACCAGTCAAGACAATACCTGTCTTCTTCTTTTGTCTCCATCCGCTCTTTTGCGGTTCCACATGAACCCGGAGGAGGAATTATGCAATCATCTCCCGGTCTCCAATCAGCCGGTGTTGCAACCTTATCTTTGTCCGCCTTCTGAAGAGCCAGTACCAGCCTCTTTATTTCATCAAAATTTCTGCCGGTAGAAGATGGATAATATAAAATTGCCCTGATTACTGCTTTGGGGTCAATAATAAATACTGCCCTTACTGCCTGGCTGGTAGACTGGTTGGGGTGTATCATGCCAAACTTGTTGGCTACTTCCATCTTTATGTCTTCGATTAAAGGAAAGGTTACTTCTACATTTTTATGTCCTTTCCATTCAATCTTCTCCTGTATGGTCCTGAGCCAGGCAATATGAGCATAAAGAGAGTCCACCGAAAGACCGATTAGTTCGGTATTTAGTTTTCTAAACTCACCAATCATGGAAGCAAAAGTTATAAATTCTGTGGTGCAAACCGGTGTAAAGTCTGCCGGGTGACTGAACAGTATTACCCATTTCCCTTTATAATCCTGCGGGAAATTAATCTCGCCCTGAGTAGTTACAGCCTTAAATGATGGAGCAGGGTCTCCTATGAGCGGCATCTGGTATTCTTTTTTTTCTTCTAATCCTTCCATTGTCCATTATCCTTTCAATTATTTGTTTCTATTACGGCATTCCGGGCAAATGCCCCTGAAATACACATCCTTCTCGGTTATTTTGAAACCTTTCAAGACATTAGATGATAAAGCATCGGTATCTATCGGAAAGTCATATATCTTTCCGCATAACTCGCATTTAAAATGACCGTGGACAGATACTTCACTATCATACCTTGCCTCATTATCTTCTATGTTTACCACCCTTACCAGCCCTGCTTTCCTGAATATATCCATGGTATTATATACAGTAGCTTTCGAAAGAGTTGGCATCTCTTTAACCAGATACCTGAATATCTGGTCAGCCGTTGGATGATTCCTCTCATTGTTAAGATACTCAAATATCTTCATTCTCTGGTAAGAAGGCCTTATATTCTTCTCCTTTAATTTTTCAGCAATACTTTTCATTTTCTGATTCTACCGGGAATCTTATTATATAAATTATAATCATTATAAATTAAATATTATTATAATGCAATAACAATTATAAATTTAAAAAAATATTAAGATTAGAACTAAATTATTGAGCTTTGGCAGGGATATTTTTATAGCGGAATCAAATTGTTAATGGGCAGTATGCCTGTTCCAGGATAAATATCTTTAAATTATTAATAATAAGGGTTATTATCATCAATATGAAATATCTGGTTATACTAAATCCAAGTGCTGCAAAGGGTGCAGCTTTAAAAAACAAACCAAAAATTGAAAAACTATTAGAGAAGTATCTGTCAGATTATTCACTGATAGTTTCAGCCAGACCCGGTGATCCTACTATCCTGGCCCGGGAGGCTGCAGAAAAAGACTATGATGTAGTCGTTGCCGTAGGCGGTGACGGCACTTCAAATGAAATCATTAACGGCCTGATGGCATCTAAACTTGAAGGTAAGAAAATCCCGAAGCTGGCAGTGATCCCCGCAGGGCGGGGTAATGATTTTGCTGCCAGCATGGGGATTCCCGCAGAGTTTGAAGATGCTGTAAAAGCAATTGCAGCCGGAAAAACGAGAACAATTGATGTGGGACAGGTCTTTGGAGGAAATTATCCTCAGGGTAAGTATTTTGGGAATGGAATTGGCATTGGCTTTGATACCATCGTGGGTTTTGAAGCAGCAAAATTACCCGGCTTCCTATCAGGGATACCGGGTTATTTGATTGCTGCCATAAAAACGATATTTTTGTATTTCAAAGCCCCAACCCTGAGGGTTAAAATTGATAATGATACTTTTGAGAAACAGTGTCTTATCATATCAGTTATGAATGGGTGGCGGATGGGCACTTCATTCAAGATGACACCTTTATCGAAACCTGATGACGGATTGTTCAGTCTAATGATAGTAGAGCAGGTAAGCAGGATTGGCGCTATCAAATTGATGGGCAAAATTATGACCGGGAAGCAAGAAGGTCATCCCTCCGTCAAAATGCCATTGACCGGCAGTATTGAAATCACTGCGCTGAAAGGAAGCCTTCCAGTGCATGCTGACGGAGAAACGATTTGTGAAAAGGGAGATTCTCTGAATGCAAAAATATTCACAAAACAGATTGATTTAATAGTTGGAGGCTGATAATAAATGATTAAATTTCTAATCAACCTTCTTATGAGGTTTATATTATTTGTGACATGCGATATAAATAAAAAAGTATTGAAGGCTGTGCCGCGTAATGGTCCATTGATATTGATTGGAAATCATATAAACTCTTTAGACGTGCTTGTAGCTCTGGCCTTTTCATACCCCCGTAAGATCTTTTTTCTGGTTAAAAAGGAGACATTTGAGTCCCCATTTTTAAAATTCCTGTTTAATACCTGGGGGTCCATTCCGGTTGACCGGGGTACTGCTGATTTCCAAGCTTTAAACAAAGCAACCGACGCTCTTAATCAGGGACATTTTTTTGTTATTGCACCTGAGGGAACACGCACAAAAAATGGGCGGCTAATCAAGGCACATACCGGTGTGGTGGTAATTGCCATGAAAAGCAAGGCTACGATTATGCCTGTTGTCCAGTATGGTGGGGAAAAGTTTTTTGAGAACATCAAAAAGTTGCGCAGGACAAAGGTCACAATTCAGGTTGGCGCGCCATTCATGACTAGCCCGGGCAGTGCCTATCCAGATAAAAAAGAACGCCAGTTGATTGCAGATGAGATAATGTATCAAGTGGCAGAGCTCCTACCGGCAGAGTACCGGGGATATTATTCAGATCTGAGTAAAGCTACGACAAATTATTTAAATTTTGATGTACCGGTAATCAAACCAATTCACCAGTCCCGCTGGCATAAGATTGGGAATGCAGTCAGGAATTATTTTTCTTTCGCCAGGAATCCTGCCGAGTAAATTCTTTCGCAACATTTTCAATACGAACCAGATATTCTCTATCCAGGTTTTCAACAGCATCGTATATAAGCTGGTTTATTAATCCCAGATTTGAAAGCATAATGTAAGGTGCCTATCTTGAGATACCAGAGGTGTGGATCTGGGGCTGGCATAAAAACTTTATAGTTATTAAGAAGTATATTTTTCCTCTTGTTGAATAGACTTTTTTGGATCAAATGATTAAGATACCTACGAAGAATTAGTCTTAAAATGGCTACCCCTGCTTCAGTACAGAAGATAGCCCATATAGATAGGTATTTGTCAAAGAAGCTTATTTTTTGTATCAACCTTTTCAGTCCTGCTATGAAGAAAGCGGGTACCAGACAGGTAAGTGCATAGGCTGAAAGATACTTCATTAATGCGCCCCATCCTAATTTTACTGCCTCAATAAAAATTTCCATGAATATCTAGTTCCTCTCTATAAAATTAAGTATCTTTTTTTCTACCTCGTCTCTTACTTTTTTGAAGATCGCAAGCTTTTCTTCCTTTGTCCCTCTGGCTTTTGCGGGGTCTATTATGCACCAGTGAACATGCTTTGCTTTAACCAAAAAGACCAGGCATGATTTCCTGGTATTCTAAGACCTCCAGGTGGCTTGATATAGTTGGCTGGGACAAATCAATAATTTCTCTTATCTCATTTACACAGAGACTTTTCTTTTTATTAAGTAAAAACACAATCCTTAACCTGCCTTCGTCGGAAAGGGACTTTAGTATCCTATTTAGTTTTCTTAACTGTTCCATTTTTTTGACAATAGCAATAATCTTATTGTATATCATATCTATATATTTAAAATTGTCAATTTATTTTACTTAATTTATTTCCTTTTTTTGCAGAATACAGAGATAATTTAATTATTCAGGAATTTCAATATTTAAGGTTTCATTGCCTGTTACAGATATCTTCCCTATTTACAGTGGCTAGCCTGGTAATGTCGTCTTTAATCCGGGGGTCATCTTTTATTATGAAAATTATATCTTTTAGAAGTTTTTTAGTTTCAGAATCAAGACTAGGATCTAAATTGTAGTTTATCCACTTTCCGTCTTTGCTGAAATTTACAAGGCCGCTGTTTTCAAGTTTTTTAAGGTGGCTTGATATGGTTGGCTGGGAGAGCCCAATAAGCTCCCTTATCTCACATACGCAGAGGCCTTTCTTACTGATTAAGAGTGAGATAATTCTTAACCTTCCCTCATCTGATATTGCTTTTAAAATCTTTATGACTGTTTTTAAATCCAGCATCTTTTTAGTTTTGATGATAATTATACCTTTATTATAATTTCATATTTAAATATTTCAATTAGTTATGATATTTCTCTATTAACCTGAATCCATACCTTAAAGATTTAAGAAATCTATATAAAAATTTTAGCTACAAGCACCATTATGTACCCAGTTCTTGAAATTCATTTAACCGGTGCTACTTTATTGATAATTCGTAAAAATATGAGAATTACTTAAGATGAATATGACTAAAAGGCAACAGGACTTAAACAGAAACAATATGAATTGATAGATAGATTAAAAAGGATAACCGAAGCTGATGAAAAATACTCAATTATGTTTATTTACTTATTAAGTTTATGCTCTATAGCACCAGGATTATTTAAAAATTCTAAAATAGAGTAAAAAAGACAGTTAATTAATTTTTTACTCATGAACTTAAAGCTAAGAGGCCAAAAGCTAGAGTATGCCTGGAATAAACCATTTGATTTGCTTGTAAAGACGATTGTATTATTAACTGGCTGACCCGGATTGCGAAATTTAGAACCAGCTTTTAAAAGAAATTATTAAAAT
>CAZQQX010000013.1:0-8364 GCA_964595565.1 uncultured Actinomycetota bacterium
AAAGAAGCAGGGATATTGGTAAAATAATTGCAAATAAACATTTTTTCTTTTTCAATGGAAGGTCCTTTTTCTAAGGTTACCAAAATAGTATTTCTCAATGTTAAATTTTAATCTACGGTTTAAAATATAATTACTTTTGGTATATATGTCCATATATTAATAGCTTAAATAAATTTACTGACACATCTCTCAGTAGGAAAAGCCAGACAGAAAAAAAGATGGCAGAGTAGTTCTTTTAGATTTTTAAGCTCAATGCGATCTTTGTGCATTCCTATTGACATATATACTTTATAGTTATAAGATAAGTTAAAATTAATAAACTTATCTAATAATTAACTTTAATAGAAGGCGGATAAAAATATGTTACCGGACTGGATAGATAAAAGATACGAGATTTTATGGAAATCATTTCAATCAAGTCCCTTTCGTCTGGAAGAAGCAGCTATCGAAATGGGCAAGGGAATCAGTGGTATAAAAGATGAAAGAGATGAAGTTGTTGTAGTACTGTCCGAACTGAGAAAAGAAGGAATGGTTAAAGTTGAGTTTGACCCTAAAGATGCCAGAAAAAGAATATACAGGCTCAAGAGTAAAAGAGATATGATTTCCGATACTCTATCAATTGATAAAGGGAAAATAACCAGGGGTGAACTTGAGAGGATATTAAAATCAGCAGCAGACCTTATTAGAACCAGGGTGGATTATTCTTTTATACTGGTACTTCTTTTTTATAAAAGGATGAGTGATAAGTGGGAGACAGAGTATCAAATTGCTTACGAAGAAGCTATTACTGATGGCCTAAGCGAAGAAGAAGCTAGAAAAGAGGCAAGAAACTCTGCATATCATGACTATAATATTCCTGAAAATTTTTCGTGGGATAAATTAAGAAAGAAAGACCCGGCAAGGGTCCCTGAAAATTTTTCTGCTGCAATGAAAGCTATTGCAGAAACCAATCCGGACTTAAAAACTGTATTTGGAAATATAGATTTTGTTCAGTTTACTACAAGCAGGGAAAATGCGGAGATTTTAAGGCAGCTTATAGAACTTTTTAGCGAAAAGTTACTTCATAATGTTTCCCCTGATATTTTAGGCGATGCTTATGAATGGATTCTAAGATATTTTGCTCCCCAGAAAGCCAAGGAGGGAGAAGTATATACTGCAAGGGAAGTTATAAAACTGATAGTAGAAATGCTTGACCCAAAGCCCGGTCAGAGTGTTTATGACCCTGCATGCGGTTCGGGTGGAATGCTTATAAGTTCATACAGGCATGTAAAAGACAATCTGGGAAAGGATTCTGCCAATAAGTTATTTCTTTATGGGCAGGAAGCAAATCATAAGACACTGGCTCTGGCAAAGATGAATTTAAATATCCATGATATTATAAATGCAAATATTGTCTATGGCGATACGTTGAATTCTCCCAAATTTAAAGATGAATTCGGCGAGATGGATACTTTTGATATTGTTATAGCCAATCCTCCCTGGAATCAGGACGGTTACGACGAGGAAGTTTTAAGAAAAGGAGAATTCTGGCCAAAAAGGTTTGGTTACGGTTTTCCTCCCCGGCAATCAGCTGACTGGGCATGGATACAGCATATGCTGGCATCAGCAGATAAAGAAAACGGAAAAGTAGGAGTGGTTATAGACAATGGCTGCCTGTTTAGAGGCGGCAAAGAAAAAGCTATAAGGTCAAAGATAGTGGAGAAGGATTTAATAGAAACCATTATTCTTCTTCCCGAAAAGCTTTTTTATAATACCGGAGCCCCCGGAGCCATAATAATTTTAAATAGAAACAAGCCAGATTTTAAAAAGGATAAAATTCAATTTATAAATGCCAGCAAAGAATTTGAGAGCCACCCGGAAGTAAGGAAGCTTAACCGTCTCGGGGATAAAAATATTGAAAAAATAGTAAAAGCATATAAAAGCAGTGATGAGCAAAAAGGATTCTCCGAGCTTATTGAAAAAGAAAAGATAAAAGAAAATGACTATAACTTAAATGTTACTCTTTATGTGTATCCGGAAGAAGAAATTGAAGAGATAGATATAGTAGAAGAATGGAAAGATATAAAAAGTATTAATCAGAAGCTTTCAGAAACAGAAGAGAAGATTGCAAATTATCTTAAGGAATTAAAGATAGATGTTTAAACCAAATTTTAAATATACAAATAAAATAGTTAAAAATTTAACAGCAATTACAGCTTCCAGGACATTTATTATGAATGCCCGTTTAATTCCAAAATGGGGAGTTAAATTAAGAAGAGAAGCAGTACTGAAAAGTGCTCATTCGTCAACTGCAATAGAAGGCAACCCACTCTCTTTGGGTGAGGTAAGTAACCTTGCTGCAGGCAGGGATATAATGGTTAGTAGAAAAGATAAGCAGGAAGTATTAAATTATCTTCAAGCGCTGGGAATGTTGCCGGATTTTGCAAAAAGAAATCCTTTTACTGTAAAAGATTTTCTTAAGATTCATAAAATAGTAACAGATAAGACTCTGGAAAATCCCAGAGATGAGGGAGTATTACGGAATCGCGAGGTTTTTGTAGGAAATAAGTTTACAGGAGAGGTAGTGTTTAAACCTCCTTCCACAGATAAAGTTCCTTTACTGGTGGACGATTTTTTGAATTGGTTTAATTCAACAGAAGTAAATGAAATTGACTCGGTTCTTCATGCCGGTATTACCCATTATGAAATTGTTAGAATCCACCCCTTTATAGATGGAAACGGCAGGACAGCAAGAGTTATGGCTACTATGGTACTTTACAGGCGAGGGTTTGATGTTAAAAGATTCTTTGTGCTTGATGATTATTATGATAGCGACAGGAGAAACTATTATAAGGCACTTAAAAATGTGAATCAAGAAACACGGGAACTTACAGGGTGGTTGGAATACTTTACAGAGGGAGTTGCGTTAAGCACAAAAGCTGTTGAGAAAAAAGTTATTGGATTAAGCAAGGATATTAAGTTTTTAAAGGAAAAAGGGCAGATAGCTTTAACCGAAAGGCAGATTAGGATTATAGAATATATAGTCCAGAATGGAAGGATAAGAAACAGAGACATAAGAGATATGTTTGGAATTTCAGATAGGGCTGCTTTAAAGGAAATAAGAAAATTACTGGATTTAAAAGTGGTAAAAACTGAAGGAAAAGGCAGGAATTTAAGTTATATTTTAATGTGATATAAGATATAGTTCGGGATTAGATTCGGGATTAGGTTCGGGATTATATTATTGTAAAAAAACAACTATTGAAAATAAAAACCAGCCCCGCCATAAAGGTCACTGGAAGAGTTACTATAAATTTATGAATTTAATGATAGTTCTTGAACATTAAATAAAAGGGGAATAAGAATTGATAATTTATTTAGATGAATCCTATGATAATAAGAAATACTTTTTACTTGGGGCATTGTTTAACCCTCATCATAAATTTTTATTGAGGGAAATAAGACAAATAAAAACTAATGAAAATTTTTTTAATAGTAATGGATCCTTTAAAGAAATAAAGTACAACAACTGTTATTGTGAAGAAAATTTTAAAGTAGGTACAATGATGATAAATTCTTTTTTAAAAAGCACAAGCTATTTTAGAGCTGTTGTAATTGAAACTTCAAAACTAGATTTAAATAAGTTTGGAAAGTATGATGAAGAGAACAAAATAAAATGGGCAAGAGCTTATAAAAAATTTGCGGAAATGCTACTGAGATACAATACTGCAAAAATTTATAATGGAGTATTACTGACTGATGGCTTAACAAGGTGTGATGGAGATTTATTTATAGAAAAAATGAGAGAAGAATTTTGTTCAGAAAATATAGATGGCAAGAATCAGTCTGTTACACCAATATTAAAAAGTATTAGTGACGTGCCTTCTAATGGAGAAAGTTATCAGGTGATACAGTTAAATGATATACTTCTTGGATGTATTTTAAATAATTTAATTCCTACCAGCAATATCTGGAAAAATAAATTGAGAGAATACCTTGTTAGAAAGATTAAGGTGCCAAGCCTACTAGAAGATTTTTGGAGTAGAATTCCAAAAAATAGATTAGAAAAAGAATATACAAAATATAATATCTGGTATTGGAGGCCTAAAAAAATGACTCAGGGTAGAATGCTATGTTAACGATAGTCGGAGACCGACATCTCTAGCAATTCCCCAAGTCAACTATAATTTAACAATATTTAAGATTTTTGTCAATGTAATAGCTTAAGTAATGATTTTATAACTATACAGTTATTATCGTGATTAATAATTTAAAAGGTTAGAAAGTAAAATAATAAGATAGAGCTAAAAGATAAACTGAATAGCTTTTGGGAGACTCGCAATATGTTTATGAGACATTTTTGGGACATTAAAATGTCTCATAAACTGAGAGATATTTCAGGATCTTTTTGGAAATTTATATATATTAGTAAAAAATGCTATATCAAAGAGAAATATTATTTATATGCAATTAGCTATGATTTAAAGAGAATTCAATTAGTTTTTTTATAAAATAAGTTTCTACTTTGGTTAATGTGTCATAAATGTGACATTTATGTGCCAAAGATTTTAGTGAATATAATATTAGGAGACTTGAATGTTGTTGTAATCTAAGAGTGTAAATAAGGACAAGTTAGAATATTTGGGGCATAGAGTGAATAAAAAAGAATTTAAAGAAACAGAGATGTCGAAAATTCCAGAAGATTGGAGTATAAGGAGAATTGGGGAATTAATAGAACTTTATGGGAATGGTATTTGGGGAAGTGATCCAATTAAAGGTGTAGAATCTTATCCTGTTATACGTTCTACAGAGATAACTCATGAAGGGAAGATAAATTTTTCAAATATTGCTTCTAGGATAATACCAAAAGATAAGGTTAGTAGATATCGTCTAAAAGATGGCGATATTTTAGTAGTTGGATCGAGTGGCTCACCTCATCTAATAGGAAGAGTTGCACTTTTTAAGAGTTTAAATGATAAGAATATTTATCTTTTTTCAAATTTTTTAATTAGAATTCGAGTTAAAGATATTAATTCTAAATTCTTATATTATTTTCTAAGTTCGTCAAGATATTATCAATTACTTAGATATATGCAGCAGACATCAACTGGTTTACGGAATCTACCCAAAAAAGAATTTATTCGAATAAAGTTACCTATCCCGACACTCATAGAACAGAACGGAATAGCGACAATTCTCTCAACAGTTGGCCAATCTATTGAAGAGGTTGATGGCTCTATAGCAAAGACATTAAGGCTAAAAAAAGCTTTGATGCAGAAGCTTCTAACTAAAGGAATTGGACATGAAGAGTTTAAAGAAACGGAGATAGGAGGAATTCCTAAAGAGTGGGGTTTAGTAGAGATGGAAGAAGTTACAGATATTAATAAAGAATTAAAAGACCCCAGAAGAGAGTTACAGGAGAGAAAATTCTTTTATATAGATATTGACTCAGTTGAAAACGAGACTGGAAGCATAAAAGATGTTAAAGAGATTATTGGTAGAAAAGCTCCCTCAAGAGCGAGGAGGGAAGTTAGATACAATGATGTAATCATGTCTACAGTTAGGCCTTATCTAAAAGCGTTTGCTATTATTCCGAAGATATATGATAGGCAAATTTGTTCAACTGGTTTTGCGGTATTAAGATGTAAAGATAAAATTTTACCTCAGTTCTTATTATATACACTATTTTCAAAAGCACTTGTTTCGCAGTTTAATAGAGCAATGGTAGGAGCTCAATATCCTGCTTTAAATACATCCCAAGTCAAAAGATTAAGAATTCCTCTTCCTTCTATCCAAGAACAAAATAAAATAGCAGAAATCCTTTCTACAGTTGATATAAGAATTAAACTGCTAAAAAAGAAGAAGAAAAAATTAGAAAGAGTAAAAAAGGGACTGATGAATGATTTGCTAACAGGCAGAAGAAGGGTGAAAGTGGAGGCATAATATGACCTTTAAAGAGAAAAAACTTGAAGATTACATAATAAGCAAACTTGAAGAAAAGGGCTGGAGATTTATTTCTGCCGATAGCCTGGAAAGAGTAAGCTATGAAGAACCACTTCTTGTTTCTTCTCTATTAAGAAATCTAAGGACCATAAATAAAGAAAAAGGTATTGGAAGTGATGAAATAAATAAAGCAATAAATATATTAAAAATTACCGGTACTGGCATTGAAGGTTCAAAAGCGATACTAAATTACTATAAATATGGTATACCGGTAAAGCCTGAAAAAGAAAAAGGTATAAAATATGTAAGACTTTTTGACTTTAAGAATACCGGCAACAATGAATTTGTGGTATCAAGACAGGTTTATTATCACGGAAGGGATTTTATAAGAGTAGATATCATACTTTATATTAATGGTATTCCTGTTATAAATATAGAATGCAAAAATCCCGTAATTGTTTCTGAGAACTGGCATACAGCATACAGGCAGATTATAGATTACATAAATACAGTTCCTGACCTTTACAAATATGTCCAGATTGGAGTTGCCGCAGAGGTTACTTCAAGGTATTTTCCTATCGTAACCTGGAGTGAAGAAACTCTAACACATTTATGGCGCTGTGAGGGAAAAGATGCCATTGATTCGGCAGTGGAGATGCTATCCCGTGATACTGTTCTGGATATAATTAGTAACTATATATTTTTAAGAATTGAAAGAGAAGAAGCAAGTAAAATAATATGCCGTTATATGCAATACAGAGCTTCTGAAAAAATAGTAAAAAGAGTAGAGGATAATCTGGCAGGAAAAGATGAAAAAAATAAGGGGCTGATATGGCACTGGCAGGGAAGCGGTAAGACCTTTACCATGATATTTGCTGCTAATAAACTTTATCATCTGAATAAATTAGAAAACCCAACCATATTTTTTATTGTAGATAGAGATGAACTCGAAGGCCAGCTTAGTGATGAGTTTAATTTCCTGGATATTGAAAAGCCCGAGGTAATAGATAAAATTAGCGAGCTTAAAAGGATTTTAGAGTATGATGATTATCGCGGTAAAAGAGGAATATTTATAACTCTTATTCATAAATTCAGGCCTGAAGAAATTAGCCCCATTCAGAAAAAACTTGAAGAGATTTCCAGAAGCAAAGAATCAATAATGAACAGAAAAAATGTAGCGGTCTTTATAGATGAGGGGCACAGGACTCAATATGGACTACTTGCCTCTCAGATGAAAAGTATTTTAAAAAATGCTTTTTTCTTTGCCTTTACCGGGACTCCAGTATCAAAAGAAGGAAGAGATACATACATTGAATTTAGCTATCCTCCGGATGAATTATATCTCGATAAATATTTTATTGCCGATTCCATAAAAGATAAATTTACAATTAAAATAGTTTACCAGCCCAGGTTAATTGAAGAAGCCCACTTGAATAAGGATATGCTTGAGAGTTTCCTGGATTCAGAGTTTGATGAAATTCCTGAAGATGTAAAAGAGAGAGTCAGGAGTAGAATTGGAGATAAGCTCAATTCAATTAAAGTATATCTGGAAGGTACAAATCGTATTAACCTGATAGCGAAGGATATAGCCGAGCATTTTAGAGAGAACGTTGATGGCAAATTCAAGGCAATGATTGTAGCTGCCAGCAGGCTGGCGTGTGACAGGTACAAGAAAGCTCTGGATAAGTACCTGCCATCTGAATACTCAGATACAGTTATGACTTACAACAGGATTGAAAAGCATGAAGAACTGGCAGAGAGAGTTGCCGAAGCTGGAGTAAGGTATGGAACCAGAGATAGTAAAGTTTTTAAAAATATTGCCATAGATAAATACAAAAATGAGAAATATCCTAAGATACTTATTGTTACCGAGATGCTTCTTACAGGGTTTGATGCTCCGGAGCTGGAGGTCATGTATCTTGATAAACCGCTTAAAGAACATAGACTTCTTCAGGCAATAGCCAGAACAAACCGGCCATATAAAGACTTAAAAGAAGCAGGTATTGTTATTGATTATGTAGGAGTTCTGGGTGAGCTAAAAAAGGCTTTTAAAATTTATAATGAAGAGGATGTAAAAAGTGTAATTTTAGATTATGAAAGTGTTGAAAAAGAATTCAGAGACCTCATTGCTAAAATGCTTAATGTTTTTGGTAGACTGGCCGGAAATTTTGACAGGGATACTTTGCTGGAAGCTGTTGAGCTTTTAACTACCAGTAAAGTGGATGAAAGGGAATTTGTCGCAGGTTACAGGAGTCTGCGAAAACTTTTTGAGCTTCTCGGTTCAAAAGAAATAAAGGTTTGCTATCTGGAAGATTACAAGTGGATTTCGGCTGTTTATACCTATTATATGAAGGTTGTAAACCAGGAGCCTCCGATTGAGGATTATGTAGAAAAATATTTTGATAAAACTATAAAATTCATTCATCAATCTATCGAAATAAA
>CAZQQX010000013.1:8464-46710 GCA_964595565.1 uncultured Actinomycetota bacterium
TAGAAAAATATTTTGATAAAACTATAAAATTCATTCATCAATCTATCGAAATAAAAAGTATTGAAACCGGGCTTCCCGAAGTTACTTTCGATGAGAAATACCTTGAAGAGTTGGAGAAAAAAATAAAAAGCAAAAAAGAAAAAGCGGCAAATATGCTTTTTGCTTTAAACAAGCTTATCCTTGTTGAAAGACATAAAAATCCTATTTACCAGTCTCTGGTTGAAAGAGTGGAAAGACTACTTGAGTTATGGAAAGAAAAAACAAAGGATTACGAAAGAATATATTTAGAAAGCAGGAAAATATTCCGTGAAATAAGCAGCTTAAGCAGCAGAAAGGGAGCTCTGGGTTTTTCAGACCTTCAGTATTCTTTGCTTCTTACTCTTGAGGATAAATTTGGGGAAAAAGAGGAACTATTAGATGGGGTAACAGATATATCAATTAAGCTAAAAGATTACTTATTCCCCGGATGGTTTAATCAGCCCACAGAAGAGAAAAGAGTGGAAAGGGAAGTCAGAAAATTTTCCAGGAAACTTAAAAGAAAATATGGAATTACCCTGGAAGAAATGGATGATTTGCATAAAAAATTTATGGAGCAAATTAAAAATTATGGTACTAAATAATTATTCATATAAAGTTTCATACAGGGATATTAAATATCCAAGAATAGAGCTAAAAACAGGAAGTCTTGTTTTTATTCTTCCGTTTGGATATAAATCTGAAACTTTTTTGGAAAGACATAAAAATTGGATTGATAAAAAGATTAATTTTATAGAGGAGTGTCTGGAAAGTGCAAAGGAAAAGGAGCTTGTAGAGAGGTCTGATGATGATTTTATAAATCTGGTATGTAGTATTGTTAGTGGAGTATCTAAAGATTTGAAAGTAAAAGTAAACCAAATTTATTTTAGGAAAATGAAAACAAAATGGGCAAGCTTAAGTCCGGTTAAGAATTTAACAGTTAACAGATTAATGAAATATTTACCGGAATATGTTATTGAATATATTATATTTCATGAGGCAGCCCATGTTATTGAGAAGAGACATAATAATAGATTCTGGAGCATAATAGAGAAAAGATATAAAAATTACCCTGAATTTGAAAGAGAATTATTCGAATACTGGTTTAAAGTATCAGAGAAAAAATATATAGAGAAGTTTGGCTTTAATATGGAAATATTATAATAAAAAGGATTCCTAAATGATTGGAGGAAATATACCTAAAACCTCACCGGAGCTTATATTCAGGCTACGGGACAGTGCATTTGCAAATGACTTGTTCATTGCCGCTGTGGGATATTTTGATTTTTTTAATTTTATAAAGAAACATCCATATGATATTGAAGGTATAAGCAGGTCGCTTAAAATTAAAAAAAGGCCGCTGGATGTAATGTTGACCCTGTTTAAAGCATACGGTTTTATAGGGGAAAAAGATAACAGATTTTATCTTTCGGATGTTGCGGATGATTATCTTGACAGTGAATCTTTTTTTGATTTAAGCTATTATGCCGGCTCATTAAAAGACCGGCCTGCATGTATGGAGATGAGGAAAGTTCTAATTACCGGAAAGCCGGCAGATTGGGCAGCAATAAAAAAAAGAGAAGACTGGGCGACTTCTATGGAGAATATTGATTTTGCCAGGTCTTATTCCGCCGGAGTAAATGGCAGGGGTGCTTATCTGGCAAATGGATTGCTTAATGCAGTTGATTTGGGTAAATATAAAAAATTACTTGATATAGGAGGCTCAACAGGCATATATTCTGCTGTACTACTGCAAAAATACCCCAATCTCGAGGCGACTGTATTTGAAAAGCCTCCTGTGAATAAATTAACAGAGTTTTCAATAAAAAAATCCCGGTTAAAAGATAGAATGGATGTAATCACAGGAGATATGTTTAAAGAAAACCTTCCTGAAGGTTACGATATTCATCTATTATCTCATGTCGTTCATGATTGGGATTTTGATAGAGTTAGATATATTTTAGATAGTTCATATAAAAGCCTAAATACTGGTGGGATGGTAATTATCCATGGTGTTCATATCAATGAAGATAAAACCGGGCCGGTGCCAGCTGCAGAATATTCGGTGCTTCTTATGTTTCTTACCGAAGGTAAATGTTATTCTATCCCTGAGATGAAAAAAATCCTTGAAGAAGCAGGTTTTAAGGATATAAGGTACAGGCCGACAGTTATTAACAGGAGCATTATAACGGGGATAAAATAGTGATAATCAGGAGATAGCAAAAAAGCTAAAAGGATATTTAGGTTTATTTTATTTTAAGGAAGAGATACTGTAATTGATTGAAAATAAGGGTAACAAGTATGATTAAAATTGATATAATATAAGCTATTCTGAATCGTTTGGTAAAATAAGAGTATAAAAATAAGAGGATATTATGAAAAAAGTTTTTTTAGTTTTGATTACAATTACAGCATTAGTAATAATGAGTCTGGCAACAGTAAGCTGCAGTTCAGTTGCACAGGTTGAGCCCACGGTGGCTGAGTTTATGGGGAGTGATTTTGAGATAACTTTACCAGAAAACTGGGAGGGTGGCACGAAAGAAGAGCTGGAGTCGGTTGCGGAAGAGCTTGAGGAACTGGGACAGGAAGAACTGGCTGAGAAGGTGGAAGAAAATAAGAAACTTTTATTGTTTTTTGGTTATGATAAAGAAACAGCTGCCCGGGGCGAAAGTGTGAGCAATCTTACAATTACCGGAGAACCTGCTCCATTCTTATCCCTTGATGAATATATGGACCTTACCTATGAAGACCTATCAAAGAAATATGAAGAAGCAGGCTATGAATTTAATATAGTGGAGCAGGAGGTTGTTTCTCCGGGAAACTATGAAGAAATAGGGAGGACTTTAATCGAGCAGGAGGTTGAAGGAGCTGATGCAGGCGTGGCCCAGTATATAATAAAGCATGAGTCTGATTTCTGGATATTAACTTTTACTTCAGATTTAGAAAATCTTTATGAGAATATAGAGGCTTTTGATAAATCCATCGGGACTTTAAAAATCCTGGACTGATGGATAGAAAAATCTGGATAGTTTAATTGGAGGCCAGGAGAATATGGTAAGGGATAACTGTAAGTTATAGATTTTGTAAGTTTAAGATTAATAAGAAGTTATTAAATTTGAAAGGAGTGCTAATTATGTTATCAAATATGCCTATTGACCTATCAAAAGTGGGTAAGGATGATATGGATAAAGAAATTTTGAGGGCAGGGATAATAGCCGAGCTGGATGCAATAAGTCTGTATGAACAGATGGCTGCGGCTACCGAGAATAAGGATATTAAAAAAATATTTCTGGATGTAGCAAGGGAAGAAAAAACTCATGTAGGGGAGTTCCAGGCTATGCTTCTAAAAATAGATAAGCAGCAGGTTGACGAGCTAAAAGCGGGGGAAGAAGAAGTTGAAGAAGAGCTCGGAGAATAAAAAGTAAAATATTTAACTCCGGGATGTATTATGAAAGCTGTAAAAGTTGATTCTACCGGTAAAGGTAAAACAAAAAAAGAGATTATTGTCAGCGAAGTGATAGAGGCATCAAATTTTTTTAGTAAATTGTCTGGATTGATATTCAGGAGAAAGTTAAAAGATAGCCAGGGGTTCCTTATAAGAAAGTGCAACAGTGTTCACACCATTGGGATGATGTATAGAATAGATGTGGTATTCCTGGATAAGAAAAATAGGGTTTCTGCGATATATTGCAATCTTAAACCTTTCAGGGTGACACCATTCGTGAAGGACGCTTTTTCTGTACTGGAAGTGCAGGCGGGAGTGATAGGCAAAACTTCACTGAAGGTAACGGATTTAGTGTTTTTTGAAACACTCTGATAAATAATCAGGTAAATTTTTTAAGCGTTTCTTTATATTTTTTTGATCCGGGATTCATGATAGCTGCGATTTTAAGATGGCCCGTTGCTTCACTTAATCTGTTTTCCCTCATTAAACACAGGCCTAGGCCGAAGTGTGCAAAATCATTGGATGCATCTATTTCCAGAGCCATTAAGAAATTTTTTTTGGCTGATTCATAAAATCCACAATTATAATAACAGCATGCAAGAAATTCCCTTATAGAACCTTTTTCTGGCTCAATACCCCTGGCTTCTTCCAGAAGCATTATGGCCTTTAGAAATTTGCCTTTCCTGTATAATATCTTACCTTTTTTAAATAAATAATAAGCCTTACTCATATAGTAAAAACTACGTTTATATATATTCCTGAAACATTATATCACTATAGATAAGTATTTCTAAGTGCTCCAGGATGTTACCGGTATAAGGGTACTCCTTCCCGGTCCTCTGTTTTTATTAAATTAATGATGGCATATATTTGCATAATTTAATAATTATGCTATTATGTTAATGTATAATTATACAAATAGATTTATGTATCTATAAAGTTAATAATACTGAGGAAATTCAGTCAGGATGTCAGGGCAGGATGAATAGAATATCGTTAATTATAAGGCAGAGGATATTAAGTATTATTTTTATTTTTATTTCTCTTGCCGGTGGGGTTTTTATATTCTGGTATATAAGCAGTCTTAAAGAAAAAATCCCCGAAAATATTAATTATAATAAGATATTTATAGCCAGAAACGATATAGAAAAGGGTGAAAAAATTACGGCTGACTTAATAGAAATGCAAAAAATTTCCGCAGATATATTTAGTGGAAGATTTATTGTGGATAAAAATGAGATTGTAGGTAAAGAAGTTATAACGGATATATTAAAGGGAGAAATTATTACCAGGGATAAACTTGAGGGGCAATACGCGACAGATGATTTTAGTTACAGTTTTTCATTTTATATTCCGGACGGACTGAGAGCGGTAAGTGTGCCTGTCAGTTTTTACGGCGATAGAAGTCTGCTAAACGAGGGAGATAGGGTTGACCTGATATCTACTTTTTATGAGCAGGAAAGTGGCAACCTGTTTTCCGAGGCTGTTCTTTCTGAAAAAGAGGTAATACTGATAAATAATAATGTAGAAGAGACTTATTCGGGAAATGATGAAGGAAACTTTTTACCGGGACTGGTGACTGAAGAAAGTTTTGTGGGCTCTTTTTACCATAGACATATAATTATTACCCTTTACTTGACCGTAGCAGAGGCAGAAGAAATCTTCAGGGCGATAGAAAGGGGTGTCGTTAATCTATCACTCTGTCACAGTGATTAATTTTTGTATAAAAATATGTTGATAGGAAGTTTAGATTGCAGGGATGTTATTTTTTTAGCCATAATTGTTTTAGTCCGCTTTTTAAGAATATATTAAAAAGGAAGGAATTATAATATGGATAGACTTGATGGGAGTGAATCAAAAGTAGTGCTTTTTTCTGGAAGTAAAGGAGGCTGTGGCTGCAGTTTTATTACTTATTGTGTGGCCACTTATCTTGCCAGAGAAACCACAAAAAATATTCTGCTTCTAGATTTGAATATTGGGAAGAAAGACAGCAGGTTGATTTTTAATCTGACTGATGATAGTTACAGGGACCTTGGTGATTTAGAGGAAGTAATAGATGAAATTGATGCGTCAATTCTGAGAAGGCTGGTTATTAATTTTGAAAATAGTCTGAATCTTGTTTTGCCTCCGGTAAAAATAGAGAAGAACGGGTTTTTTAAGCAAGAACACCTTGAGAAACTCCTGGATATACTTAAACACTATTTTGATATCATCTGTGTGGATTTCCCCGGCTATCTTTATACCCTGTACGGGATTAATTTAAAGGACCTTGTTGATAAATATGTTTTTATATCCCTTCCTGATTTAATTTCTGTGAACAATCTAAATATTATAGTTAAGAGTATAATTTTTGACGGAATCTCTTATGATTATGATATTCTTATCAATAAATTCAATACCAGGCCCGCTATACCGGCTACAGGACTAAACTCAATCCTGAGCTATCCGGTAAATGCTTTTATTCCCTATGATAGAGATATTGAATTTTTGATGCTGAACAGGGGCCCTGATTCCATTTTTAGTTATAACCTCAGGGTCGTAAATAATATTTCTGCTTTTTCAAAAAAAATATATGAGGATTTTAATTTATGAACCCTGCTTATAGTGACGCTGATAGTGTGGCCGGATACCTGAGTACAGAGTTATTAAAAAAGATAAAGTCCGAAGATTTAAATAATTTTTCCTCTGAAAACAGATTTAATATGATTGACAGGTATTTAAGTGAGATTGCGGAGGAAGAGAAAATAATAATCAGCCGGAAAGAAATTCTTAAACTGGCTAAAGAAATTTATGAAGATAGTTATAGTTTTGGACCGGTGAGTTTTCTCATGAATGATGAAAGGGTAACGGAAATTATGATAAATAATTTTGATCAGGTCTATATTGAAGAAGACGACGCTATAAAAAAAACAGAAATCTTTTTCAGAGATAATAATCATATTAAGAATATAGTGGATAAGATCCTGAGCCCCCTGGGCCTTAGACTGGATGAGAGTTCCCCCATGGTTGATGCAAGACTTAAAAATGGGTCAAGAATAAATGTGGTTTTAAAACCGGTAACCATAAATGATATAGTGGTCACCATAAGGAAATTCAAAAGAAATTTAATGGATATAGAAAGTTTAATAGATGAGGGCACCATAGATGAAAAGATTGCAAATTTTATTAAAATCTGTGTAAAGAGCAGGTTAAATATAATAGTGAGCGGGGGGACATCTACCGGCAAAACTACTTTTTTAAATGTTATTTCTAATTTTATTAATGTTTCCGAAAGAGTGGTGACCATTGAAGAAACACTGGAACTAAGTTTAAACCTGCCGCATGTAGTCAGGCTTGAAGGAAGACCCCCGAATATGGAAGGTAAAGGAGAAATAACTATAAGAAAGCTGGTAAGAAACTCGCTGAGGATGAGACCGGATAGGATTATAGTAGGAGAGATAAGGGGAGTTGAAGCAGTAGATGTTCTCCAGGCAATGAATACCGGGCATGATGGGTCTATGACTACAATTCATTCTAATTCGCCGAAAGATATGATCAGTCGCCTGGAGACGATGATACTTATGTCGGGCCTGAATCTAAATCCCGCGACTGCCAGAAGAATGATAACATCATCTATAGATATGGTTATCCATCTGGAAAAGCTGAGTGATGGAAGAAGAATCATATCCAGGGTGAGCGAGATTAAAGATAAAAGTGAAACTATTGGCGGGAATACAATTCTGGAAGTTAAGGACATATTCAGGTATCAGAAAAATAGAGCCGGGATAGGCAATGTAGCGTCTGGAGATGGAAATATTATTTTTACGGGATATATACCGGACTTTATGGTGAAAATAAAAAAGCATGGTTCTAACTTTGTTTTTGGTAAAGGGAATGTAGAATAAAATGTGGGGTAATATATTAATATCTTTTATTTCTTTTCTGGCACTGCTATTTATGTTTTATGGCCTGAAAAATATTGCCCATGGCCCCGGTCCGGCTGAAAGGAGCTTAACCGGGGATAAAGATTCCGATTATGAAAGGCTATCAAATTACATCATAAATAGAAGCGGAAAGGGCAGAAAAGTTTTAACTATTATCATATTTCTTGTCCTGACCCTGTGTTTTTATCTTTTCACCGGGAACCTTATCTTTAGCTTATTTGCGGGTATATGTCCCTGTATCTATGTATCGGATTTTTTAAATGGTTTTGAGGAAAAGAAAAAAGACCTGCTGGGAACCCAGATAATAGAATTTTTATCCAGCATGATAGTAATGCTTAAAGCAGGGAATACAGTGAGATATATTTTTAAATCTTCAGCAGGCAGTTTTAAGAACCCTCTTGGTAGCTACCTTCAGGAAATAGCTTACCAGCTTGAACTGAATTTTACTCTTGAGGAGGCCCTGGACAGTTTCTCCCGGAAATGCGGGAGTAAAGAAATTAACCTTCTGGTCAGTTCTCTTAAGATTAATAATAAAATAGGAGGGGATTTGATACCTGTGCTTGATAATGTAGCTGACAATATACGGCATAATATCAGCTTAAAGTCCAGGATAAAGACAATGAACACGCAGAGCAGGATTTCTGGAAATATTATATCAGTTTTCCCTGTTGTAGTTCTGGTTCTAATGTGTATTTTTCTAAATGATTCAATAATGAATTTCTTTTCTACAGGAGCAGGGATAATTCTTCTTATCACGGGGGGAATCCTGGAAATTGCCGGAATATTAATTATTAAGAGGATAACGGATTTTAAAAATTATGGTATATAAAATACGGGGTGAGTCATGGTTGAGTATTTAATTATTTTTATTTACTACTTATTTATGTGCTCTGTGGCATTTTATTTTTTAAAAAATAAACACTATTATCTTCGTGTACGGGGGAAAGTGAGCAGTAGTCGGGGTAAGAAAATAATTAATAAGTTTGTAAATAAGATGAATTCAATTTCTTATAAAATTGGGGGTACTTTAATCAATAAAAAATTTATTAGAGTAAAAAGAAAAAATATAGAACTGCTAAAGTTATTACAAATTGAGAGTAATATAAATCTTACTCCGGAATCTTTAACAGGGTACAGAGTAATCTTATTTTGTTTACTTTTTATAGCAGGTTTTTTTGCGGGAAGCAGCCCTGTCAGTTCATCTGCTATGGCTGTATTTGCAGCGGTATGGGGATACTCTATTCCGGATATAATGCTTTTTAGATTTAACCACAGAAGAAAAAGAGAGATGGAGAGAGAGTTACCTGATATTATTGATTTGCTCATAGCGGCAACGTTTTCCGGGCAGAATATTTATAACGCCATAAAAATAGTGACTTCAAAATATGGAGGGAGAATCTGTTCAGAGCTTTCTAATTTTATTAAAGATATTGACGTCGGGACAGGTAAATTACAGGCTTATAGGAATTTAATTGAGAGAAGTAGCTCCTCTCAATTTAAAAATTTTGTTTTTTTACTGATACAGTCAGAGAAATATGGAGCTTCTGTAAATGATTTATTAAAGAGAAAATCTGATTATATAAAATTTAAGTCCTATCAAAATCTGGAGAGGAAGATAAGGAAAACATCAGTATTAATATTATTCCCGTTAGTTTTTTTGATTATGCCTTCTTTTATTATATTGGTGGGCGGGCCTCTTATGTCATTGATAGGAGGGGGTCTTTTGAAGTTTTAGTTTTATATGTATAAAATTTAACACCCCGGAGAAATCCGGGGTGTTAACTCAGGCGTCCGTAAATTTAGAGTTTTAAAATTTTAATTGGTAAATACTGTGGTTATTACTCTTCTATTCCCATTATCACTTACCCCGACCCCTATTTTTGAATATGCCGACCTTAAAATATTTGCTTTATGGGTGGGGCTTGCCATCCAGGCATTAATGAATGCCTCGGGAGTTCCAGAAGAAGCAGGTGAGGATTGGCCAAGATTTTCTCCACCATTTACATAAGAAACCCCATTTTCTTTAAGGAAGTTAAAAATATTTCGCCCATCGGGGGTATAATGTGAAAAGTAAGAACTGGCTATCATATCAGTGCTTCTCGACCTGGCGATATCTGTAAGAAGTTGGTTTGCCTCAAGGGCGCCAAGCCCATTTGAGATCCTGGTAGTATTTATAAGGTAGAGTATCGCTGATTCAAAATCATTTAAACTGACAGGAGAGCCGGCTGCGATATCAGTAGTATTGGCGGGTTTATCGGTAGTAGCAACGCTACCCAGAACTTCAGCTTTATATTCTTTATTTATGTCTATTATTTCTTTATCCAGATTATCCGATATTCTGGATAACATTGTTTCTTTTTCTATGAGATTATCTTCAACGGATACATTCTTTTCTATTATCTTTGTTTTTTCTATACCCTCTACTGTATATGTGCTGCTTTCAGTAAAGCAGTTGTCTATTTTTTCTTCAGCGAGATTAAAAGCATTGAATACCGGGATAACAGCTATCAATGAAATAATTGTTATTAATGTAAATGTTATTTTAAATTTAATTTTCATTATTTTTACCTCAAAAAAAAGCCATCCAGAATAGAGAGTGGATGGCTTTTTTACAAATAAAAAAGTAATAGCCGGTTGCACCACTCAGCTCGTTACATCCCAAAGTGCCCAAATAGCAGAATGTAAGTCATAGCCTCTATTACCAGAATGAAACTTAAAATATCAATAAAACATATAATTTTTTATTACACTATTATATTAAAACTTTTAATCATTTTTGTCAATTCTTTTGTATATATTTTTTTAAATATAATTATATTAATACTTTTATTATAAAGAAGAAATAATTCGGGTACCGGAGAAACGTAAAATTTTTATTTATTTCAAATTATATATTTACACAAATGCATGAATGTGTTATATTATTTTTATGTGCTTTTACATTTTTGTGCTTATAATTAATATTATATTTTGTAAGGGGGTGAGGTTTTTATATTGAATATATGGTTGATTTTGTGTAGTGGGAAGGGGGTGTATAAAATTAGAAAAAAGAAAAAAATTGTGGCTAAATTTTTAAGCCAGAAAGGACAATCAACCCTGGAGTATGCACTGGTTACTGTAATAGCCGGGGTAATAAGTGCGATATTAATTGCGGTTGGAAAGCCTTTGATTATTGATGTTATATCAAAGGTTTTCGGTAAAATAGCTTCAATGGTTTAGAAATTTAAACGGAAAATCTGTCAGATAATAAATGGGGAACAGTTTTAAGTTTAAGATTATGGAAGGAATAAATAAAAATAAAAAAAAGCTGAAAGTTCTGGCCGGTAATTCAGATGCACAGGCGTCCCTTGAGTTTGTGCTTGTTATTCCCTTTATTATTTTAATAATTTTAGCTGTTTCCCATTTAGGATTGCTGGTCTATCAGAAGAATATACTGGAACAGGCTGCCCGTGAAGGTGCAAGAATAGTGGCTACAACTAACTCAAACAGTAAAGCTGTGAGCTGCATAAAGGAAGTTTGTTCGGACCTTGAGCAGCAGAAACTTGATATTAAAATTGTTCCCGAAAGCAGTTCTTCCAGGAAAGTAGGCGATACTATTGAAGTTGTTATATCTTACAGTTATGGGGGCTCTATGTTAAAAGTATTTTCAGGAGGAAATAATCTGATAAAAGCAAAAAGTAATATGAGGATGGAATGTTACTAAAAAAATTTAAAACAAAAAATTCAGGGAATGTTTCTTTTCTGGTATTAAGTCTGGTGATAGTGTTCTCAGTTTTATTTATAATTATTTTTGACATATGCAACATTTTTGTAGCAAGGGAGAAAACCAAAAAAGCTTCTGACGCGGCTTCACTGGCAGTGGCACAAAATTTATTATTTTTTGAGAATACTGACCGTTGCAAAATAGCGGAAGAGGTTACGCGTTTAAATGATTGCTCACTGGTTGAATGCATTTGCAGCTATGATGAGGTTGTAGTTGCGGTAGAAAAAAGAGTCCAGCTTGTATTGCTGGATAAATTAATTAAAAATTACAGTGTTGCTACTTCAACATCAAGTGCAGAGGTTATCTACCCCTGGGATGAACAATCCGGATACTGTGATTTTTACCGGTTTGGTTATTAATATTTTTAAATTTTTTAAATTTTTGTAATTTTATAGATTGGGAGAAAATATGAATTATGTAAATCATATCTTTTTACTTGGCAACTTAACCCGTGACCCCGAAATCAGGTTCACAAACGAGGGGATAGCCATTACCGAAATGGGACTTGCGGTAAATAAAAAATGGCTGGATAAGAATGGAAAAGAATCCGAATCCGTGGATTTTTTCAATATTACTTCCTGGAACAGTCTTGCAGAAAATTGCGCTGCTGCTCTGAAAAAAGGAGACAGGGTCCTTGTGAGCGGTCATATAAATCTGAGGAGCTGGGAAAACAGGGATGGTAAAAAATATAATATTACCAGTATCACCGCAGATATAGTTGCAGCAAGTCTGGAGTTTGACCAGGTGAAGATACTGGAAAAAAGTGATGGAAGCGATTCTGGCATAATTAAGAACATAGATAAAAAAAGAGAGAAAGACAGAGTAGTGGGAAAAAGTTAATTTAATACAGGCATAAAAATCTGTAATTTTTACGGCAGTATGTTATATGAGGGAGAGTCAAATAGTTGCATTTATAACTTAATATATTTAATATTAGTTTTTAAGATAATAGGATATAAAGTTGAAAAGTTCTATAGAATTAAAACCAGGCGATATTGTGGCTTTTAAAAAACCTCATTCATGTGGTTCCAACCGCTGGATGTTAATAAGAGCAGGAAGTTTTATGGAACTAAGGTGTATCAAATGCGGTAGAAAGATTATTCTGGTCAGAAGGGAATTTGAAAGAAGATACAAACTCAAATTGGAGTGATTGATACATTGTAAATACCGGAAACTTATCAGAAAAAAGGCAGGAAAGGTAATTTACCGTGGTTTTAAGAAAGACCGATTATGAGAATTATGATTACAGGAGGTTCTGGGAAAATAATAAGAGGCTGTATGAAGATAGGGCAGAAAGAGTGGCTTTAAGAAGACTGCTTGAGAAGGTAGATAGAAAGAACAGGGTATTTTTTGATATTGGCTGTGGCTACGGCAGGCTTTTTAATGAATACATGGATTTTGGTACCATAGTACTGATTGATTACTCGTTAAATAATTTAAAAAATGCCAGAGACAGGATAAAGAAATTTTTAAAGAATAATCCAGAAAAAATGTCATCAGTATATTTTATTGCTTCTGATGCATCCAGTCTCCCTGTAAGGTCAAATTGTGCGGATGTTGCTCTGACTGTTAGAGTGGTCCATCATCTTGAAAAACCGGGAAAATATTTTGACGAGGTTGCAAGAATACTGAAGAGCGGGGGTTTATATTTTTTAGAATTTGCCAGTAAAAGAAACTTAAAAAATATACTGAGATTTTTTACAGGGAAAATAGGCATCTCGCCTTTTAATCTGGAGCCTTCGCGGGTTGGTGAGACTATATTAAATTTTCACCCGGAATATATTTATAAATTTTTGAAGGAAAGAAATTTCTTAATAAATAAAATAATAAGTGTCTCTAATTTCAGGCTTGATTTTTTTAAAAAAATACCGGGAACAAGAACACTTCTTTTTTTTGAAAGAATCTACCAGAGATTTTTTTCTTTTAAGCCTCTGGGTCCCAGTGTTTTTTTAAAATGCGTATTGAATAAATCGGGTCCGGGAGAAGAATCCAGAAGAGAAGTAAAGATGGAAGATATGCTGGTATGTGCTTTCTGCAAAAAACCGGCGCTTGTTTTTTATAAAGATAAAATAAGGTGCAGTAATTGCGGAAGAACTTTTACCGTAAGAGAGGGGATATTTGACTTTAAGATAAAAAGTTAGAAGTGTATTCATAAAATAAAGGTAATATTGTAAAAGGTATATCAACCTGTTACAATATTGATTCAAAGTTTGGTAAAAATTATGAGGCAATAAAAGAGGACGGATTATATAAATGGCGGAGAAGATATATTCTGAAGGCACTATTTCAAGGTTATCCCAGTACTTAAAGTATGTTGTGCAATTAAAAGAAATGGGTAAAAGAACTGTAACCTCAAGGGAAATAAGCAGCGATACAGGTATTAATAGTGCAGAGGTCAGAAGAGATTTGATATATTTTAATATAAGCGGTAAGAGAGGTGTTGGATTTAATATTGATTACCTCATCAAGTCCTTTAATAAAATTCTGGGATATAACAGGTCCGTCCGGATTGCTTTAATTGGAGCAGGTAACCTTGGCAGGGCAATTTTAAAATATAAGATGCTGGAAAGATTTGGTTTCAGGATAGAATATGTTTTTGATAATAACTCTGAAGTTATAGGCAAAGTTATATCAGAACATAAAGTACTGGATATAAATAAATTAAAAGATATATTTAAAAGGGAAAATATAGAGGTATCAATACTGGCTGTTCCTCCTGACTCAGCACAGAGAGTTACTGATGTACTGATAAAGGCGGGGACCAGAGTCATTATAAATTATACTTCGGTCCCGGTTAAAGCTCCCCTCGATATAAGAATTGAAACAACTGACCCCATTGAAAAATTATTACACACCCTGTATTATTTGTCTCATACTGGATATGCACAATATAAATAATTTCAGAGGAGACATATAAAAGATATGAATAAAGCACGGGGTTGCTTCGTAACCGTAGTGGTTATTGTCGCTATAGCCGTCCTGGCATTCTTACTTATTTCTTTTTTTAATTCAGGTTCCGGAGGCAAAGATATATTGCTTCTGGGAATGGATGAAAGGGAACAGACGGATGATTTTCAGAGTCTTACCGATACTATTATCATGTACCATATTGGCAGCCGGGGTAAGGAGGACTATCTTATTTCAATACCACGGGACGTAAGGGTGGAACTGGATGGGTATGGATGGAATAAAATAAATGCTGCTTATAAATATGGCGGTCAGGAAATGATAAAAGAAGAAGTATTCAAACTTACAGGCATAGAAATAGATAGGTTGATGGTGGTTAATTTTACGGGATTTAAAGAAATAATAGATATACTCGGGAAAGTAGAAATAACTGTGGAAGAGCCTCTTCATGACCCGCTGTCGGGAGCAAACTTTGACCCCGGTACACATATGATGGATGGAGAGCAGGCCCTATCATTTGTAAGATGCAGGTCAACAGCAGGCGCTGACCTTGACAGGGTAGACAGACAGAAATATCTATTAAATGAGGTAATCAGGCAAAAACTTAATTTTTCAATTGTACCCAGGGCTCCCCGCATTATTAAAGTGCTAAATGAATATACAAGGACCGATATGACAATATGGGATTTTGGTTCTATAGGATTTGTGTTATTATTTTCAAGTAAGGATATTAATTGGTTAACAATACCTGTGGAGCCGGCCACTATAGATGGCATAAGCTATCTAATATCAGATGAAGAAGAAGTAAAGGATTTTCTTAACGATTATCTTAAATAAATACCGCTGTCAGGGTATTCTTTTTTGGGGAAAATAATTCGGGTTTAAAAAATAGCATATAAATAATAAAATGTATGTGTTATAAAAATGAAATTATAACTCATTATACCAGGGAGAAATAAATGGCAGCTGATAAAGGTTTAAGTATAGCAAATATTTCGTCTCTTTCGGACAAAGTTGATTTTTTGCTGCAGGTGTCAAGAAAATCAAAAAATCTTGATTCTTTTATAAAAGATACCGTACCTTCGGGCGAGAAAAGATGGTTAAGTGATTTAAAAAGCTGGGAACTTGATAGAAAGTGGCTTCTGGAAGTTTCTGATATATGCTTGAAAGATTATGACCAGGTTTTTTTTGATTGTGGTGAAGAACTGCTGGATTTGAATGATCCAAAAAACTATCAAACATTCAGGGAAAAAATACTTGAAGAATTAATGTAGAGTAATTTCTATTAATGCTTTTGAATAAAAAAAGGCGCTATAATTTCTATTAGTTTTAATACGAGGAGTAAATAATGATTCCCAGATATACTTTAAAACGAATGGGTAAGGTATGGGATGAGAAGAATAAGTTCTGTAAATGGCTTGAAGTAGAAAAAGCGGTAGCCAGGGTCCAGGCGGGACTTGGTATTATTCCATCCCGTGCAGCAGAAGATATAAATAAAAAAGCCAGTTTTGAGATTTCAAAGATAAACCAGATTGAAAAAGAAACGAATCATGATGTAATTGCTTTTCTGACTAATGTAGCTTCTTATATCGGAGATTCATCCAGATATCTCCACTACGGGCTGACATCTTCAGATGTTGGCGATACTGCGCTTTCATTACAGATAATGGAGGCAATAAGTATAGTTGAGGACAAAATCAGTAAGCTGCTGGGTGTTCTTAAAATGAAATCAAGAAAATACGGCCATACGGTTATGATAGGTAGAACCCACGGTGTTCATGCGGAGCCAATTACTCTGGGTTTTAAATTCTGTGTATATGCTTTTGAGATATCAAGGAATCTTGATAGACTCAGGCAGGCTGCTGAAAACATAAGATATGGTAAGATTTCAGGTGCTGTTGGCACTTATGCCAACACATCTCCCGGGCTGGAAAAAAAGGTTTGCGATACTCTTAATTTAAAGCCGTCTCCTGTGTCCACGCAGATTCTTCAGAGAGACAGGCATGCACAGCTAATTTCAACAATTGCCATTTGCGGGGCTACACTGGAAAAGATAGCTCTTGAGATAAGAAATTTACAAAGAACGGATGTAAGAGAGGTTGAGGAACCGTTTGGCAGTGGGCAAAAAGGTTCTTCTGCCATGCCTCACAAAAGAAATCCTGTTATGTGTGAAAGAATATGTGGGCTGGCAAGAATCTTGAGGTCTAATGCAATGGCCGCTATGGAAAATATTGCGTTATGGCATGAAAGAGATATATCACATTCTTCAGTAGAAAGAGTAATAATTCCTGATAGTTTTATTCTGCTTGATTATATGCTTGATAAAATAATATTTATAATTGATAACCTGAACGTAATTGAGCCAAACATGAAGAAGAATTTAATGAAATATGGAGGTATTATTTTTTCCCAGAGAGTATTGCTGGAGCTAATAAAAAAAGGGATGAGCAGGGAAGATGCTTATGCTATTATACAGAAGGCGGCTCTTGGTGCCTGGAGCAATGAAGGTGATTTTAAACAAAATCTTTTAAATGAAAAAAAAGTATCGTCTTTCTTAAGCAGGGAAGAATTAGAAAGCTTATTTGATTTTGAGTATCATTTAAAATATATAGATGAGATTATTGGAAGATTGGACAATCTTGAGTAGAAGAGATTATTTTTAAGAAATTTTTATTAAAAATTTTTATATTTTCTGGTTGTGGTAAAGATAAGGAACATATAAATGATTAAACGGTTTTACCGGCTTATTGATAAGAATTTTGAATATTGTTACTACATAGAAACCTCAAAACTGATTGATAAATCACAACTAAAAAAGTTAAGGTGGCTCATTGCCGAAACCTTTGAGGCAAAAAAGTTTGGTGAGAAATCTTTTTTAACCGGTAACAAAAATCTGGTTGAGATAGGACCAAGGCTGAATTTTGAAACCGCATTCTCAACTAACGCAGTTGCTATATGTCATTCATGCGGTTTGAGAGACATTACCCGTTTTGAGCGTTCAAGAAGATACAGGGTTTTAAAGAATACCAGACTCTTAAAATTTATTGATGAGAATCATGATAGGATGACAGAATGTGTATATCCGGGTCCCCTGGAAACATTTGGGACCGGCATCAAACCGGAGGAGGTATATATCATACCTCTTATGCAGGAAAATAAAGAAAATAAATATAAAATTGGGAGCGGTATAGGGGCAGGGATAGATGCATTAAAGAATTTTAACAAAAAAATAGGCCTGGGAATGGATGACTGGGATATAAATTTTTATTTTAACCTTTTTGTTAATAAAATAAAAAGAAATCCCACTAACGTTGAATGTTTCCAGCTGGGGCAGGCTAATAGTGAACATTCGCGTCACTGGTTTTTTAAGGGCCAGCTTATAATTGATGGGAAAAAAATACCGGAGTCCCTGATTGAGATAATAAGAAAGCCACTTGAAGCCAATTCCTCAAATAGTCTGATAGCTTTTAAAGACAATTCAAGCTCTATTAAAGGGTTTAAGATATGGTCTATAATCCCGGAACATCCCGGGACGTGTTCACATTTTAATAAAAAAGAGTTTACCTACAATCTGATATTTACTGCCGAAACTCACAATTTTCCATGCGGGGTTGCTCCTTTCCCGGGCGCAGAAACAGGAACCGGTGGAAGGATAAGGGATGTACAGGCAACAGGAAGAGGCGGGCTTGTCATTGCGGGCACAGCGGGTTACTGTACCGGGAATTTAAATATTCCCGGTTATGCTATTCCAGGAGAAGTAACCGATTTTAATTATCCTTCAAATCTTGCCAGGCCTCTTCAAATAATGATAGGAGAGAGCAACGGCGCATCAGATTATGGGAACAAGTTTGGCGAGCCTGTAGTTCAGGGGTTTACCAGGGCTTTCGGGCTGAGACTTCCGGACGGGCAGCGCCGTGAATGGGTAAAACCGATTATGTTTACCGGCGGTGTCGGGCAGATTGATGGTCGTCATATAAAAAAGAAAGAACCCGGCAGAGGTATGAATATCGTGCAGGTTGGCGGTCCGGCATACCGTATAGGAATAGGTGGAGGTGCCGCTTCAAGTATGGTACAGGGGGAAAACAGGGAAGAACTTGACTTCAACGCTGTTCAGCGGGGAAATGCACAGATGGAGCAGAAGATGAATCGTGTAATCAGAGCGTGTATTGAGATGGGTGAAGATAATCCCATTATGAGTATCCACGACCAGGGTGCAGGCGGGCCATGCAATGTTCTTACCGAGCTGGTTGAACCGACGGGTGGTAGAATTGAGATAAGGAATATCCAGGTTGGTGATAAAACTATGTCGGTGCTTGAGATATGGGGAGCAGAATACCAGGAGCGTAATGCTTTTCTTATAGAACCCGGACGTCTGGGTGAATTTCAATCAATCTGCGGACGTGAGAAAGTTAATTGCGAGGTTCTGGGAGAGATAACAGGTAATGGTCGTATCGTGGTTCATGATAATAAGGATGATTCTATACCCGTAAGCTTGAGCCTTAGTGAAATCTTGAGCAAGATGCCCGGGAAAAAATTTAATATTAACAGCGTATCAAAAAAGCTGGAACCACTTAATTTACCGTCTGATATTTCGGTAAGGCAGTTATTAAAACTTATATTTAAATTGCCTTCGGTCGGTTCCAAAGGTTTTTTGGTCAGGAAGGTAGACAGAAGCGTGACCGGCCTTATTGCCCGTCAGCAGTGCTGCGGTCCCCTGCAGCTTCCTGTTTCCGATGTTGCTGTAATAGCACAGAGCCATTTCGGTCTGACAGGTGCTGCCATTTCTATAGGGGAGCAGCCAATTAAATTGATGGTTGACCCTTCTGCCGGTGCTCGCATGGCAGTAGGCGAGGCACTGACCAATATGGTATGGGCACTTATAGATGATATAAGCTGCATTAAGTGTTCTGTAAACTGGATGTGGGCGGCGAAACTGCCCGGTGAAGGTGCAAATCTTTACAGGGCTGCAGTAGCTATAAGTGATTTGATGAAGGAAATTGGAATTGCTGCCGATGGGGGCAAAGACAGCCTTTCTATGGCAGCTCAGGTGGAAAATGAGATCGTTAAAGCCCCGGATCAGGTAGTTATTTCTGCTTATAGCTCAATGTCCGATATAACACGGGTTATAACACCGGATATAAAAAGGCCCGGTAAAAGCAAACTGATTTTTATGGACCTTGCCCCCGGGGGAAATCGCCTTGGTGGTTCGGCCCTGGCACAGATATTGGGTCAAATAGGCAATGAATCACCTGATGTAGAAGATTCTCTTCTTCTGGTAAATGCTTTTAAGGCAGTTCAGGAAATAATAGGAAAGGATTTAATTCTTGCCGGGCACGACAGGAGTGACGGCGGGCTTATAACTACTCTGGCGGAAATGATACTCTCTGGAAACTGCGGGATGAGGATAGAGGCCCCCGGGAAAGTAGAAATACTTCCATGGTTGTTTTCCGAGGAACTGGGACTGGTCTTTGAATATCTGCCTGAAGATGAAGCTAAAATTATCGGTATTTTAAATAGATATGGCATTACCTTTACGGTTCTGGGTTATACACAGAAAAAGAAAAAATTTCTTATTTATCAGAATAAAAAAATTGAGATAGATATTAATACACACACACTTCTGGACTGGTGGGAGTCAACAAGTGACCGGCTTGAAAGTTCTCAAATGAATTCAGAACTGGCAGAGGTTCAGAAACGCTCTCACAGAAGGTCTGGCCCGTCTTATAAATTATCATTCAAACCATGTGACACCCCGCCGGAATTTTTAAACAGGAAAGATAAACCAAAAGTGGCCATAATAAGGGAAGAAGGCAGTAATGGTGATAGGGAAATGACCTCAGCTTTTTTTGCTGCCGGTTTTGAGCCATGGGATGTTACTATGACTGATCTGTCTGATGGCAGGACAAACCTGAATAAATTTAAGGGTGTTGTATTTGTTGGAGGATTTTCTTATGCAGATGTTCTGGACAGTGCCAGGGGATGGGCGGGCATTATTAGGTTCAGCGCTGAGCTAAAAAAAATGTTTGATGAGTTCTACAGCAGAGAAGATACTTTCTCTCTGGGAGTTTGTAACGGGTGCCAGCTAATGACTCTTCTGGGGTGGGTACCCTGGAAGGGTATTTCCGAGGAAAAGCAGCCCAGGTTTATCAGTAATCCTTCCGGGAGATTTGAATCCAGGTGGGTGACCGTTAAAATCAGAAAAAGCCCCTCTATTATGTTAAAAGGCATGGAAGACTCAATTCTGGGTATCTGGGTTGCACACAGAGAAGGCCATCTTTATTGCCCTGATTCCGGAATTTTATCAGAGGTATGTAAAAAGAATCTGGCTCCTATAATTTTTGTAGATGATTCGGGTAAACCTGCAGGGGAGTATCCTTATAATCCCAACGGCTCCCCGTCAGGTATTACTGCCTTAATTTCACCTGACGGGAGACACCTTGCTATGATGCCCCATCCTGAAAGAGCTTTTTTAATGTGGCAGTGGCCATGGATGCCTGAAAACTGGAAATCAGGCCTCAAAGCTTCCCCATGGCTGAAAATGTTCCAGAATGCGAGGGAGTGGTGTGAAAAAAATAGCTGATTTTGCTTTAAATACTGTATTTATTTTAAAACTTTATTTGTTATAATAACTCTGGTTATCCGGTTGGCAAAAGAATTTTTAAGAATATTTTATGAATAATTAAGTAAACATATGGAATAAAAAATCATATAATGAAGCTGGTAGATATAATAAAGGGATTTTAAATAAAAAAACTATAAATTACTAAATAATGAATATTATGTTGGATAGAAAGCTTAATGAAAGTTGTGGAATATTTGGTATTTATGCACCGGGCAGGAAAGTTACAGAAATCATTTTTTATGGTCTCCAGGCACTGCAGCACAGGGGTCAGGAAAGTGCCGGGATTGCTGTATCTGATGGAGAAAATATTTTAATATTTAAAGATCTGGGACTGGTCACACAGGTATTCAATGAGCAGAATATAGCTCCTCTACAGGGATATATAGGCATAGGTCACACCCGTTATTCTACCAGAGGCATGAATATATGGGAAAATTCACAGCCGCTGTACAGGATGTTTAAAAATGAAAGTTTTGCCATGGCGCATAATGGCAATTTGATAAATGCAAGTGAAATAAGAAAAGAGCAGATAAAAAATGGCATCAGATTCGAAACTACAACAGACACGGAAGTCATAGCTTCGCTGATAGAAAGCTCTGAAAGAGAAAATATTGAAGATGCAATTAAAGATTCCGTAAACAGAATAAAGGGCTCTTATTCGCTTCTTATATTAACCAGGGATAAAATTTTTGGTATAAGAGATCCACATGGCTTCAGGCCCATGGTGCTGGGCAAACTGGGCGATGACTATATAATAGCTTCAGAGACCTGTGCCCTTGATATAGTTGACGCAGAATTTGTGAGAGATATTGACCCCGGTGAGACCGTTATACTGGATAAAGACGGAATGCGGTCGCAGATGATGCTGCCCGTAGATAGGGTCTCAATGTGTGTTTTTGAACTTATTTATTTTGCCAGACCTGATAGTTATATAAATAATAAGAATGTGTTTGCGGTAAGGCACAGATTGGGACAGGAGCTGGCAAAGGAATCTCCTGCTGATGCTGACATGGTAATTTCTGTACCTGATTCGGGCACACCTGCCGCAATCGGGTACTCGGCGGAATCAAAGATACCCTATGCGGAAGGTTTTATTAAAAATAGATATGTGGGTAGAACTTTTATTCAACCAAAACAAAAAACAAGGGAAATAAGTGTTAAGCTCAAGTTAAATCCCTTAAGGGATATTATAAAAGGTAAAAGGCTGGTAGTGGTTGATGATTCTATAGTTAGAGGAACAACATCAAAAAAAATAATTCAGATGTTGTACAATGCTGGTGCAAGAGAAGTGCATATGAGAATTACATGTCCGCCACTTCTTTATCCATGCTACTATGGTGTTGATATGGCAACGGAAAAGGAATTCATTGCCAATCATAAGTCACTGGAGGATATAAGAAAGTTCCTGAATGTTGATAGTTTGAAGTATCTGAGTTTAGATGGTCTGATAAAAGCAATTGGTGAATCAAAGGAAAAATTCTGTTTCGCATGTTTTAATGGCGAATATCCTGTTCCTATCCCTGGGAATATGAAGTCTGGTAAATATTCGATAGATGAAGAGGAGAGAATATCTTCTAATGCCTGAGGGAAGAAAGATAAGAAATAGAAAAAAATATTCATATAAATCTTCGGGTGTAAACATAGATAAAGCCTCAGATGTACTGGGCCAACTTAAAAAAACAATAGTTTCAACATTTTCAGATAAGGTGCTTGGTGACCTTTCCTCCTTTTCGGGTCTTTACCGGCTTGATTTAAAACAGTATAAAGATCCGGTTCTTACCTCTTCTACCGATGGTGTGGGAACTAAAATCCTGCTTGCAAAAAAATTAAATAATTATAGAGATATAGGTCAGGATGCTGTGGCAATGTGTATAAATGATATAATTTGCTGTGGGGCAAAACCCCTATTTTTTCTGGACTATATATCCTGCGGGAAGGTTAACCGGGAGAAAATAAAAGCCATAATCGAATCTATCTCGAGAAGTTGCAGTTACTGTGATACGGTTCTTATCGGCGGAGAGATTGCAGAGCATCCCGGTATGAGTGCAGAAGATGATATTGATATTGCCGGCTTCGCTGTGGGAATTATTGAAAAAGATTCTATTATTAACCCCTCTCTGGTAAAAGAGGGTGACATAATAGCCGGTATATCTTCTTCAGGTATTCACAGCAACGGGTTTTCTCTTGTAAGAAAATTGATTGATGAAAGGAAAGTTGACACCGATAAAAAATATAGCTGGACCGGGGATATGCCACTCGGTAATTATCTTTTAACCCCTACTAAATTATATTATAGGCCGATTAGTGAAATAATGAAAAATAAGGTCGGGCTCCATGGAATTGCACACATAACCGGTGGTGGATTTTATGGAAACATAAATAGAATAATACCTGATAATATGGATGCTTTTATAAAAAAAGGTAGCTGGGAGATTCCGGAGGTTTTCAATTTTTTACAGGAACTCGGAAATATTGATGAAAAGGAAATGTTCGGGGTATTTAATATGGGCATTGGTATGGTTGTAGTTATTTCCCCGCAGCAATTTGAAAAAGTCAGGAGTATCGGCGGGGAGATGGGGGATAAAATTTACAATATAGGCACCGTTATAAAAGGAAATGGAAATGTAATAATAGAGAAAGGTTAGAAACAAATGAGAAAAAAAATAGCAGTGTTTGCTTCTGGATTTGGTTCAAACCTCCAGGCTCTAATTGATTATAATATCAGGAATGATTTAAATGGTGATATAATTCTGGTATTTTCTAACAATAAAGATGCCTATGCCCTGAGCAGGGCAAAAAAAAATAAAATTAAATCAGTTTTTATGGATCCTGCTAAATATAGCAGCAGGAAACAATATGATAAAAGAATTCTGGAGCTTCTGGAGGAAGAAAAAGTAGATTTGGTGGTTCTGGCGGGATATATGTTTGTGTTGAGTGGTGAATTTGTTAGTAAATATAAAAACAAAATTTTAAATATTCATCCTGCTCTTCTTCCTTCTTTTAAAGGTGCACATGGCATAAGAGATGCTTTTGATTATGGAGTGAAAGTAACCGGGGTAACAGTTCATTTTGTTGATGAAGGTCTTGACAGCGGTCCAATAATACTTCAAAAGTCAATAGATTTAAAACAGAATTATAGTTTAGAGGAACTTGAAGAAAGTATACATAAAGTGGAACATGAAATTTATCCGCTGGCAGTTAAATGCTTCTGTGAGGATAAACTGAAATTAGATGGTAGGAAGGTAAAAATTTTAAATAAAATAAATGCTGGATAAGGAGAGAAAATGAATATAAAAATAAACAGGGCTTTAATTAGTGTCTCTAATAAGGAGGGCATAGTTGATTTTGCAGAAGTGCTGCAGGGAGCAGGAGTGGAGATTATCTCAACTGGAGGAACTTTCAGGAAGTTAGAGGAAGGAGGAATAGCAGTAAAAAAAGTAGAGGAATTTACAGGTTTTCCCGAGATGTTAAACGGGAGGGTAAAAACTCTGCACCCTTACATTCACGGGGGGATACTGGCTGACCGGAGCAATGAGAAACATATGAGTGAAATTTCATCCTCAGGGATCAAGCTAATAGATATGGTGGTGGTGAATTTATATCCTTTTAAAGAAACTATTTCAAAAGCGGATGTTACCATGGAAGAGGCTATTGAAAATATTGATATTGGTGGGCCCACCATGATTAGAAGTGCTGCCAAAAACTATAAGGGAGTTGCGGTAGTGGTTGACCCCGAAGATTACAAAAAAATTGCAGAAGAATTGACAGAAAGCAATGGATATCTCAGTACGGATACCCTTTTCAGGTTATCGGTTAAGGCATTCCAGCATACATGTGAATATGATAGTGTAATTTTTAACTACCTCAAAAATAAAATTGGTAGTTTTGGTGAGTCGTCGGTATCGGTAAGAGATTATCTTGATATAAAAGAGCAGGGTTTGACAGAAAAAAATGGAGATGATTTAAGAAACAGTGACGGTAGTTTTAAAGATAATTTAAATTTAAATCTGGTTAAAATCCAGAATTTAAGATACGGCGAGAACCCTCACCAGAGAGCTTCTTATTATAAATGTGCAAATGCAGGTACGGATAATTTTGCCGGTGCCAGACAGCTTCAGGGTAAGGAATTATCATTTAACAATATCCTGGATGGGGATTCAGCATTCAGTATTGTAAAAGAATTTTCTCCTATATGTGTTGCTGTTATAAAACATACTAATCCATGTGGGGCCGCAATCGGAATTTCTGTAGAAGAAGCTTACAGGAAAGCATATCAATGTGACCCTGTTTCTGCTTTTGGAAGTGTGGTCGCATGCAACGTTAAGTGGACAGAAGAAGCTTCAAAGTTTATGCTTGATAAATATGTGGAAGTGCTTATTGCTCCTGATTATGATAAAGCAGCACTGGAAATTTTATCCGAGAAAAAGAATTTGAGAATGCTTAAAGTAAACCATGATTTAAAAAAATACCTGGACATCTTGAGTTCTGAGGACTTCAAACTGGAGAAGGTTAATATTAAGAGTATTGATGGCGGGGTGCTTTTGCAGGACCTGAATGAAGGTGTGGATAGAAAAGAAGATATGAAAGTGGTCACTGATATAGAGCCTGACGACAGTCAGTGGGATGATCTTTTATTCGGATGGCAGATAGTAAAGAATGTAAAATCAAATGCTATAGTTCTGGCTCTGAATAATAGTACCGTTGGAGTAGGCGCCGGCCAGATGAGCAGGATTGATTCAGCTGAAATAGCAATAAAAAAATCAAATGGAAAATGCAGGGGCTCGGTTTTGGCATCGGATGCTTTTTTCCCATTTGAAGATACAATAGAGCTTGCTGCTAAAAATGGAATTAAAGCTGTTATCCAGCCGGGTGGTTCAATAAGGGATAAAGAAGTTATAGAAAGCTGTAATAGAAATCATATTCCCATGGTTTTTACTGGGAGAAGACACTTTAAACATTAGTCAGTCAAAATTTATAAAATATTTTATCTCCGGATAGTTTGAGAAATGTGGGATTACATTATTTACGGATGTAATTTATGGAAAGTGGGAACTATTGTTTCTGGTAAATGGTGCAGAGTATGCCCATTATTATTCTGGAGATAACCGGATAATTTTTGAATAGAAAAATATAAAAAAGGTTTATTTAAAAATAGATAGACGCCTGAAAAACCCTCCTGTGAAATAAATTACTCCACAGGAGGGTTTTAAAAATAATCTACTGTATTGTAGTAGCCTGATCAAAATCCGGTGTTTTTCCCATGGCCGATTTTCCAGCAGGGACTTTTATCTCTTTAGTTTTTTTATTATTTGATTTTAAAGGATATTTCTCAATTGTGTGCTTGATAACATCATCAATATTTTCTACGAATTCAAGTTTTAACCCTTTAAGTATATTCGCGGGTATATCATCAATATCCTTTCTATTTTTTTCGGGCAATACAACTTTTTTAAGTCCTGCTCTTTTTGCAGCTAAAAGTTTTTCCTTGAGCCCGCCTACTGGGAGAACCCTTCCTCTTAGAGTTATTTCCCCTGTCATACCCACGTCTCTTAATACAGGTATTCCAGTAAATGCCGATATCAGTGACGAAGTAATGGAAACCCCCGCTGATGGCCCATCTTTGGGAATTGCTCCTGCCGGGACGTGAATATGTATATCAGATTTATCAAATAACTTCTCATCTATCCCGAAAGATTTTGCTTTTGAGTGTATATAACTTATGGCAGCTTTTGCGGACTCCTGCATTACGTCGCCCAGCTTACCGGTAAGTATTAATTTACCACTTCCTCCATAGTAGGTGGATTCAATGAGTAATATGTCTCCGCCGACCGGGGTGTAAGCAAGACCGGTAGCAACCCCCACTCTATTTTTATCTTCTATTTCGCTGGGTAAAACTTTTGAGACGCCCAGGTAGTTTCTTACTTTTTCAGAATTGATTTCTCTTGAATATTTTTTCTTTTCGACAATCTCCCTGGCAACTTTTTTGAATATGTTTGCTATTTCACGTTCCAGGTTCCTTACACCGGCTTCTCTGGTATATTCTTCTATTATTGTCAGTATAGCATCCTCATTTAATTTTATATTGTATTTTTCTATTCCCTGCTCTTTTAGTTGTTTGGGGATTAAGAATTTTGCTGCTATATGAACCTTTTCCTCGGAGCTGTAACCCGGTATTTCAATAACCTCCATTCTGTCTCTGAGCGCTGGGTGTATGGTATCCAGTATATTTGCTGTGGTTATGAACATTACATTTGATAAATCAAATGGGACTTCAAGATAATGGTCCCTGAATGAGTTGTTTTGTTCGGGATCAAGTACTTCAAGGAGAGCAGATGACGGGTCTCCCCTGTAATCTGCACCCACTTTATCAACCTCATCAAGCATAAATACCGGGTTGCTTGTTCCTACCTGAGTAAGGCCCTGAATAATTCTTCCCGGGAGTGCCCCTACATATGTTCTTCTGTGACCTCTAATTTCGGCTTCATCTCTTATGCCACCGATTGACATTCTTATAAATTTTCTTCCCAATGACTTGGCTATAGATTGCCCCAGTGAAGTTTTGCCGACACCCGGAGGACCAACAAAACACAATATAGGGCCTTTAGTTGTTTTACCTTTTAATTTTCTTACGGCCAGGTAATCCAGTATGTGAGTTTTAACTTTTTCGAGGTCATAATGGTCGCCATCCAGTATTTTACTTGCCTTTTTTAGGTCCAGGATATCTTTAGTTTTTTCAGACCAGGGGACATCAAGCATCCATTCAACGTAAGTTCTAATATAAGAATGCTCGGGTGACATACTCGGAATATTCTCCAGTCTTTGAATCTCTTTTAGAACCTTATCTTTTGCTTCTCCGGGTAGTTTTTTCTTATGTAATTTCTTTTCCAGGTCTTTGGTGAGGGCAATGGATTCATCAAATTCACCCAGCTCGTTTTTGATTGCTTTTAACTGCTGGCGCAGGTAATATTCTCTTTGAGTTTTGCCTACTTCTTTCTGGACCTTGTCTCTTATCTGGGACTGGACTTCAAATTTCTTGAGTTCTTCGCCGAGATATTCTGTTAATTTCTTCAATCTAATTTTTATATTAGTTTCTTCAAGTATTTTTTGTTTTTCTCTGGTGCTTGATAACAGATAAGAAGCAAACAGGTCAGTCTGAACTTCTATCCTGGAGATATTAGTTGCCGCTACTACAAAAGCTGTAGGGAGCGGGATGCCAAGCTGGATGAATTTTTCAACCTGCAGCCTGACAGTAGTATTGAGTTTTTCTGATTCTTCATCTTCGGTTAAAGGTATTTCTTCAAGTGCTTCTGTTGTTACTCTGAAATATGGCTCGGTCTGCGTATAGTTTTTTATCATTACTCGTGAAATACCCTCTACAATGCACTTAACCTCATTTTTAGATATATCCGATACCTGTTTTATGGCACATACTGTTCCAACTTCATATAAATCTTCTTTATTTACATCCTCTTTATTCTCTTCTTTTTGTGCCACAACAACTATAATATTATGTTCTCTGGAGGCGGTCCTGACTGCATCCAGAGATTTTTTCCTCCCTACTATTAGTGGTGTTGCAAGGAATGGAAAAACTACACTGTTTTTTAAAGAAAGAAGCGGAAGTTCTTCCGGTATCTTTATTTTCTCTTTATCAAAATTTTTTTCTTCTGCCATTAAGCTTTCAACTCCTATTTATTTATTATATATACATTTTACACTAATATAATTATTTTTTTATATTTTATCTACACCCCATGAATCCGGGTATTATCAAAAATATAATTATAAAAAACCTATATTGTTGTTATTTCTCTTTAATTATAACAAAATTTTTCTGACATTACAAAAATCATTTTCATTAATTAGTAAAATTGTATTTCACTTAAAGTGAAATACAATATATTTTTATAAACTATTTAACTGTAAATGTCAAATTTTTATGGGCCGGGTAAGGGGATTATGTCTATCTCTAATATTAGTATAGTTTAATATAAGGGGTGATTTAATAACCTAATTTTCTTAATTGTTTATCATCAAGACCAAAATAATGTCCTAATTCATGAAGAACGACTCTTCTTATATTTTTTTCAAGTTCCCGGTCATTTCTACTTATTTCTTCAAGCGCTTTTTTATATATGGTAATTTTGTCCGGGAAAATGAATATTTTTCCCGGTCTTTTTGTGGCAGGAAGGCCCTGATAGAGGCCAAGGGTGTATTTTCTGGTGGTGCTTTTATTGTTCTTCAAAATTGAATCTATGTTTCCATCTTCAATAACAATACCAAGGTTTTTTATTTTCTCTTTGAATCTATCAGGAAGATTTTCAAGAGTGTCCAGTATTATTTCCTCAAACTTTTTTTTATCCATTTTTTTTAAAAATAAAAATTGTTACGGAAAGATGATATATTTATATTTACATTAAGCATAAAATACCATAAAAATAATTATATATGAATATTTGAAGGGGGTTATTGTAAAGATGTCTGTTATAAGACAGGATATTACAACTAAAGACTGGACAATATTTGCCATAGATAGATCGAAAAGGCCCAGCGATTTTAAGGAAATAAAAGAAAAAAAAGTTATAAAAAAGTTTGACAGAAACTGTCCTTTTTGCAGGGGGAATGAAAAGATGACTCCGGAAGATATTATGTCCATAAAGAATAAAAATGGCGATTGGATGATAAGGGTGGTTCCAAATAAATTTCCAATTCTCAAACCAGGGGAAATTGAAAAATGTGGCGATTACAAGCAAATCAATGGACCATATTTTGAAGTTAATGGAATAGGTAATCATGAAGTAATTATAGAATCACCGGAGCATAACGAGAATTTATGTCACCTGAGTCTCGGGCAGGTTAAAAAAATAATAGAAATATACAAAACAAGATTTATAGAATTGAGTGAGAATAAAGGCTGTCAGCTGGTAGTTATCTTCAGAAACCACGGGAATAAGGCAGGCACTTCGCTGGTGCATCCGCATTCGCAGCTTGTTGCCATTCCATTTATACCTGCTTTTATAAGAAGTAAGTTTTACGAGTCAGAAAGGTATTTTGATGATTACGGAGAATGTGTTTATTGCAAAATGATAGCATATGAAAAGAAAATAAAAAAAAGAATTATTTATGAAAATGAAGATTTTATTTCTATAGCGCCTTATGCTTCTGTCGTCCCGTACAATATTTTGATTTTACCGAAAGCGCATCAGGCATGCTTCGCCCAGATTCCGGAAGCAGCGATTGAAAATTTTGCATCCGTTTTAATAATTACATTAAAGAAGCTATATAATTTGCTGGATAATCCAGATTACAATTATATAATAGACAGTGCCTCATTTGAACAGATAGGCAACAGGCATTATCATTGGCATCTTGAAATCCTGCCCCGATTGATAACCAGGGCCGGGTTTGAAATTGGTTCCGGAATTAATGTAAATACTGTTTTACCCGAAGAGTGCGCAAAATTATTGAGAGAAGAAAGGATTTAAGAAATTTTTAAAAAAATATGGATAATGCTACCCGGGCCTTTTCTTTTAAGGATGTTATTGTAAATACCGGCTCTGTTTAAATTCCCGGGTGTGCTTTTATTGGCCCGAAATATCACCATCTGACAGTGGCACCAAAGCCTGTCCTGCTTCCTACCTGAATAAGAGCCCTGAATATTTTTTTTATTATCCTTTTACTCCTTGAAATAAATGCTCTCATGCTAACCTTTATATTTTATTTAAATTTTACAGTAGCAAAATAAAGGTTACCGGTTTGTTTTATTATTATTACAAGACCTAAAAGTGACTGAAATAATGCGTTTGTAGTATTAGATTACAATTTCCAGTAATAATTATAACACATTGGTATCAGGATTATAATTGTTTATTTATTTTTTTTAAAAGATTTTATGATAGAGTTTCAACCTTTTAAAAATCTGCAGAGCGCTTGTTTTCAGGCTTTTAAAAATAGTATTTCCTTAAACTTTTCAGGTAAAAACCTTATGATACCGACCTGAAATGAACACCGACTAAAGAAAAGCCGATAGCGTAAGGGAAAAGAGATGGACGTCTAAAGAGACTCCAGAAAATTAAATTCCAGAAGTATCTTCTGCCTCTTTGTTTTATACCATTTAACCATATTGAGGCAATAAATGCCCTTATATGATACATTCTGAGCCTGGGCATTTTTGTCTTTATTGGTCTGTACTCCCTTAAAAAAGTTTTAATTCTCTTATAATAAGCTTTTGGAGAATAGATTGTAGCCGAAATCTTTTTAAAACCATCTATGAGCACGTTTTTATCCATTTTTGGGATAAAGTTTAAACTAGAAATTTTTGTATTATTACCTGTCCCGCTGCTTATCAACCTTTTGGCTTTTTCTAATCTCTGGTAAAGCCTGGTCTTTGGCAATGCGTTAAGAATGCTGACCATAGCGGTAACAATTCCACTTTGCTGGATAAATTCTATCTGACGCTGGAAGATGGAAGTTTTATCGCTATCAAAACCAACAATGAAGCCTGCCTGGACTTCCATGCCTTTATTTTGAATGGTCCTTACGGATTCTATCAAATCCCTGTTTTTATTCTGGAACTTACCGCATTCTTCAAGGCTGTCGGAGTCAGGTGTTTCAATCCCCACAAAAACAGATGTAAAGCCTGCTTCCACCATTAATTTCATAGCTTCTTCATCGTCTGCGAGATTAATTGATGCCTGAGTATTAAAGCTAAAGGGATACTTTTTGCTTTTCTGCCACTCTATAATTGCCGGCAAATATACTCTTTTAAGCAAGCCCTTTTTTCCTATAAAATTATCATCTACAAAAAAAACGCCTGCTCTCCAGCCACGTTTATACAATGCTTCAAGCTCTTTTATTAATTGTTCCTTACTTTTTAACCGTGGTACTCTTCCATTTAAAAGTCCAACATCACAGAATTCACAGTTAAAAGGACAGCCTCTTGAAAGCTGTACACACAGGGAATTATAATTTTTTACACTGACAAGGCTCCAGTCGGGGACAGTAGTATTTTTAATATCAGGGAATTCTTTGTTTGAGTACATCTTTTTAGGCGTACCCTTTTTTAAATCTTCAACTAATTCCGGAAAGGTTTCTTCTGCTTCACCCAGAAAGATATGGTCGGCGTCAGTAAATTCTTCCCAGCCGGTGGTAAAGAGTGGACCTCCCACTACTACAGGTTTATTGAATTTTTTTATTTTATCTATAACTCTTCTTGAGGAATCTTTTTGTATAATCATTGCACTTATGAAGATATAATCAGCCCATTTTATATGTTCATCTTTTAATATTTCAGTGTTCATATCAATTAATTTCCTATCCCATTCTACGGGCAGCATTGCCCCGATAGTAAGGAGGCCAAGCGGTGGATATGCAGCTTTCTTACCCAGGATTTTAATTATTCTGTTAAAGCTCCAGAAAGTGTCCTCGTAATCAGGATATACAAGTAAAATTTTCATTATCAATCTTCTCTTTTCTTTTTTTAGTTTGTCAGTTTATTTTATGTATGGTTATCATACTAAAATATTAGATTATTATTGTAAAGTAGTACGAATTTTTAAAAATATTTTTAAAACTACTTTTTAATAATATTTTTTTGCCTTAGTTACTAAAACGAAATTTTTTAGATTAGGTTACAAAATATTTTTATACAGGTTTGTATAATAATACAAAAGGACACTGCGGTTATCATTATTGTTATTAAAATACTAAGTGGTATTTTTATATTTTTCGGTTAATTAACCATATTGTAAAAAATAAGTAACAAACAGAAAGGTAAAAAAATTATTGACTTTATGTATATAATAGTATACATTATGATTATATTTATATACATATTGGTTTTTATTATACAGAGAGCTATCAATACCGGGTAAAAATATATATGTCAATAGTGAGAAAGATAAAACTCAGTAATAATTTAAGAAAATGTCGGTTTGAGCACAATGAAATTTCCCAGCAGGAACTGGCAAATGTGGTCGGTGTGACCAGGCTTACTATTCATTCTATAGAAAAAGGTAAATTTAACCCTTCTGTTCTGCTTGCGTTAAAGATAGCTAAATTCTTTAAAAAACCTGTGGATGAAATTTTTTATCTTGATAGGGATTAAATTAAAGATTGAGCAAAGGAGAGTAAGAAAATGAAGAAATTGTTAGGAATGAGTAATAATACTGCCCTGATTTTATGTTTAATTTCAACGGTGGGGCTCATATCCACAAATATTTTTTTTCTGGTGCTGAGAGAAAGAATTATTAATCTGCAGGATGTTGAGGGCTTTTTAAATGTTTTTTCTGTTCCTGTTGCACTGGTGTATATCATTTCTGGTATTTCCCACCTGGCGGCTATATTTGCTTTAATTTTGCAGTTAAATTTTTTCAAACGGGATAATTTTCTGCGTGCTTTTTTATTTTTTTCCGGGATAATTTCTCTTCTGATGTTATTCGGAGACTTTGCGCTGGTAAGTGATATCTCAAAGGAATATATTTTTGGGTTACCTGATGAGTTCATTATACTTTTTTTTAGTCAGGCGCTTCATTTTCTTTTTTATGTTCTTATGATTATTCTATTTGTGGTAACCAATAAAAATATATTTGTTGAAAAAGAAGAAATAGTTTTGAAGGATGATTCAATATTTATAAATGCACAATATATAGGAATATTAAGTGGAATTTCCGGTCTTATTCTTATTATAACTTTTTCTTTATTATATCTAACACTATATGAATTACCATCATGGGCGGTGGATGCCGGGATTATTATCATAAGTCTGATAGCTGTAATACCATATTTAGCAATAGTCATGTACTGGTTAATAATAAAGTTGAAGGAAGGAATAAGTGAGTGGTATGATGAGAAGCAGTATCAGGATATTGCAAGGGCAGGTTTAATTACCCTTATAATATCCATAACTGTAATGGCTGCAATTTTTGTGGGCCAGTATTTTATAACCGCCCTAAGCTTTTTTAATGAAATATGGTTTCCTTTTTACATATTTCTGATACTTGTGCTGTTCTCAACATATACTTTATATTTCAATAAAAAAGTTTCCAACTAATCCGGGGTGATATGAAGCGTGGAGGATAAAAGAAACAATAAAAATTCTTTCAAAAAAGAAATTATTTATCACAGGAGAACCCTGAGTTTCTCATTTAAGTATGCAGTCAGGGGTATAATCAGAGTCTTAAGGAGTGAAAGAAGTTTTAGAATCCAGCTGATAATAGCAGCTGTTTCTATAACTGCGTGTTTTTTATTTCATATTTCATCTACCGAGTGGCTATTTATCCTGCTCATAATTTGTATAATCCTCTGCCTGGAAGTTATAAATACAGCTTTTGAGCTAATAATAGATATGGTTACCAGAGAGTATAGAAAAATTGCAGAGCGCGTGAAAGATATTGCCGCCGGTGCAGTTTTAATCGCCTCACTATTTGCGGTGGCTATCGGGTTAATTATTTTTATTCCTTACTTTGTAGAGCTTCTCCAGTAATTAAAGAATCAGGCTGTTAAGTAAATATTTCTTATAATTTCTTATAAATATCACTATTATAAACAAAATTTTTTTTTAAATAGCGATTATAATTTTAAAATTATATAGTGTAATATATGGTTATTTATATATAATAGAGCAGTAATTATTTAAGGAATAGATAGGGTAACAATATGAGTAAGTCAAAACATTATAATATTGCGGTAATACCCGGAGACGGGACAGGTCCCGAAGTTATAAGAGAAGGCAGAAAAGTCCTTGAGGCTGCAGGAGAAAAACATAATATTAAATTTGAATTTACGGGGTTTGATTTTGGGGGAGAGAGGTATTTAAAAACAGGAGAGACAGTTCCTGACTCTGCTATTGATGAGCTAAAGAAGTTTAAGGTAATATATCTCGGGGCCATTGGTCACCCGGATGTTCCACCCGGAGTCCTGGAAGTTGGGGTCCTGTTAAAATTAAGGTTTGCCCTCGACCAGTATATAAATTTAAGGCCGGTAAAGCTTTATCCGGGTGTTGATTGTCCATTAAAGAATAAGAAGCCGGAAGATATAGATTTTGTGGTGGTGAGGGAAAATACAGGAGGGCTTTACACCGGGCATGGCGGTATAACGAGGAAAGACACTCCTTATGAAGTTGCAACCCAGGTGATGGTATATGACCGGCAGATGGTTGACCGTTGTTTAAAATATGCTTTTAACCTGGCAAAAGCAAGAAAGGCAGAAGGAAAACCCGGCAAGCTTACCCTGGTAAACAAGACAAATGTGCTGACCCACACAGGGGACCTCTGGTACAGAGCATTTATTAAAATGGCTGAAGATTTTACTAATATTAAAATTGATTATAACCATATAGATGCTGCCTGTATGTGGACGGTAAAAAATCCGGAGTGGTATGATGTGATGGTTGTTCCCAATATGTTTGGAGATATAATTACTGACCTGGGTGCAATGATTCAGGGCGGTATGGGAATTGCAGCAGGTGGTAATATTAATCCTGAGGGAACATCTATGTTCGAACCCATAGGCGGGTCAGCTCCAAAATATACAGGGAAAAATGTAATTAATCCCCTGGCAGCGATAGAAGCAGGCAGGATGATGCTTGACCATCTGGGAGAGAAGGAAGCTTCCAGATCAATTGAAAAAGCAGTTTCTCAAGCCTGTAAAAAAATAAAAAGTTTAAGTGCCGGTAAGATGGGTTACACTACCAGCGAGGTCGGAGATATTGTAGCACAACATATAAGCGGTAGCTAAGCACCTATTTTTTATATAAATTCTACTTTAAGCTGTCATCGGCATGTGTAAATTTTGATGGATGGGTATAAAGAGTTTTTGCACCTGGGCCTGTAAGAATTTAAAGTTAGAGACACAGACAAAATTTAGCGAATTGTTTTCTGGCCTTTATCACGGTCAATTACATTTAAGTAATCTCTTTTGCTAACATCATATCTTCTATCCTTCCAGGGTACGCCTTCTCCACATTTAGTTTGAAGAACAGAATTGGCACAGATAAATATCATATATATCATTGAAAGAGGATGAAGAAATGCATCAATGACCCTGCCTTTTAATCTTATCGCCATTATGGCCCGCATAATAAGTATTATAAAAATCTGTATTATGATAAGGTCTATTACTACCGGGGGCCATTTAAAGATTAATAGCCCCGGGGGCAATAAAATAAATGGAAATAAGAACAGAGCGAAAATTATTGAGATTGCTACTGCCAGTGTTAGTATGTGATAATCAAAAGCGGCAAATATAAACTTTGAGAATCCTGAAATAATCTGGTCGAAATTCCTGTACATTCTACAATTTATATTTTTACTGCCATCAAATACCATAAATTTATAACCGCATCTTTTTACCTGTTTTGAAATGTGTATATCTTCAAGGATTTTGGCCCTTATTGATTTATGGCCGCCAATTGCTTTGTAAACTTCTTTCTTAAATAATAGACACTGGCCGTTAGCGGTACTGAAGAGAGGGTTTTTTGATTTCTTTATAAGTATCATGGGTAGAAAGATTAAGATTGCAAAATGAACCCAGATATACATCATTCTTTCATGCAGTGATACCATTATCTGCCGTGGAATTGCTGATAAAGCATCCAGCCTGTTTTTGACAAGGCATCCAATTAAACTTGAGATGGAATTTTTAAAATGTAACGTGTCTGCATCGGTAAAAACCAGATATTCTCCTCTCGCATATTTTGATAACTGCCAGCAGGCATAACTCTTACCGAGCCATCCCTCTTCTAACGGCTTACCGGTAATTAGTTTTACTCTGTTATCTTTTTCCCAGATTTTTTTAACAATTAACGCGGTATTGTCACTTGAATTATCGTCCAGTACCAGTATTTCAATGTCAGGGTAATCCTGTTTTAGAAGGGAATTAATACATCTTTTTATATTAAATTCCTCATTTCTTGCAGGAATAAGAATTGATACCAGCGGGGGTGATTTTATTAGATTTTCAGGAAGTTTATAGTTCGAAATATTTTTAAATAAAATATTGTTAATAATGAAGTTTATTAAAAGCAGGGTAAGAATTATGGTAATGGTGTACTGGTATAACAATAAAGTCACTTCCTTAAATTGATAAATAAAAAGATTAAATAAAACTAAAATACAATCTTAAGGTATGAATAAAGAAAATACAAGCATTAATTAAGATACCCGGGGCAGTGTTTTATTTAGGATATATTATTATGAGATTGATTATATCTGTTTATCTGTGTTACATGAAAAGAAGATTTCCGGCATACTATACAGTATACTATTATGAGTATTTATAGTTATTAACCTTTCTAAGTTGCTGATATTTAATCAATTTTTTTGACTCTGAAATTTTATGATAATATTCACCCGATTCTTTTATTTCCCTTTTTAAATCAGGGGAGTGGTAATCAACAGAAACCAGCCCGAATCTTCTGGACGGGCCAAAGGATAGCTCGTAATTATCGAATGTTGACCAGTGGAAATAACCTTTAACTTCTATACCTTCGCTTATGGCTTTTTTAATATAATACAGGTGATTGTAGATATTTTTAATTCTTAGTCTGTCGTCATTGGTGCAGGTTCCATTTTCTGTAATGATTATTGGCCTGGAGTACTTTTTATAAAATTTTTTTATTAAATGGTAAATTCCGGCAGGGTATATTTCCCACATATCATCATATTCCAGGCCAAGTTTTCTGAGGAACTCCGTGCCCCTTTCCTCATAAGCGATAATAAGGTATTTTGAAATAAGGATTCTCCCGTAATAGCTGAAGCCGATGTAATCCACCTTACCTTCTCCAGCAAACATCTGATGTATATACTCAAACATATAATAATCAAGAAACCATTTAAGAAAATTCTGCCAGATAGAATTTTTCTTTAATACCTGCAGGAACATAGAAGCCTGAGATATACCTACTTTTATATGAGGATAATTGCTTTTTATATAATCGTAAGCTGCACTGTGAGCCCTGCTCATATTATTTAAAACCCTGTTTCTTAAAAAGGGATTGAATTTTCCGGGTGGAAATTCTTTAAGGATATATGCCATGTTGGCGTATGCGGCAGGCTCGTTAAAGGTATTTATATAATCAATATAGCCGGAAAAAATTTTGAGCACCTTTCTGGTATAATCTAAATATATTTTAACAGATTCCCCGGATGTCCAGCCGCCCTTTCTGGTAAACCAGAGGGGATTTGAAAAATGGTTTAAAACCAGCATAACTTTTTTATTATTTCTTTTTAGGGTCTTAAATATCTTCATATAATGAGTTACTGCTTCTCTGCTAAATGCGTTATATGCACTTTTCTGTAATTTTGACCAGTCCATGCTAAAGCGGTAAGCGTTGCCAAGGTAGAGTATATATTTAAGATCTTCAGTAAATTTGTTATAGTGGTCTATTGCGACATTTAGCTCTGTTCCGTCGGCTCCGGTAAAACCCTTCCATTCTGTCTGACCTTCTCCTTCAATCTGAAATGACGATGTTGCGGTTCCGAAAATAAAATCATCGGGAAAATTAATTGATTTCATAAATTAAAATTTTTTTATTCTTAATTATACTATTGATTTAAGTATCTTTATAATTAAATT
>CAZQQX010000014.1:0-45537 GCA_964595565.1 uncultured Actinomycetota bacterium
AAATTCTTAATAAATGTTTAATTTTATCATTTTCAGGTATAATATATTAAAATAAATAGTCTGTATAACACGCTCATATCAATTAATATATTAATATTAATGAAAAAGAATAATTTTTATTTCTTAAAAAAAGACCGTGGGTTTACTCTCGTTGAATTACTCATAGTAATAATTATTCTGACTATACTTACAGGAATAGCTATTCCTTCCTACGCAATTTTCAGCGATAAGGCCAGGGAAACAGCCACAGAAAGCGAGATGAGTAATATTGCCAGAGCCCTTGAGATATATATTGCGGAAAAATATGCATATCCGGCAGAAGCTGATTATCCTGAAGCACTGATAGACACCAAAATTATGATTAATATTCCGGAAAATGACCCGTGGGAAACCCCGTACATTTATACTTCAAACAGTAAGAACAGTTATATTCTTAAAAGTTTTGGCATAAATAGGGCCGACGGCGGAAATGACGACATCGTTTTTATAAATGGAGTAATGACCGAAGACGGGGCGTATTCTCCAAATTAAAAGATTACTTTACTTTCTTCTTTATTTTCCTTACAACCGCTTCTGCAAATTCTGCGGTACCAACTGCAGTGGGGTCATCCCTGCGGGGTTTTAAATCATAGGTTACATATCTGCCTTCCCTGATATTTTCCGCAACAGCTGACTCCAGAACATCTGCACTTTCTTTTTCTCCTATGTGACTCAACATCATAACTGCCGAAAGCATCATTGCGGTCGGATTTACTTTATTCTCCCCCTTATATTTTGGGGCACTACCGTGGGTGGGTTCAAATAATGCAATATCCTTTCCGATATTTCCTCCAGGGGCAACGCCCAGACCTCCGACCAGTCCCGCGGCAAGGTCTGATATTATATCTCCATATAAATTGGGTAAAACCAGAACATCGTAAAGTTCCGGTTTTTGAACCAATTGCATGCACATATTATCTACAATTCTATCTTCTGATTCTATATCACTATATTCGGATGCAACTTTTCTGAATACTTCCAGAAAGAGGCCATCAGAGTATTTCATAATATTTGCTTTATGGACACCGGTTACTTTTTTCCTGTTGTTTTTGAGCGCATGTTCAAAGGCAAATCTAATTATATTCTCCGAGCCCTCTTCAGATATAGGTTTAATGCTTATTCCGCTGCCTTTTCTTATTAATATATCTTTTTTATCTTTTATTAAACCAATGAGTTCTTCTGTTTCAGGTTTTCCTTTTTCAAATTCAATTCCAGCATACAGGTCCTCGGTGTTTTCCCTTATTATTATAAGGTCTATATCGCTGTATCTGCTTTTAACTCCCGGGTAACTTTTACAGGGCCTCACACAGGCATACAGGTCAAACAATTTTCTCATAGCAACATTTACACTTCTAAAACCCGTTCCCACAGGAGTGGTTATCGGACCTTTTATGCCCACTTTATTTTTCCTGAGTGATTTAATAACTCCATCCGGAAGAACCGTTCCTTCCTTCTCATAAACCTCTGCCCCGGCATTTACAACATCCCATTCTATATTTACTCCTGTCGCCTCTACCGCTCTTACTGTAGCATCGGTGATTTCCGGTCCTATCCCATCACCCGGTATTAATGTAACTGTATGCCTCATAGGTTAAACCCCTTATTTTTTTTAATATGCTCTGCCAGTCCTCCGTCATCCAGTATTTTTATCATTACATCCGGCAGAGGATTAAATTTTACTTTTAAATTTCTGGTTTTATTATTAATTACCCCTTCTTTTAAACTAATCTCCAGCTCGTCTCCATCATCAATCTTATCTGTATCGCATACCAGCGCAGGAAGGCCAACGTTAATGCTATTTCTGAAGAATATACGGGCAAATGATTTTGCCAGCACTGCTCCCACTCCTGCAATTTTCATTATCGCCGGTGCATGTTCTCTTGAAGAGCCGAGACCAAAATTTCTGCCGCCCACCACAAAATCTCCCGGTTTCACTTTATCTGCAAATCCCGGGTCCGCATCTTCAAGCACATGTTTTGCCATCTCGGGCAGATTTGACCTTAAATGGTACAATCTTCCCGGCGCAATTAAATCAGTTGAAATATCATCACCAAACTTAAAACTTACACCGGTTAAAATTTTATTTTTACTTTTATCTTTAGCCATTATTAAAGAACCTCCCTCGGATCAGCTATATAACCTTTTATGGAGCTCCAGGCGGCAGTTGCAGGGGAACCAAGATAAATAAAGGAATCAGGGTTACCCATTCTGCCTTTAAAATTCCTGTTCTGTGTTGACAAACACACCTCACCGTCACCAGGCACTCCCTGGTGAATCCCCACACAGGGGCCGCAACCCGGGGGCTGAACCACTGCACCGCTTTCTATAAATGTTTCCAGCAATCCTTCTTTCAACGCTTTTATATATATCTCCCTCGAGGCAGGTATCACAATAAGCCTTACGCCACTGGCTGCTTTTTTACCCTTAAGTATAGAAGCAGCTATCCTTAAATCACTGAGCCTTCCATTTGTACAGGTCCCGATAAAGACCTGATTAATTTTAATCTTTTCCAGGCTGCTTACCGGTAGTGCATTATCCACAGTATGCGGTTGGGAAACCATGGGTTCAATAACCGAACAGTTAATATCAATAACTTTTTCATATTCTGCATCTTTGTCTGCAAAAATTTTCCTGAAGCAATTTTCCCTCCCATGATTTTTTAAATACTCCCGGGTAATATCATCAGAAGGGAAAATACCCGTTTTTGCTCCGGCCTCCACTGCCATGTTTGAGATAGTAAATCTATCATCAATGTTTAGCTCATCAATTATTTCGCCTCCAAATTCAAGAGCTCTATAGGTTGCCCCATCAGAAGTAATCTTCCCTATCAAATAAATAATCAGGTCTTTTGCAAATACCCCTTTATTAATCTTTCCATTAAAATTTACCTTTATTGTCCGGGGAACCATAAGCCATGTCTTTGCCAGTGCATATCCCACCGCAGTATCAGTGGAACCCATTCCGGTTGCAAAAGCTCCCAGCGCGCCGGATGTACAGGTATGAGAATCCGCCCCGATTATAATGTCACCGGGGCAGGCATATGATTCAACCAGAATCTGATGGCAGATTCCCTCTCCAACATCACTTAGTTTTGCCCCTGATTGTGATGCAAAATCTCTCAGTCCTTTATGAAAATTAGAAAGTTCTTTCCTGGGGCTGGGTGATGCGTGGTCAATAAAAAAAATAGATTTTTCTGGCTTTCTTACCATGCTAAACCCCATCTTTTTAAGCTGACTTACAGCCAGGGGCCCGGTTCCATCATGTGACATTATTACGTCCACATCAACTACAGCAATGTCGCCGGCTTTAAGCTCCCTACCCGCATGCTCGCTTATTATTTTCTCTGAAATTGTTTTACCCAAAAAATCCTCCAATCTTACTCTTCGTCTTCCAGCTTTTCTTTTTTCTTTTTGCTCTTTTTCTTATATTCATTGTATATATACATAAGTTCCTTATCAAAAAGATGCCTTTTGAGGTCTACCGACATATCTCTGGCCATGGCCAGTATTTCGTTGGCCTGTTTATCAGTAAGATCTATGCCGAACTCTTTAAATTTATGTAAAATGGTGTGAGAACCGGAATGTTTGCCCACAACCAGCTGCCTGGTTAATCCTACTTCGGCTGGATTAAATACCTCATAATTTTTAGGATTTTTTATCACCCCATCAGCATGTATCCCGGATTCATGGGCAAATACATTTGTACCCACAATAGCTTTCCATACAGGAACAGCACGCGACGACGCCCTTGCCACATATTCGGCAATTTCCCTGAACTTTGATGTTTCAATCCCCAGTTCCACATTTTCAAGATATTTTAAAGCCATTACAATCTCTTCCATGGCAGCGTTGCCGGTGCCCTCACCCAGGCCACCCACACTTACCACCATGCTTGATGCGCCGCCTCTTAACGCTGCCATTCCGTTAGCAGTCGCCATTCCAAAATCATTATGATTATAAACTTCAATGGGGATACTGCTAACATTTGAAATAGTACTTATAAATAAAAAGGTCCTGAACGGGTCCAGCCTGCTGACAGTGTCACAGAGCCTGAATCTATAGGCGCCCTTTTTCTCTGCAATAGATATAAGTTTTAATAAAAATCCCAGTTCTGTACGCGTGGCATCTTCGGCACTGATTATAAATTTCAACTTGCTTTTACGGGCTGCTTTTATAGTTTCCCTGAGTTTACTTATAACCCATGTTTTATTTTTCTTATATTTTTCTCTGATATGTATGTCAGAAGTAGAAATGTTTATAACCACATTTTTTGCCCCGCATTTAACTGCATACTCAATATTCTCGGGCTCAGCCTCGCAATAGACAAAGAGCTTTGCATTGAAACTATCATTCAATATCTCACTGACTATTTCTCTCTCAATACTTCCCAGCGAGGGTGTGCCTATTTCAATTTCGGAGATACCTATCTCGTCAAGCATTTTAGCTATCCTGATTTTCTCATGCTTTGAAAAAACCACTCCCGCTGTTTGTTCACCATTTCTCAGGGTAGTGTCTATTATATTCACATTTATTTTACTTTTTGCCATCGCCATAATTATTTTCCTCCCTTTTTAGCTGATTTGCCTGCACCTGACTTTCTTTTATAGGATTTATAGGTATCAATAATCTCACTATCAAAAAGAGCCCTTTTAAGAGCCACTGTCTTATCTCTTATAACCTCTCCCAGTTCTTCTGCCTCTTTACGGCTGATTTTAATTCCCAGGGTATTTAATTTATAAATTATAGTATTAACTCCTGAGTATTTGCCCAGCATCACTTTTCTCTCCAGCCCGACATCCTTATTGCTAAATAGCTCGTATGTCTCTGGGTTGGCAAGAACCCCTGAAGCCTTGCTTTCAGCTTCGTAAACAAATAGATTCCCTCCCACTATAGGTTTCCATGTGGGAAGGACCCTGCTTGAAGCTCTGGCAACATATTCAGAAAGCGCCCTGAATAAGGTAGTGTTAAACCCCATATCCACACCTTCAATATGCTTCAGTGCCATAACCAGCTCCTCAAACGCAGCGTTTCCTGCCCTTTCGCCAAGACCGTTTACAGTAGTATTTACATAAGTTGCGCCTGCTTTAATTCCAGCTATGGCATTTGCTATAGCCATCCCGAAATCATTATGGGTATGCATTTCTATATCTATTCCGATTATATCAATTATAGTTTTTACTCTTATAAAAGTTTCAAAAGGGTCAAGGATACCCAGAGTATCACAATACCTCAACCTGTCTGCTCCAGCGTCCCTTGCCGTTCTGGCAAATGATAAAAGAAATTCCATATCGGTACGGGAGGAATCTTCCGCATTCACAGATACATAAAGATTAAAACCCTTTGCGTAGTCCACACATGATTTAATACTTTCCAGAACCCACTCTCTGCTTTTCCCAAGTTTTTGCTCAATATGAATATCAGAAGAAGATATAGAGATAGCCACCGCATCGACTCCACATTCTACCGATGCGTCTATATCTGACCTTACGGCTCTGTTCCATCCCAGTATGCTGCAGCCAAGGCCCAGTGAAGCAATTTTTTTTATGGCTTCCTTTTCGTCTCCTCCCATAACAGGTACCCCCGCCTCAATCTGGTGAACCCCTATATCATCCAGCATCTTAGCTATATGCACTTTTTCCTCATTAGCGAACACAACCCCGGCAGTCTGCTCCCCATCTCTTAAAGTGGTGTCATCTATTTTTATATCCCTTGGGTCAATTTTAGTCCCTGCCTTCTGCGAAAACTCGGTAAATAAATCTATTTCTCTCATAAATATCACCTCTCATTGTCAGTATAGAATAAAAAAACTTAAAAAAAATAAAAAAATGACATTTTTTTTAAATTTTCACCTGCAATTATATCATTTTTTAAAAAAATATTATATTTTTAGTAAAATTTTCAATAATTAGCAAGAATAATTTATTTTTTTATTCTATTACCATTTTTTTTAGAAATCTATTTCACCATACCGGATATTCTGGGTTCCTTAATTTGAATAGTTAAAAAATAAAAGTATAATAAAGGCAATAACAACCACCATAGGACCTGGATAAAAAACCTTATATCAATGAGCACTAATATAAAAATGGACAAAGCCCGCATCTGCTGCCGGGTATCTGCCCGGGTTATTGGTATTATCACATGTTTATACTGGTTCCCGGTCTTAATTCTCTCAGGCTTAATGGAACAGGACGGCCCTTTTGAAGTAGAAGGCATTATACTTGCTGTCCTGATTCTGGCAAATGTAATAGGAGTAATCATCGTCCGGTTGATACTAAAAAAAGTTCCACTACGTAAACAATAAAAATAGTGTTTATAATTAAAATCTTAAAAAACAGAAACTTCATTTTTTCACTGGCACTCATACTGGGATTATTGATAGGAGACAGGGCAAGCTGGTCAAAACACCTGGTACTCCCCGCTCTTATCATACTTATGACAGCATCCATGACAGAAATTCCTTTAAAATCATTTCTCCCCCTAAAAAATGCAATAAAGCCCGTACTGATTTCTATACTTTTAAATTATTTTATTTTTGCCCTGGTTATGCTTACTCTGGCATGGTTTATAATTCCAGATAAAGAGCTGTGGACAGGTTTTGTGATTATTGCTTTCACTCCGCCCGGAGTAGCCATACCCCCGTTCACCCGCATAATGGGCGGAGACGTAAAATTCTCACTCACCGGATTAATCGGCTCGTATATAGCCGTACTTATTATACTGCCCGTATCAGGGCTGGTTTTAATCGGACAAAACTTTATTCAACCCTTAAGGCTTATTATTGTATTCGGAGAATTAATAATAGTCCCGCTTATTTTATCGCAGTTATTCATCAAAACTAAAATTGATAAATATATATTAAGATTCAGGGGACCTATTGTAAACTGGGGATTATTTATAATCATTTTTACGGTTATAGGACTTAATCGCAGTGTCTTTTTTGATGAACCGAAAACCCTGGGCAAAATATCGGCAATCTGTTTTATCACCATAATCGGACTGGGCTTACTATATGAGCTGATAACCAGAAAATTAAAAATCAGCAGGAGCAAATCAGCCCCTGTTATTCTTTTTGGAACTGTTAAAAATGCCGGCTTCGCAGCAGCCACTGCCCTTGCGTTATCCGGAGACAGGGCTTCCATTCCAGGCGCCATATCAAGTGTGTTTATAATACTTTTTTTGCTTTATCTTAATTTTAAAGCAAGAAGATAAATCTTATTCTTTTTTGAATCTCAGAAACAAAAGCATAATAGAGGCAACTAAAGAGATTGCTGCGCCGGTTAAGAATGCCGCTCTGAAATTATAAGCCTTCCATATAAACCCAAATATCAAAGAAGCGGGAAGAGTTGCTATACCGAGCGAAAGATGATAAAACCCGTATGCCATGCCCAGATTTTCCCGGGGTACGATATCAGCTATCAGGGCCCTTTCGGCTCCTTCGGTCAGTCCAAAATAAAGACCGTAAACAATAAACAAAATGTAAATAAGGTAATGGCTCTCAAAATAAGCAAAGCCCATATAAGTGAGAAAATAAATAAACCATCCCGATAAAATCATTACTTTTCTTCCGGCCTTATCCGATAAATGCCCACCCAGAATTCCGAAAATAGCTTTGGATATATGAAGAATTGCCCATAGAAGAGGAATAGTAGCAATCTGATATCCTGCTTCGGATGCTCTGAGCAATAAAAATGCATCGGTTGAATTTCCGAGAGTAAAAACTATAAGGATTGAAAGGTAAAGTGTAAATTTTTTACCCATTTTCTTAAAATCGGAAAACTTTATTATCCTTTCTGTATCACCCTTTTCCCCACCGGGCTCTCCCCTTTTAATTTCCGGTTCATTTTCCAGTATATTTCTTTTCTTATACGCATATTCGCCTTTAACCCCGAATATAATAAGAAGCACCGCAAGAGTACCAGGTATAAGTGACAATAAAAAAATATCTCTGATTTCCATAGAAAAAAAATACAGGAGAAGACTGGCAGTAACCGCACCAATTATCGCTCCAGTATGGTCCATGCTTCTCTGAAAACCAAAAGCAAATCCTCTCCTTCCCGGTGGCGAAAAACTGGCTATCATTGCATCCCTTGGAGAAGTTCTTATACCTTTTCCCACCCTGTCAGAAAATCTTAAAAAAAGTAACATTCCCCATGAACTTATAAATCCAATTAAAGGTCTTGCCAGGTTTGATAATGCATAACCTCCCGCCACAAAAGGTTTTCTTTTTCTAACTCTGTCAGAGAAGTAACCCGAAAATAATTTTAAAATACTGCTGACACTTTCAGCAATGCCTTCCACTATCCCGAGAAACGCAGACCCCAGCCCTAAAATAGATTTTATGAATGACGGTATCAGGGGATATATCATTTCTGAAGATATATCATTAAAAAGGCTGACCGCCCCCAGGATATAAATATTTTTAAACTTATTATTGTATCCTGTGTTTTTTTTCTCGGGATTACTCAACTTTTTAGTATTTCAGATTTTTTAAAATATAGATATATAATATAGCATTTCAAATTCAAACAGCCATTATTTTTATAAGTTATTTGAGAATTTTTTTTATTAATCTTTTTCTTTCTGTCCCCTTTATAGCTTTTTATGTTAAAAAATATATAATGATTACAGGTAAAAATCTATTAAATACTACACCCGGCCACTTCCTGTAAATAATAAAAGCCGGGCGGTTTATAATCCAGTAATTTAATTATTAAAATATTTAAATATAAAAAAATGTTTTTTATAAGACCCAGAAAAAATAAAAGAGAAAATGACTACAATATAATTTCAGCAGAAACCCATATAGAAGGAAAAATTTATTCCCCTCTGCCCATAAAAATAGAAGGCACTGTGATAGGAGAAATCATATCCAGCAGGGAAGTAGTAATCGGGAGAGAAGGAAGAGTAAGAGCAAACGTTAAGACCAGAAATATAGTAATAGAGGGTAATTTTAAAGGAAATATTATATCATCAGGAGAAGCTAAGATTACTTCTACCGGTATATTATTCGGTAATATAATTCAAATGGACACCTCCCTCAACATAGAAAATGGGGGCCTCTTTAAAGGTAAAAACATTATCACAGATAACAGAGAAATATTTAAAATAAACAACAATAGTACAATTTCTGATATTAAAATAAAACCCAAAAAAATACTGGAATACTGAGTTTTTTAAAAATTTAAACCTTTCTGTATAAAATTATAATTTCATATCATCTTCTATGTCACCGAGATTGAATTCTTCTTCTATTTTTTCTTCCTTTGCTTCTTTACCACCCCTGGTACTTTCTTCTTTTAACTTTGATTTTGACTTCTTTTTACCCTTTTCCTCCTCCTGGCTTATCCTTGTTACCTTTCCGCTAAAGATGCCCCCTTCCTGTATGACCAGTGAATCTGTTTTTATATTACCGTTAACCACCCCGGTTTCAGTAATTTCGACTTTACCTGTTCCCTTTAAATTACCTTCAAATTTTCCTATTATCCTGGCATCTATAGTGGTGACATCTGCATTTACAGAGCCCTCCTTCTGAATTACCATATGGACATCTAAAAAATACCGGCTTTGCTAAATCAGGTAAAATAGAAACCGGGGTAGAAAAACCAATTGTTTTATTAGTATCAAGAAGATATTAATCTCTACCGCCTGTTAAAGATGTAATTGAGCCATTAAAACCCGGTTAGATATTTAACCTTTTAAGACACCGAGTGGCCTTAGCCGTAATGTCTTTTTTGACAGGCCGGCATTGTGGGCAATATCCACCACAAGGCTAGCATCTTTATAAGCCATGGGCGCTTCTTCTGCCAGTCCGGACATACTTCCGGCCTTAATAATTATTCCTTTGTCTTTAAAAAGTTGTTTTTTAAGTTCACTGCCCTGAATGCTTTTCTTTGCCCTGGTTCTGCTCATAAGCCTTCCTGCTCCATGGCAGGTAGAGCCAAAACTTTCATCCATGGCCTCTTCTGTTCCCACAAGTATAAAGGAATACCTACCCATATCCCCCGGAATTAACACAGGCTGGCCGATATTTTTGTACTGTTCGGGGATATCCTTATGCCCGGGCGGATAAGACCTTGTGGCTCCTTTTCTGTGAACACAGACCCTCTTCATTTTACCGTTAATATTATGCTCTTCAATTTTTGCCATATTATGAGATACATCATAGACCATATTAAGCCCTAACTTTTCCTGGGATTTTTTAAAATATTTTTCCAGGGCCTCTCTCGCCCAGTGTGCGAGACACTGCCTGTTTACCATTGCATAATTAGCAGCACAGAGCATTGCCCCATAATATCTTTCACTTTCGGGAGAATTCAGAGGTGCACAGGCTAACTGCCTGTCCGGCAGCTTTATCCCGTATTTTGCACTGGCCTGCTGCATAATCTTGATATAGTCACTGCATACCTGGTGCCCAAAGCCTCTGGAACCCGAATGTATCATAATAGTTATCTGGCCTTTTCTGAGCCCCATAGATTCTGCCGCTCTGGTGTCATATACTTCGTCTACTACCTGAATCTCTAAAAAATGATTCCCCGAACCAAGAGTACCTATCTGGTTTAATCCTCTATCCATAGCATAACTGCTTACAAAATCTGGATTGGCGCCCTCCATTTTACCTCTTTCTTCTATAAAAAACCTGTCTTCTTCCCATCCATATCCATTCTTAATCGCCCAGTTTACCCCTTCTACTATTAGTTGGCTCAACTGATTTTTTGATAATTGAATTTTACCTTTGCTTCCCACACCTCTGGGTATACTCAATACCAGAACGTTCATTATATCTTCCAGCCTGCCTTTAATATCTTCGATACCGAGATCGGTGCGAAGAATCCTTACCCCACAGGATATATCAAAACCAACTCCACCGGGTGAAATAACACCATCCTCTTCACCGAACGCAGCGACTCCCCCTATAGGGAACCCATAACCATAATGTATATCAGGCATGGCAAAAGAAGCTTTTATAATCCCGGGGAGTGTGGCTACATTAATCACCTGGTCTATGGTTTTCTCGTTCACAGCATGGTCCAGGAGCTCTTTACTGGCAAAAATTATTCCGGGAACTCTCATGCCATATTTTTCATCTTTTTCTACTTCCCATTTGTAATCACTTATTTTATTGATTTTATAATCGTTTATAATAAATCCCTCCTTTGCTATACATCAAATACGACTTTGCCTTTCCAGCCACTTTTTATTTCATCTTCTTTTATCTCAAGCTCATGATAGGTGGGGGCCTTAATAGCCGCTTTTATATCATGCCTTGAAAGGTCTATTTTTTCACCGTAAATTTCAGCTTCCAGTATTAATTTACCACTCATTTTTTTAATTTTTGCAACTTTAAATTTTGAGAATAGCATGTTCTCAACTTCATAAAGGTAAAGTAACTTCTCAAGCCAGAGTATAAGCAGCTCCTCATAATCAATATTTCTTCCACCAATCTCTATATTTTTCTTTTCTACGGGTTTAACTATCCTTAAATCACAAATGATAGAAAACATACCCCCGGCGGCACTTTCAAACAGTTCCGCCACCGTACTGCCATAAAACTTTATGCCAGTATCCGAAATATGGTCTATATATTTATATTTCTTAATCATCATTTTCTTTATTAAGCAGTAAAACTTTGATTAATAAAACTAACTCTGGCTTTAATTCAACCCCATGTGCAGGAATTAGCAGCCACGCTTCTCATGAAAAAGTTTGCACCACTCAATAAAGCCGGATATTTTTGTTTTTTCCATAAAAACCGCTTGATAATAAGTTATTTACGCCTGTACAATCCCACCAGCTGTGCTTCCGCCAGGATTTTTCCTCCCATTTCGCGTCTAATATCGTTTACTCTTGCAGAGTTACTGAGGCTAAGAAAATCATCCAGTGCATAAAGCTTGAAAAAATAACGATGCGTGCCGGAAGGAGGACATGGCCCGGAATATCCAGGTTTACCCGAGTCAGTTATTCCTTCAATAGCATCCCGGGGGCAGCTATTCTCCGGAATTTCCCCTGTCTCTTTTCCTATATTCCATACAGTCCAGTGAACCCATATGCCCGATGGAGCATCGGGGTCATCAACTATTAGAACCATGCTCCTGGCATCTTCCGGAACCCCGCTTATAATTAAAGGAGGATTGATATTTTCACCGTCACAGGTATAATCCGGCGGGATTAATTTGTTATCTTCAAAAGCAGGACTTTCAATCTTCATAGGACTACCTCCCCTTTCTTTATAATTCTTTTTATACCCAGATGTTACCACTTTTTATTTTTGATTTATAGTTTAATAAAATAACAAAGCTAAAAACCGGCTTAAAATTATATTCTTTATTCTAACCAAAACTCTTTTTCATAATAGCCTCATAATATGATAAAATTAATACAAATCAGATGGGCAATTAATTAAAAAGCAGGAAGGAAAAATGGAAAAGGAATTATTAGAAAAAATTAATAAAAAAATAAAGGAAATAAAGACCCTGAGGAATTCAAACAATAAGGACCTTAAATTCAAAGCATGGCATATAAGTACTGTGAACCTGTTAAAAATGCTGCCTTCCGAATTTATAAAAGATATAAGCGACTTTAAGAAATTAACCTTTGCCGATACCAAATACCATCGCGGCGCAAGGCCCTTTAACCCTTCAGATAATACCAGGTATATAGAAGACCTGGATAACGCTACAAAAATTCTCAAAAAAATCACTGCAGCAAAAAAAGAAGCTTCCACTAAAAAAGAAAATATGGTTAAGGCAAGAAGTAAAAAAAACTCAAAAAATAAAAAAACTGCCAGAAAAGGCAGTTCCAATACCAGAAATAAATTATATACAAAACCCAAAAAAGAATGAAGCCGGTTAGACATTTTGCCCCTTAGAGGTGATCATGTAAAATATTAAGCTTCTAAAAAAAGAAACTTATATATTCCATTTTGAATAGCAGGGGACAGCGGGCAGGGTTAGATCTGTATTATTAAGCTTAAATGAGGATATTTTTATACTTATTATAACCTTTTGAAAAACTCATGTTTATAACCACAGTTTTTACAAATATATGCAACTCCCTCAGGACTAAAAAGTTCCGCGCCAAAGGCTGCCGGCCATTTCATATTTAATTTAGTATTCACTTTCTTAAACTCTGAGCTGCCACAGAATTGGCATAGAAGCTGTTTATTATTGATAGTTACCGTTCTTTCATCTTCCATTTATGCTCCTTTGATTAAATGAAAATATCTCTTATTTTTATTTAATGATACACGAACTTGATTATCAATAAAAGTAATTCAGTATGCAGGATACATTTATGCAAAACGTACCTGGAGCTCTCACTGGTGATAATGCATTATTATATGTTAATGCGGGATGCTTTTTCCTGTTACTTTATTTTTCAAATCTATAATAAAACCTGACTCTCTAAATAATAATCATGTTATTACGAAAACAGCTTCTTCTTCACTATTTATAAATACATAGAGGGCCCAACTTAAAAGTAGAGCCCTCTATAGTGCTTTCTGTTATATCTTTTACCTTAAGAACTTCCCAACAAAAGGAGAAGTCTCTCCCCTCCTCAAGAAATGCCCTGAAGGTCCTTCTCCCAGGAATTCAGAGAACCAGCTCTCGTGCTCTATCTCTTCATTTAAGATAGCATTGGCCAATTCATAAGTGCGATGGTCTTTTCCTGCAGTAATGTTACATATGTGTGTATAGCCCCTTACGGCACATCTTTCTGCCTCTACAAGAACCTTTAATATGGCCATGGTATCAGTCGGGTCTCCGGGGAGTGATGCAGGTGGACATGAAGACAGGTCATGGAATTCTTTCATGTTTTCAGGAAGTTTTCCTCCCAGTTCATATATCCTGGGAACAATTGCTTCAAAATGGTTCCTGTCCTCGATTCTTGCAGTCTCGGCTATTTCCTTTACCCCCTCTCCTTTAAGACCTATAAGGTTCGCTCTGAGTATAGTGTAATAGTAGTAGGTTGTAAGTTCTGCAGCTGCGTTTTTTACCAGCAGATCTATTATCTCATCCACATTCACTCCAGCTTTTTCAACCATTTCCCTTGTTACTTCTGCCATTTTACCCTCCTTTAATATTTGATATTAAAAGAAACATAAAGTGTTATTATCAGGCGCTGTATATTTAATTCAGTATTTCCGTGATTATTTATCTGTGGTTTTGATATAGGTATTTTATATATTTAAAAATATACGCCTTTTGACTGAATTTAGCAATTAATTAATTTAATGAAATGGATTATCTTTCAAACTGGCTGGGGAGGGAGGATTTGAAGAAGAGAAAATAGAAAATATTAACTATCTTGCTAAATCTATATCAGGTAAAAGAATATGAAAAAGTTCATAAAATATTTAATATAAAAGAGTTCAAACCCAACCTTGGAAGTAGTATGATCTTGTTAAAAATAACTTTTCAGATAATTGCATTAATACAAAATTATGAAAAAAATACTTACAATTTTAATCTTCTTTATGGCAGCTCTCTTAATCGCTTGTAATACTCCTAAAGAGAAGGTAGGCGAGCCCTCTAAACAAAATCAGGTACTACAGGAAAGTAGCTTGGGGGAAGAATCAAGAGAGGAATCTAAACCTGCCGGATTATGTTACAACCCATATTTTCCTGTAAAAACAAATACTATCCGGACATATAAAGTTCATTGTCCTAGTGGCGATGATTATAAGTATACTTCAAGTTTTTCCGCGATAACTGAAAAATCTTTTATTGAGAAATTAATATCTTCTGAGTTTTCATTTGACGTAAATTGGCTTTGTGATAGTGATGGGTTAGTTCAGAGTGATTATTCAGAACTTCCGTTTGAAGGAGAATCCGAAGGATTTGAAATTACAACAGAGAGTTACGAAGGAGTTATTTTACCTTCTTATAGTCAATGGGCTGTAGGCCATAAGTGGGATACTAAATATAAAGTTAGAGCTACTTTTACCGTTGAATCTGAAGAAATGGCTTTTGATGGTGACATATTTATAGCGAACGAAATTATATCCATAGAACCGGTAACAGTACCATATGGGACATATACAGATGCTATAAAAATAAATTTTAAAAAAACAATAAATCAAGAGACTAAAATAGAAGGCTCTTCTATGTCATTCAGTGCAGTTTCAGATATTTCTTCATGGTATGTAGAAGGAATTGGATTGGTAAAAGAGGTTTCAAAATCAGAATGTGGAACTACATTAGTTGAATTGCTTTCAGTAAAGTAAAAAGAAAGATACCATTGTAATTAATTGAACTTAAGACCTAATCCTGGTATAAAAATATCCTAGTTTAAAATACTTATTTGGGATTGAACTTTGTCTATTAAGCAAAGCCCCTTCAGCTTTTTTGACACTTGTTGTGGATTTTTCTTTTATCTTTACCAGAGTCCTATTCCTGATATCCTTAAAGAAATTTTTGTTATTGCCCCTGCTTCCTATAAAAGGGTATGTACCATTCTGGTACCAGTATATAAAACCTATTCCAGCTCCAGGACCCAGCAACATCTCTTCTGAGATAGGATTGCCGAAAAGATAATAAATTTTTGCCGGTTAATTAGTATGGCATTGATAACCATCAGTGCCGGGCAGTTTATAAATGGTTGGATTCCCGAGTGCATTCCTTTCTTTACCTGAGATATTAGAGTTATTGTATTAGCTGTATTTCAGTTGGTAAAAATAAGGGATATATATTCATTAATATATTATTTTGTACCAGGAAATCTTAGGTAAATGTATCAATGGCTGTGGAGGCAGGATTCGAACCATAAATTATTTATAAATATATCAATATAAATATCAATATAAATCTTAAGATGGTGCCCGAGGCCGGAATCGAACCGGCACGAGGTAAAACCTCAACGGATTTTAAGTCCGTTGCGTCTACCAATTCCGCCACTCGGGCATCCCATAAATTTGCTGAATTATATTATCAGAAATCAACCAGGGTGTAAATAATCCCGTCTAAAATATCTTTCTCACTAACATTAATATATTTATAACCCAGCAGTTCCAGCACCTCTATAATTATTGATACGCCACCAATTATTACATCCGCTCTTCCGACATCAACCCCGGCCACTTTTTTCCTATCTTCAAGATTTAGACCGCAAAGAAATTTATATATTTCATCAATCCTTTTGAGGCTCAATACATGCCCGTGTATCAAATCACTGTTATATTTATCTAATTCCAGGTCAATTGCAGCAAGAGTGGTTATGGTCCCTGCCACTCCTATTATAGTACTGATATTGAAATTTTTTATTTTATTGATAGTGCCATTGACCTTTCCCCTGATATAATAATTCATCTTATTTAATCTTCCTGCATCAGGCACATCTGAATCAATATATTTCTCACTAAGATTCACACAACCTATATCCACACTCTCAATAAGGTCCGTGTTACAGTTCATATCACCCAGTATAAACTCGCTGCTTCCTCCTCCAATATCCACAACTAAAATTTTTGATTCTGACTTATAATTACTGCGCCCGCTATCCAGACCCATACCCTTAACAGCGCCATAGAAGCTCAGGCGGGCTTCTTCACTCTCCCCCGCAATATCAACACTTATTCCCGAATTTTCTTTCACCATTGATACAAACTCTCTACTGTTTGATGCTCTCCTTAAAGCACTGGTCCCAACAGCCCTGTATTTTTTTACACCATTTTTTTTCATTAGCTTAATGTAGGTTATAAGAGTATCCAGAGTTTTTTTAGCTGAATCTTCAGAAATAGTATTATTATCGTTAAGTCCTCTACCCAGACGCGTTATTTCCATTTTTCTTTCCAGGGGAAAGAAATTATTCTTACGATAATCTTCTATCAGCAACCTGGTGGAATTGGTGCCTATATCAATAGCTGCCAGTTTCATCTAATATAATTATTATTTAATATTCTTTATAATCAGCGATCGAGCACTAATTTTCAGAACTTCAATCAATCACCTTTTATTTCATTATTGTAAAAAAGCTTAATATTCTCCCACAGGTCATAACCAGAATATTCTACTCCACCGGATGATTGGCTGTTGCTTTCAGACTCCATTTTTGATACATCATCTTCTGTAACTACAGAAACATTGGTCTCATTACCGGTAGTCATATTAAATTGCTTCCTTGCCTCGAGCTCTATAGCCTCTTCCTCATACAAACTTTTCTCAAGGGCTAAAAGTTCAATATTTTCATTTCTATACCAGTTCAATTTTTCTTCCAGTTCCACAAGTTTTTCTCTCTTTTCAACAATTTCTTTTATCTGATTAATCGAGGTTAAGACTGCAACAGCTATAAAAACCAGAAAGATGATTATTGAAATATTTACCTTAGCTTTTCTTGAGAGTCTACTGACTATTTTTACGTTATTACTCATTTTTTATATTTCTTGCTACTTTTTTATTGTCTGATATCACTTTAAATAATCTTTATAACAGCAGTACAGCCACCTGAAATTAATTTTATATTTATATAAATATAACATATTATAAAATAATATCAGTATTTGTAAATTTTGTTAATATTTTATAAATTAACCCAAAAAAAATTAAGTTGTTGTCTTTAATTCCCAATTCCACTAAAATATCAGGTTATATGTTTTATATATATATTAATTTTATTCTATAATTTAATTTAAGAATACAATGAAAGAAATACCCTTATTTTCTTCCAGGACTCAAAATAAAATCGCCAGACAGGTTCTACTTGGTTTTGCTACAGCTATACTTACTGGCTCACTTGTTCTCCTGATTCCCCAGATGACCACGGGTGGAGCAATCAGTTACATAGATGCTCTCTTTACTTCAACTTCTGCTATTTGTGTGACAGGTCTGATTGTTCAGGATACGCCTACTTTCTTTACTGACCTGGGAAAAATTGTCTTACTTATTTTGATACAGATTGGCGGACTGGGAATTATGACCGTCGGGTCCATCTTTGGATTAATTCTGGGAAGAAAAATACATATCAGAGATAAATTCTATATAAATACCAGCTTTGGTTCCAGTCAATCATTCAGCGCATCTAAATTTTTTATGGTAATAGCCGGAACAACTTTTACCATAGAATTTATTGGATTTATTATTATGACCGCTATCTTTTACTTTAAACACCTGTATACCTTTAAAACATCAATGACTTTCAGCCTGTTCCATACTGTAAGTGCGTTCAATAATGCAGGTTTTTCTTTATATTCTAACAGCCTGAAGAGTTTCAGCTCTGATGTCCCGCTTAACCTTATATTCATGTTATTAATAGTACTGGGAGGATTGGGTTTTCCCGTAATCTCAGAATTAATCACCTTAAAAAAAGTAAGACATCTTTCACTGCACGCTAAAGTGGTGTTATCTGCTACTGCAATTCTTATTTTAACAGGAACAGCTATGTTTTTAATTCTTGAATTTAATAATCCGGAATCTATTGCAAATAAATCAGTGTCAACCAGGATTCTGGCCAGCTTTTTTCAGTCAATCACATCCAGGACAGCAGGCTTTAATACCATGGATATTGCCAGTTTAAACCCTGCTACCGCCCTGGTCATCATCCTTCTGATGTTTATAGGAGCTTCGCCGGGTGGCACAGGTGGCGGGATTAAAACTACAACCTTCGTTACTGTTGCCGCAGCAGGCTTGAGGTCTATCAGGAGAAGAAATGAAGTTACCATATTCAAAAGAAAACTTCCTGCAAGTTTGATTTACAGAGCCCTGACCCTTACCATTGCGGCAATAGTATTAATTATAATATCAACTATCGGGATACTGGCATTTGAAAATTATTCCTTAAAAGAAGTGTTATTTGAAGTAGTATCGGCATTCGGTACCGTGGGCCTGAGTACCGGAATTACATCAGCACTTTCTATGCCCAGCAAGATAATATTGATAGTGACCATGTTTATTGGTAGAATTGGTATCAGTACTTTATCAGTAGCTATTGCTATCAGGGGTGTGGTAAATAAAATGACATACCCGGAAGAAAATATAACTATCGGATAAAAAAATGAAAAAACAATTTTTAGTAATAGGTCTTGGAAGGTTTGGCGTAAGCGTTGCCGGAACATTAACTGAATCCGGGCACAGCGTGGTAGGGATAGACCAGTCTGAAGACAGAATTCAGAGAGTTTCCGAACAAATAGCGGATGTTATAAAATGTGACGCCACAGACGCAGACATACTGGAGTCAATGGGTATTCCCGATTATGAAGCAGTAATTGTCTGTATTGGAGAAAAATACATTCAAAATTCAATACTGGTAACTCTGCTTCTCAAAGAGAAAGGAGCAAAAAAAATAATTGCCAAGGCGGGTACCAGAACACAGGGAAGAGTACTTTCAAAAGTTGGTGCGGATATTATAGTATACCCGGAAAAAGATATGGGAGAGAGAGTCGCAAGGAGCCTGGTCAGCACCAATATTATTGACTTTCTGAGGGTAAGCTCTGACGTAAGTATAATTGAGATACCCACACCCGAGCTGATGGTAGGAAAAACACTGATAGAATTAAATTTGAGAAATAAATACGGGGTTACCATAATAAGTATAAAAAAGAAAAATAATGAAATTATAGCTCCCCCTGACATTAACTACAGATTTCAAAAAGACGACGTCCTGACATTAATAGGTGAAGATAAACTCCTGAGAAAACTAAGATTTACAGAAGATTAAGAAAACATTAAATAAAATAATAAATATATCCCTATCCGGTAAAACTTTATTCCACTTCTATAACATTTATAAAGTTTGTGCTCCCCGGTTTATTTACCATTACCCCGCCTGTGATAACAACTTTATCTCCGGTATCCACATACTTAAGCTTTTTTGATACGTCTATGGATTTCTTAATCATGGTGTCAATATTTTTTGCTTTCTCTGTTTTTACCGGTATAACACCCCAGCTTATCATTAGCTGTCTCACTATCCAATCGTTGGCGCTCGCCCCGATTATCATACTTTTCGGCTTATTTTTAGAAACCTGTCTAGCTGTATGCCCTGATTCGGTAGATGAGATAATGGCCCTTGCGTTTAATATTCTTGCAACTTCTACAGCGGCAAAACTTATCGCATCTGTAATAGTTTTACGGTAAATTCCTGTTTTCTTTCTCTCAATGGCACTATTTCGTGCCAGTACCTCATAATCCAGCGAGACTTCGGTTTTATTTATTATTTTGACCATCATTTCCAGAGATTCCAGTGGATACTTACCTATGGCAGTTTCACCTGAAAGCATAACTGCATCCGAACCATCTATTATTGCATTGGCCACGTCACTTACTTCAGCTCTGGTTGGCCTGGGATTTCTTATCATGGAATCCAGCATCTGTGTGGCGGTTATCACCGGCTTGCCCGCCATATTTGCTTTCTTTATAAAACATTTTTGAAGATTGGGAATATCTTCAGCATCAATTTCAATGCCGAGATCCCCTCTCGCCACCATAATAGCATCCGCTGAATTTAATATATAATTAAAATTTTTAACCGCTTCATGCTTCTCAATCTTGGCTATAATCATCGCATGCCCGTTCTTTTTGTGCATTATCTCCCTGATTTTTTCAACATCACCGGCATCCCTGACAAAAGACTGTGCTATGAAATCTACTCCCAGCTTTATGCCCAGATTCAGGAATTCTATATCTTTTTCGGTAACCGAATCTGCGCTGATGGTAACCCCGGGTAAATTAATACCTTTATATGATCTAAGCAACCCCCCTGTTACAACCTCGCAAATAGCAATATTCTCCTGTTTTTTAATTTCAAGTACTTCACACTCAATGAGGCCGTCGTCAATAAAAATGCTGGAACCTTCTTTAATATCATCAATAAAACTACCGTAAGTAACCTTTACTATGGTGACTATCTCCTTATCAATCCCGGGGTAGCCCGGAGAATAATTATCACCCGTGGTAAAAATTATCTTCTGCCCCCTGCATAAATTTAAATTATTTTCCAGCCTGCCAATTCTTATTTTTGGACCCTGAAGGTCTAACATTATTGCGGTATTTTTTTTGAATTCCTGTGAAATTTCCCTTATTCCTCTCACAATTTCGATAACTTCTTTAGAATCACTATGAGAAGCATTAATGCGGGCTATATCCATCCCGCGGGTTATCATACGTTTTAGAATCTTTTTATCCCTGGTTGCCGGACCAATGGTACAGACTATCTTGGTTTTTCTCATATTATTTCTTTCTTTGCAATCTCCCAGATTTTATCTTTTTCTTCAAGAGATAACTTTTTAAAATTCAAATTCTTTTCTTCGGCATATTTTTCCATAAAATCAAATCTTTTTATGAACCTCCTGCTGGCCTCATATAAACTTTCTTCGCAATCAATGCCGGTATGCCTTGAAAAATTTACTATAGTAAAAACAACATCTCCTATTTCACTGGAAACATTATTTTTACTGCCTTCCTTAACTTCCTGTTTCATCTCGGCGATTTCTTCCTCTAATTTTTTAAACACGCTCATTTTATCGTTCCAGTCAAACCCCAGCCTTGATGCTCTGGTCTGGATCTCACTGGCAAAATGAAGTGAAGGCAATGATTTCGGTATCCCGCTAAATACAGAAACGGGTTTACCTGATTTCTTCTTTTTCTCTTTCTTTTTGATTTCTTCCCAGCTGGCCAGTATCTCCTTACTGTCTTTTAAAACAAGTCCCTTAAATACATGAGGATGTCTTCTTACTAACTTATTTATTACACCACGAAGGACTTCGCTTATGTCAAATTTTTTACTTTCAGCTGCAATCTGGCTGTGAAAAACTACCTGAAGCATCAGATCGCCCAGCTCTTCTTTTAGTCCTTCGAAATCATCGTTGTCTATACTTTCAACAGCTTCATATGTCTCCTCAATCAAATTCCTTTTTATGGTTTTATGATTTTGCTCCCTGTCCCATATGCATCCCTCAGGTGACCTCAGCTTTTTCATTACACCCAGCAAGATAGAAAAAAGCTTTTCGCTATCATCTATTTTATCTATGTTTTTAAGATCATCGGCATCCAATTGAAAATTCATTCGTCCTCTTTTCCGGTATCAGTGTCATTTAAAGTACCCTCTACCCCGGTTAAATATTTAATATCTGCTTCTTCTATTAAAGAAAAAATGAAATCCTCCCATTTGCTCCCTTTATAAAGGTTAAGCAAATAGATGCTAACCGATTCCTTAACCTCTTCAAATTCCTGGATATGCTCCTCTTCAATATCATAAACTTTTATAATATGGAACCCGTAATCTGTTTCCACAATATCACTTACTTCTCCTATACCCAGTGAAAATAATGCCTCCTCAAACTCTTCAACCATCTGGCCCTCACTTACATAACCCAGGTCTCCCCCGTTTTCAGCAGTGCTTTCATCGTCAGAATACTCACCGGCCAGCTCTTCAAAATCTGAACCACTTTTTAGCTCTGTCTCCACCAGCTCTATTTTCTTCCTGGCTTCTTCTCTTCCCTCCCCGGTCTCTTCAGAATTATCAAGAACCCAGGGGAACATAGCCAGAATATGAGCTGCCTTTACACTTCTGGGGACCAGAAATAACGTATCTTTATTATCCTCGTAATATTGTTCCACTTCTTCATCGGTTACAGCGACATTATAGGTTACTTTATCATAAATCCTGCTCCTTAATATCTGGCTCCTTAACTCGTCCTCAAGAAACTTTTTATTTACGCCCAGCTCCTCCAGCGCCTCCTCAAAATCTTTTTCCGATTCATAGGTATCTATTATTGATTTCATCTGTTCATTTACTTCCTCACCGGTGACAGCAAGGTCATTCTCGTCTGCATATTTTTCAATCACCCTGACTACAATTAATGAGTCAATTATATTTGCTTCTAATATTTTTAGCTGCTCCTTATCTGAAGCTACCTGCCCGGTTGCATCCTGGCTTTTTAAAAAATCAACATAAGTGTCCACTTCCTTTTGTTTTATTTTCATTCCATCCACTACTGCTACTGTTTTACTGTAAAAAACAAAAAAATAAACAGATATCGCAATCAGGATAACCGCGACGGATATTATTACGTAGATGTAACTCTTCCTTAATCTTATTTTCAAATGTTACCTCTTTCTATTAATAAATTATTACATAAATCTTATTATATCATTCAGGTCTCCTAAGACTAAATCCAAATCTACATTTTTGTCAACTTTTTTTATTACCACTTTTTTGAGAACCGGTTCGTATGATAGATTTTTGTTTTTTTCAGTCATTGCTCTTGCCCTGCCCGGCGACATATTTACTTTCTTTAAGTAAATTCCCCCTCCATCTAAAAATACAAGTTTTTCAATTCCCGCGTTCTTTAGCAAGTATTTTATTCTGGCAATATTTACCAGATTATCCACAACCCGCGGTGTATTTTTATATCTTGAGACCATCTCTTTCTTAATTTCATTTATCTCATCAAGACTCTTCGCATTACCCAGAACCCTGTAAATATTTATTCTATCTTTCTCGCTCCTTATATAACTTTTGGGAATATACGCACTGACCGGAAGGTCTATCTGTACATCAATATCCTCTCTTACTTCCATGCCTTTAAGCTTTTCTATTTCTTCTCTTATTATCTGACAGTACATATTAAAACCAACACTATTTATATGACCGTGCTGCCTGGCACCTAAAATTTCTCCTGCTCCTCTTATTTCAAGGTCCCTCATTGCTATATTATAACCTGAACCCAGCTCGGTATATTCAGACAGTGTCTTAAGCCTCTGAAAAGCCTGGAAACTCATACTTTTCCTGCCGGGGTAAAAGAAATATGCATAGGCCGTTTCATTTGACCTGCCCACTCTTCCCCTTAACTGGTATAATTGTGACAGCCCGAAAAGATGTGAATTTTCAACAATTAATGTATTCACATTTCCAATATCCATCCCTGATTCTATTATAGATGTAGTCAGCAGTATATCGTATTTCCTGCCTATAAACTCTCTCATTATCTTCTCTATCTTCTCTCCTTCCATCTGGCCGTGGGTAAGAGCAATTTTTGCCTGTGACATAAGCTTCTCCAGCTGAATTTTCTTATTTTCTATGCCGGATATTTTATTATATACGTAGTATACCTGCCCTCCTCTTGCCAGCTCTCTATCCACAGCTTTGGCGATAACCCTGTAATCAGTTTCGCCCACAAAAGTTTTAATCGGGTTCCTGCCTTCCGGATGCGTCTCAATCAATACCATATCCCTGATTCCCGCAAGCGACATATACAAAGTTCGCGGTATAGGAGTAGCACTTAAAGTCAGTACATCTACTTTTGTTTTTAATAACTTTATCTTTTCTTTGCTATTGACCCCGAATCTCTGTTCCTCATCTACTATTACAAGACCGAGGTCTCCGGGTTTAATGTCCTCCTGCAGGATACGGTGTGTGCCAATTAGCATATCAACCCTTCCTTCATTAAAGTTTTTTACTATATCCATCTGCTCTTTTCTTGTTTTAAATCTACTTAAAACTTCGAGTATAACAGGATAATCCTTATACCTCTCACTAAAAGTGTTGTAGTGCTGGTCCGCAAGAATTGTGGTTGGAACCAGCATTAAAACCTGCTTTCCGCTTTCTATTGATTTAAAAGCTGCCCTTACCGCTACCTCTGTTTTACCGAATCCCACATCTCCTACCACTAAAACATCCATTGGCTCCGGCCGGCTCATAGCTTTTTTTACCTGTCCTATTGCTTTAATCTGGTCAGGAGTTTCCCTGAAAGGAAATAAATCTTCTATTTCTTTTTGCCACGGGCTATCAGGAGGAAAAGCATAACCGCTTATTGAATTTCTTTCGGCATATAATCTTGCAAGGTCAACGGCAAGCCTGTGCACCGACTTTCTTACTCTTTTTTTAATATTCTCCCATTGCTTTGAAGTAAGCGACGTTACCAGGGGTTTATTCGCCCCTATATACCTCGTGATACGGTCAGCCTGCCATGTAGGGACATACAATCTATCATTACCGGCATATTCTATTAAGAAATACTCTCTCTTGCAGCCCTCTACCTGTTTTGAAGTAATATCAATATACCTTCCCACGCCATGGGTTTTATGCACTACATATTCTCCGGGCTTAAAAGATTCAAATTCATTTACTCTGATAGCTCCGCTTTCAGAAACTTGCTGCTGCATCTGTTCATAGATATCAAGCTCACCATATAATGAGATATCACCGGACTCATAGCCCCTGTACAGACGCTCTCCCGATATATTCACCACGCCCGGCCCGGATAAATCAGCACTGAAGCCATTATCACTATTTATATAGCTATATGATATTGAATTATTTAAAAGAAGCTCTTCTATTTTCTTCCTTCTTACCTTTCCGCCAATCGAAACTATAATCCTTCTTTTCTTTCTTATGTTATTCTTAAGGTTGCCGATGAAATCAATCGAGCTGCCGGAACTTTTTTTCTGCCCGGTTATTTTACTTAAGATAAATTCACCCCTGCTGGATGTTTCCATTCCCGTAGAAGCCAGATTCAGCTTATGGCGACAGCCTGTTCTCTCAAGAAAATTTTCTTTTACAAGGTAAAAATTCTTAATAATCTTACTATCGGCTATAAGTAAATCCCTGTCCCTTCCAAAGATTTTATTAAGAATATCAATATCACTTCTTATTTTTAGATAAACCTCTACAGGGTCACAGAGCAGCATAAAAAAACCGGGAACATTTTCACTCAATAAATCAATAAAAGAAACAAACTTTCTATCCGGCCCGCTCCCACTGACTTCCTTTATTTCCCATGGATTTATGTTTGGAAATATGGACACATTATTTAAGTGCCTGGCAATTTTCCGGTTCTGAATATCGTAGGTAAAAATCTTTTCCACTTCATCTCCAAAAAAATCAATTCTTAAGGGATGCTCTCCGGTTATATCATAAATATCAACCACCTCTCCCCTGACGCTATATTCTCCACAGTCATAAACGTTATGTACTCTTTCATAACCATTTTTAACCAGTTCGGTAATTAATTTGTCCCTGTTATACTCCATCCCGGTTGATATTTTGATATTATTTTTTATTTCACTTATCCCCGAAGCATCCATTAGATTGAGCAAAGAATTGCTGGTAGCAATAATCAACGGCGGGCTGCCGTGTTTTCTGTAATCCAGAAGAATTTTGATAACTTTAAGCCTTTTTATTATATTTTCTGAAGGGACATTCTTGTTTTTATAAAAAATACCGTTCCCCAGACCGGGAAAGACATGCACCTCCGCCCCCGGAGCAATACATTTTATTTCCTGCATTAGCTCCAGAGAACTTTCCGGTGTAGATGTAACTACCAGAAGAGGTAAGTTAAAATCCCTGTAAATCGCTCCTATCACAAAGGACCAGATGTCTTCATCTGATATCAAGGTGTCAACAGTTTTTTTTGTAACTTTTTTTTCTTCAGCATGTGACCCTTTATATTTTTCTATAAAGCTCTTCCACTGGCTCTCCTTTGAGAAAATATCTATAAACATTTCACCCTCAATATTTTAACAGGCCGTTAAAAATGATTATACAGGAGAAAACTAACAATTTCCCGGCGCTTTCAGGATTGATTTAGAGTACAGAATAATTTTTTAAAAAAGGATTATATTTATTATCGTCCTGAACTTTCAATACAGCCCTGATTCTAAGGAGTTAAAAATCTACCTTAGAGAAACTACTGGTTATATTTATTCATTGTATATTCAATGCCTTCTGATATGTAATTTCTTATAATATCAATAGATTTCTCTATGCCGGCTTTAACTTCCTGCCTTTCACTTCTCTTAAATTCTTCAAGTACATAATCAGCTGCATCCTTTCTTCCGGGAGGCCTGCTCACTCCAAACCGGAGCCGGTCAAAATCATAACTGCCGAGACTGGCTGCTATTGATTCCAGTCCTTTATGTCCCGCTGTGCTCCCGCCCTTTTTAATCCTGATTTCACCCAGATTAATATCAATATCATCATGGACTATCAGTACAGAACTTTTTTTATTTTTGAAATAATTAAAACAGAGGGCTACCGCATCTCCACTTTTGTTCATAAATGTCTGCGGCTTTAAGATTATTATCTTATTATTTCCATACGATGATTCTGTAACTACTGATATAAACCTGCGGTAACAGTTCTTTTCATCAAGGCTGTCAACAAATCTATCGATAATTTTAAAGCCTATGTTATGTCTGGTTAACTCATATTTTTTACCGGGATTACCAAGACCGACAATTAAAATCATAGTAGTTATTTTTCTCTGGAGCCTTTACCTTCCGGACGTTCTTTTTCCTCTTCAGGCTCTTCTTTGCCCCTGCCAATCACTTCGGGCTCAGTAACTTCTTCTTCAATCTCTTCTTCTGAAACTACTTCTTCTTCTTCTTCTTTAAGCTGGGTTGGGTGAATTATTGAAACAATTACTTCATCAGGGTCATTTAATATTTTTATCTTATCTGAAATACTGATTTCGGAAACTCTTATAGCATCGCCCATATCAAGTTCTTTTATATCGTACTCAATATATTCCGGAATATCCGCTGGCATGCAGGAGATGTGGAGCTCCCTCAGACCATGCTGAAGAACACCGCCTTTTTCTTTTATACCCACAGCTATTTCTTCATTAATAATATGTACCGGTACAGTGGTTTCAATCTCCTTTTCCATCTGTATTCTCAAAAAATCCAGGTGCAAAAACTCCCTGGTAATCGGGTCCCTCTGGAATTCTTTTATCAGGGCTATCTCATTTTCTTTTTTCTTCTTTCCATCTAACTGTAGATTAAAAATTAAGCTGTATATACTCTTACCTTTTAAAATATCTTTAAACTCTTTTTCTTTTACCTTAATACTGACCGGCTCCTTCTTCAAACCATATACGACCGCAGGGATATAGTTCTGACTTTTTAATTTCCCTGATACTTTATTTTTAACTTCTTTCTCGCTTCTTCTCTCCACTTCAAGAACAATATTATCCATTTATTTTCCACTCCTACATTTTATTTAAAAATTAAACTAAATTTTCGCCCTTAAATAATTCGCTTACAGATTTGCAATGATAAACTTTTTTTATTGTTTTTGCAAGCAGTGGGGCAATAGAAAGCACTTTTATTTTTTTGCATTCCTTTTTTATCGGGATAGTGTTGGCGACAACAATTTCTTCCACTCTTGAACTTTCAAGTTTTTCAATAATATCACCGGAAAAGATAGGGTGAGTAGCGCCAACATAAACCTTCCTGGCATTATGCCTGAATAACATATCAATAGCCTTAAAAAGTGTTCCGCCCGTATCAATCATGTCATCAAATATTATAGCATCTCTGTCTTCCACATCCCCCACAATATGTTCTATTTCAGCCATGTTCGGAGCAGGTCTCCTCTTATCCAGTATTGCCAGTGGAAAATGGAGCCTTTTACCAAAAATACTTGCCCTTTTTACACCACCGACATCAGGACTTACTACCACTCCATTCTTTATATTCTTTTCTTTAAAATACCTGGCTATTATAGGTATGGCAGTTACATGGTCCACCGGAACATCAAAAAATCCCTGAATGGTTGCGGAATGTAAATCAACAAGAATTGCCCTGTCCATCCCTGCTATAGAAAGTAAATCTGCAAACAATTTTGCAGTTATTGGCTCTCTTCCTTCGGCTTTCTTATCCTGTCTTGCATATCCATAATGGGGGATAACAGCATTTATCATACCCGCGGAAGCTCTTTTTAAAGCATCTATCATTATCAGTAATTCCATTATAGTGTCATTTACCGGCTTACAGCAGGTCTGTACCACAAAAACATCGGCTCCCCTTACACTTTCATCAAATTTTACATATATCTCACCATTTTTAAATTTAGTTCTGGTAACTTTACCCGCACTTATACCCAGCTCTTCTGCAATCCTGTCCGCCAGAGCAGGGTAAGCTGAGCCTGAAAAAAGCATCATTCTCTTATTGTCTATTCCTTTTCTCATATATCTTTTATCCCCCACTATAAATTATTTATTTTGTTTTTCCTCTGCAAATTTTAGTATCAGTATCTTTTATATTCTTTTTCTTTAACAGCTTCTCTTTCTATTTTAATATCATTTTCTGCCAGCGTTTCAAATCGCATGTAGCTATATGGTCCTATATTATTATTATTTCCAATATGCGAACCAATTATTACCGAATAATTTATTCTGGTTCCTTTACCTATTATAGAATCAGTAATCTGGCAAAAGGGGCCTATAACCGAATTTTTTCCTATCCTGGTTTCCCCTTTAATAAAACAGTATGGTTCAATAATTACATCTTTTTCTATAACTACTGTGCTCTCAATATAACATGATTCCGGATTCCTTATAGTAACCCCGTTTTCCATAAGTTCTTCGTTAATTCTCTTCTTCATAAAATTTTCTACGCTGGAAAGCTGAAGCCGGTTATTTACCCCCATAACCTCCACGTAATCAGAAATTCTCAAGCAGCTAACTTTTTTACCTTCTTTTACCAGCATCCCAATAATATCAGTGAGATAGTATTCTTTCTGCGCATTGCCGGCCTTCACCTTTCCGATATTTTCAAACAGAGCCCAGGTATCAAAACAATAAATAGACGAGTTTATCTCATTTATCTTTTTTTCTTCGCGTGTAGCATCTGCCTCTTCTATAATTTTTGCTATATTCCCCTGCCCGTCCTTTATTATCCTTCCATAACCTCCGGGTTCGGGAACAAGTGAAGTGATGATGCTTGCCCCGCTTTCCGACCTGTCCTTACTTTCCAATAATCTCTTTAAAGTTGCCGGGCTAACCATAGGAGTATCGGCCGAAAGGACTAAAGTGTACTTGCCAAAGCTGCTTCTTTTATCTTTTGCCATATAAACAGCATTAGCAGTTCCAAGCTGCCTTTCCTGTATAATTACCTTTACCTGTTTAAAATGATTTTTTATATAATCAATAACAGCTTCTTTTTTATACCCCACAACTACAAAGGTGTTTACGGGATTTAACTTTTCTATTGTAGATAATACATAGTATAAAATTGGTTTCCCTGAGATATAATGTAAGACCTTGGGAATTTCTGACTTCATCCTCTTGCCTTCGCCTGCAGCCAGAACAACCACACTTAAATCTTTAGAAAAGTCCATCTTTAATAGATTTCTATAAGAAAAATTGTTATTAAATTATACTTAGATTGTAACATAAAAAACGTATTTATCTAAGCATTACTCTATAAATTCTCCGCCTCTAATATCCTTTGAAATAATATTAAAGTCCGGTCCAAAATATACCTCTGTATATATAAGATTGCTGCATTTCTTACCCAGCACTTCTTTCCTTAAAAAATATTCCGCATTATCTTTACCCTCACCCTCGTAAACTCTGGATATATCGCTGTTCTTTCTTACCCTGACAGTAATCTCTTCGCCACATTTGTTGCACCTGATTTTAAAAGTAATAAAGTCTGTATCATAGTCACCTGCAGCCGGGGAAAAAAAATTTTTTAAATTTTCTAAAAAGCCGCCCATTTAATTTTCCTTTCCGCTAATTACAAAACCCTTCCAATTATATATTTTAACCCAACCGGGCTGATTCTTTAAATGATTTTTAACTTTTCTCCAGGTCAAGCAGGAAACTTTTTAGTTTACTTCCTCCCCTGAATTCCCCCCGGCTGCCGTCGCTTTTTATTACCCTGTGGCAGGGAACAACCAGCATTACAGGATTATTCCTCAATGCAGAGCCCACTGCTCTCCAGGCTTTTTTATAACCGGCAATATCCGATAGTTTCCTGTAGCTTATGGTCTCACCTCTGGGTATTGAAATTAATTTTTCCCAGACATTTTTTTGAAAATCGGTTCCGATTAAGAATTCTACTCTAAAATTGATTTTGCTGATTTTTCCATCAAGATAATCGCCAATCGCTTTTTCGATATCTCTAGATTTTTTATGAATAAAAGTAATCTTCTGCCGTCTTCTGTAAACTTTTCTGATATTATCCAGGAAATTTTTAAAATCGCTTTTATTATTCCCCAGATACAGAATTATAATTTTTCCGTCTTCTTTTCTCCATAAATAATAAAATTTTCCAGTAAAGGTTAAAAATCCGGAATCATTAAAAAAAACTATCATAAAAGCTGCTCTGTCTTTTTATTAATATTCAATACCTGCTCTCGCTTTTATTCCCTTATTGTAAGCATGCTTTATTTCCTTCATTTCGGTAACTGTATCAGCGATTTCTATGAACTCTTCCGGGGCATTCCTTCCGGTCAGAACTATATAGAGTCCTTCAGGTTTGTTTTTTAAAACATCCATTACCTCTTTTACTTCTAATAAACCGTAACTGACCAGATTGTTTATTTCATCCAGTATAACCATATCATACTTCCCGCTGTTAATCTTATCACAGGCGTATTTAAAGGACTCCGCCGCATTCTTAAATTGTTTTTCTTCATCCACCGGTTTTCCGTCCCTGAACCTTATAAATCCCAGTCCCAGCTGTTCTATTTCAATAAGGGGTTTTAATTTTTCTATTATCCTGACCTCGCTTGATTTCCAGGGACCTTTTATGAATTGCAGAATCAGAACTCTCAGGTTGCTCCCGGCCGCTCTTAAAGCCAGCCCCAGGGCCGCAGTAGTTTTGCCCTTGCCGTTACCGGTATTTACCAGTATAAGACCCCTGGGGCTTTTTTCGTCTCTGTCATCTCTTTTATCCATCTTCTGTCAGATCCTTTTTTAATCTTTTATTATTTTAATATCTTATAATTTATTATCCAGTATGCTATAAAATAAATCCATATCCATATTCTCCCTGAATATATCTGCCACCCTGTTGTATTGCTTCTCTTTAAAATCTCCATATTCCAGGGTTTCCCCGGCACTGCCACCAGATAATATATTATTTTTCTGCCCCAGCATATATAAAAAGAACTTTCTCACACCATCATTATCAAAAATACCATGAATATAAGTTCCCAGTACCATGCTATTTTTATTGCTATCAAAGGCCATGAACCCGTCATAGAAATCCGTGCTCTTATTTCCTCTTGATAAAACCCTGAAAAGAGGGACCAGCTTCTGGAAATTTCCTGTAAGGGCGCCGGACTTTCCCATATGTATTTCATAGCCCTTCATGATGTCGGTTTTATTTTTGGTCAGCCCCCCGGATATTTTTTTAAAATCAGGGTGAAACATAACATCCTCATTAATCTTAAATTCTACCTGATTGGTGATTTTATCCCGCAGGAAATCTGTATCTATATCCATCAGTCCAATACTTTTTATGCTGCCGGTATCTTTTGATTCACTACCAAATCTGTCGGTTATCTTTCTGCCCAGCATCTGGAACCCTCCGCAAATACCCAGGACCGCAACCCCCCTGCGGTATTGTTCTTTTATCTCTTCTTCGAGCCCTGATTTTCTTAAATATAACAAATCGTTTATGGTGCTCTTGCTGCCTGGTATAATAATCATGTGAGATTTTAAATTTCTTAGCTCCTCCCTGTCTTTTATATACACCAGTTCAACTTCCTTTTCCAGCTCAAAAGCATTAAAATCGGTGAAATTAGAAATATGCGGAAGATATATAACAGAAATTATTATTTTTTTTTCTTTATTGTATGGCCTGTCATTTTTTAGAATATCTTTCTTTCCTTTTTCCTGCTCTATATTTACCGAATCTTCCTCTTCAATATATATGTCTTTAAAAAAGGGAATAGTCCCCAGCACCGGGATGCTTAATTTTTTAGCTATATAATCATTGCCAGGTTTTAAAAGACTTATGTCCCCTCTAAACTTATTTACCAGAAAGGCTTTTATATATTTCCTGTATCTGTAAGGAAGAAGCTTCACTGTACCATAAAAACTGGCAAACACTCCTCCTTTATCCACATCTCCTACCAGTATCACATTTGAAGAAGCAATCTCCGCTATACGCATGTTTACAATATCATTTTCCATAAGGTTTACTTCGGCAGGGCTGCCGGCTCCTTCTATGACAATATAATCAAACTTTTTTTTCAAATTATTCAGAATTTCTCTTATTTTATTTAAATAAAGAAACTTCTTTTCGCTGTATTCAACCGCGCTCATATTTTTAACTACCTCTCCCATAAATATTACCTGTGCCCTGGAATCAGCAACAGGTTTTATGAGCACAGGGTTCATATAGACATCCGGCTCCAGTCCGCATGCTTCCGCCTGAACCACCTGCGCCCGGCCCATCTCTCCCCCCGAAGCAGTTACGTACGAATTCAGGGCCATATTCTGAGATTTAAAGGGACAAACGCTGTATCCATCCTGTTTGAGAATCCGGCATATGGCGGTAACAGCCACGCTTTTCCCTACATGCGAGCCGGTACCCTGTATCATAATAGATTTTGGTATTTTTCTCCCCATATTACACCTTATGATAAATATTTTAGCACCTGATTTGCAGTCTTTGCTACCACTGCTCCCTGCCTTATTATTTCCCTGTAAAGTTTTACCGCTTTCCCGCCGGTATGGTCCCTATCCTCAATGTTTTTCTCATCTATGACCACTACTTTTTTATTTAAATCCAGCGCTTTTTTAACTGAAACCAGATTTGAAAAGTTACCGGACCCGAATTCCACTCCAGGAAGGATAACTATATCGCTTGCTTTTATAAACTGTAGATTTTTTTTCTGGGAACTTATGCTTACGGGTGAGAAAGGGGCTTCGGCCACATAGGGAACTTCCAGCATCCGGGCAGTGTCTGTATCGGTATCAAGGGTGTTCACCACCCCGCAGGACACTTTATAACCATTATTATAAAGCAGGCTTATTATTGGTGAAGCTGCACCCCCGCCTCCTATAACATGTATCCTGAGGTCTCTGCTTCCCGGCTTACCACTGATACCCCAATCTATCTCCGGATTGAAATTGGGGCTGATATAGAGTTTCCCGGTCACCGGATTCCTGCCCACGAAAACATCACTTCCGAATACATTTTTTATATTTACCCTGTTTAATATATCCTCTGCACCGCCAAATCCAAAAATTCTGCCTTCTTTTAAGAGCATTATTTTGCTACTGCTCTGAAGGGCGAGGTTTATGTCATGAAAAATCCCTATTATGGTTTTATCCTCTTTCTGATTCAGGTCCATAAATAAATTCATAAATTCAATCTGAAAATTAATATCAAGGTGAGAAGTCGGCTCGTCAAGAAGCAATACAGGACTATCCTGGGCCAGAGCCTGGGCCACAATTACCCTCTGCTTTTCACCACCGGAGAGTTCATTAAATTTCCTTTCTGCAAAGGACAGTATTTTTACTTTTTCCATAACTTCATTAACCTTATCAAAATCTTCCTTTTTTTCTAATTCAAATCTTGAAATGTAGGCATGCCTTCCCATCATAACCATTTCAGCTACCGTAAAATTAAAACCGGGATTAGTATACTGGGGCACAACTCCCACTATTCTTGCAATCTCTCTTGAACTTAGATTCCTTACATCCCTTCCCCCGATCTGAATTTTGCCTCTATAACCATCAATAACCCTGCTTATAAGGTTTACCAGAGTGCTTTTTCCTGCCCCATTGGGGCCAAGGATTGAAATGAAACTTCCCTCTTCAACATCAAAGTTTATATCGTCCAGCACTTTTTCCTGATTATAGGAAAAGCTCAGATTCCTTGCAGAAAGTATGTTTTTGTTTTTTTTCATCTTATACCGGTTCCATACTATATAAAATAAATTAAATTCAGAGTTTAAAAAACATTTCTTTTTGATTTTAATAATAAATATAAAAAGAATGGCACGCCTATAATGGAAGTTATAATCCCCACAGGAATTTCCCTGGGCATAAGCATCGTTCTTGCCAGAGTATCTGATAAAAGAAGGACTATCCCGCCTGCAACTGCAGATGTAGGGTACAAAATCTTATGATCGGGCCCCACCATCATCCTCAGAATGTGTGGTGTTACCAGACCCACAAACCCAATAATCCCGCTCATTGATACAGCTACAGCAGCTATAAGCGACGCCATTACCAGTAATATCTTTTTAACTCTTTCAGCCTGTACACCCAGCTGGATTGCCCTTTCATCTCCCAGAGATAATATATTTAAATCCCTCATAAAAAAAGCTGAAACAGAAACCAGAACAGTAACCACCGGGGCCAGTATAATAAAATTATCCCAGGAGGCGGAAGTAAAACTTCCCATAACCCAGAACACTATTTTGGCCATATCCTGGACCCTTAAAAGCATTATCAGGTAAGTCATTGCACTCAACATGGCACTCAGAGCAATTCCGGAGAGAAGCAGGGTGACAACTGAAACTTTGCCCCTGATCCTGGCGATATAATAGACCAGAAATGTTGTCGCTATAGCTCCAAACAGAGCAGAAATGGTTGTGGCCGAAATACCGAGCAATCCGGCACCCCTGACAAATACCAGGCCTATCGTCGCCCCAAAAGCAGCCCCCGCCGAAACACCAATTACAAAAGGGTCTGCCATAGGATTTCTAAATAAACCCTGGAAGATAACCCCCGAGCCTGCAAGTGCTATCCCGACAAATATAGAGAGAAATATCCTGGGAAGCCTTATTTGAGAAATTATGACTGTGTCCTGGTCAGTAATAGAGCCGGTGCTTATAAGATTTTTAATTCCCGGTATAAAACTGGAAATTATAAGTGCGGTATCCTTTAAACTAATCCTGGCTGCACCTATGGATGCGGAAACTATTATTAACAACACAAGAACTGCCAGTAACACCAGAATATATTTTATTGTCCTTTTTCCGGTTCCCATCATTATAGTATCGTATCCACAGATAAATAGTTATGACGAATTATAAAAACTTAAATAACAAAAAATATTTTATTCTATTATTTCAAATTCTCCAAAAATTTCCGGATGAAATGCTTTTGATAACATCTGGAGTGCCTTAATTAAATTCTGACTTGGACGGGACACCGGGTTATCGGGAACACTATAGACTCTCCCCGAAGTTACAGCATCAATACTTGAAAATCTCTCATCATTTAATATCACAGAAGGGTCCCCGGCCAGGCTCATGGGGGCAATTATAATATCCGGGTTCTTCTCTATTAACGTTTCAACGCTATACTCCGGCCAGCCGGTTATATCATCTTCCGCTAATATATTTATTCCCCCGGCTTTTTCAATCAAGTCGTTAATAAAAGTATCCTTCCCCGCACTCATTAAAGGGTCGTTCCATACCTCGTAAAAAACTTCTGGCTTATCTTCATTTTTTAAATCTTTAACCTCATTATAAATCCCGTCCGCACTTTTTTTAAGTTCTTCTACAAGTTCCTCTCCTTTTTCCTCAAAGCCGACCAATTTACTTATATTGGTTATTTCTTCATAAACACCTTCAATACCACTAATACTTATAACCCTGTAAATCTCAATTCCAAGTTCTTCTACTCTCCGGTAATCGTCATCGGAACCCCCGGCTACCGCTATCAGGAGAACGGGGTCAAGTTCGGCAATTTTTTCTATATTCAACCCGTAGGAATCCCCGGCACCCTCAAATCCTTCAGCCAGTGGGTCGCCACTCGTTACGCTGTAACTATCAACTTCAACCACCCTGTCCATGGCTCCAAGGCCACTGATTATTTCCAGCGCGCTGGGTGAGATAACCACAACTTTTTCAGCGGGTAAAGACAGGACAACCGTTTCCCCCGCACCATCCACTACCTCTATCGGTCCGGAATCTGCCCCCGCATCCATATCGCTCTTGCAGCCGGCAAAAGAAAGCAATGCTACTGCAAGCATGGGGATCAGGATTACACTGACAGCGGTAAAAATTTTTTTCACCATTTTTTCTCCTTCTTCTTTTTTATTAAATAAAAAACTCCCGGTCTCTTCAGCCGGGAGTTTTCTTTAAAAATGAAAAGCCCCCTCTTTCTGCCGAAGAGAGAAAACTTAATAATATTCAGGTATCCTGGCTTAAGGGACTTTACTCTCTGCCTTCCCGGTAATTTTACCAGTGGCTTTACTATTGAGAGCACACACCCTATCACAGTGGCGGGACCACTCCAGATTCTAACTGGATTCCCTGATTAAGAATTATTAACTATATCAACTGGTTAACAATATACCCATTATGTAATTGATATCCATTTTTCAAAAAAACATATTTATCCTGATTTATAATATACTATATACTGATTTAAAATTGCAACTATTTTAAAAACAATTAAGATATTAAAAAGATATGAAACCTGCATTTAATATTCCCGTTTATATTTACAGGGAGTAAGGTAATTATAAGCCTTTAAACACGACTTTATGGATTATTAAATTAATTTATAGCTATAGATGACAGGACAATTAATTTATAATATTTTTCTTATTACTGTCTTTATTGCGGCATCAATGGTTTTAGCCACTCTATTTGCGGTAACCGCTCCATACGGCCGATATATAAGAAAAGGCTGGGGTCCGACTATCAAATCCAGGATTGGATGGCTTATAATGGAGTTTCCTGCTTTTTTTATAATGATCCTGCTATTTATCCTCAGTGACAGAAAAACAAATATAGTATTACTAATTTTTACTCTCATGTGGACCATACATTACTTTAACCGCACTTTTATCTATCCCTTTCTTATCAGGTCAGGGTACAAAAAGTTTCCCGTTGTTTTAATAATATTTGCCATCTTTTTTAATACCATAAACGGTTATATCAATGGATATTACATTTTCTTTATTTCCCCGATTTATGACATACACTGGCTTGCCGATCCCCGTTTTATTTTAGGCTTCACATTGTTTTCTTCCGGAATGATTATAAATATGCAATCTGATAGAATCTTAAGAAATCTCAGGAAACCGGGCAGCTCCGGTTATAAAGTTCCTGCCGCCGGCCTATTTAAATACATCTCCTGCCCTAATTATTTTGGAGAAATAATAGAATGGATTGGCTGGACAATTGCCACCTGGTCAATTGCCGGTCTGGCTTTTGCTGTATTTACCATTGCCAACCTGCTGCCCCGGGCACTTTCAAACCACAGGTGGTACCGGTATAACTTCTCAGATTACCCGGAAGATAGAAGGGCTCTCATCCCCTTTATTTACTGATTTACCTATAAATTGCCTGAAGCCCGGCTTAAAGCATATTATTCTCTTTAAGCCAGAAAAAAGTATCTCTTATTGATTCCCTTACCGGTCTCGGACTGTAGCCCAGCTCACTGCTTGCTTTTTTATGGCTTATATGTGAATTGGATTGCAGAGTGGCTATGGAATAATAAGTAAATCTCGGGGTTTTACCCGATATTTTATAATATAGAGGTGTAACCAGACCGGCAGTTTTTACCAGCCAGGCAGGCAATATATATCCGGGTGGATTCACGCCGCTGACTTCAGCCAGTTCTTTTATCATTTCATCCATGGTAATTCTTTCACCGGATAAAATATAAAAATGGCTCTTTCTACCTTTTTCGGCTGCAAGGATAATCCCCTCCGCAACATCTCTGACATCTACAAAATCATAAGCCCCATTTACATTTATATTCATTTTTCCCCTGACAAAATCAATAAAAGTCCGTGTCATGAGCGATTTCCTGAAATCATAGGGGCCCATTATACCCGTAGGGCACACTACCACTGAATCAAGCCCATTTGAAGCCGCCCTGATAACTTCCAGGCTGGCTATGGCTTTTGACCGGTCATATTCTCCTCTTCTGCTGTCAGTATCAAAAGGCATACTTTCATCGATAACAGTTCCATCCGGAGGCACTTTTATGGCACTTATGGTGCTGGTATATACCAGCCTTTTTACCTTACACCTTATGCATGCTTCTATGACGTTACGTGTCCCATCAAGATTATTCCTGCGAATTAATTTTCTGTCCCCGGGCATTATTGAGATCAGGCCCGCGAGATGATATACAATATCAGCGCCCTTAAAGGCTCTAACCAGAGAATTTTTATCAAGCAGGTTACCTTTAATTTTTTCAGCTTTAAGGCCATCCAGCAAAGATAAATTAGACGTGCTGCGTATAAGGACCCTTACTTTTTTACCCTTGCTTATCAATTGTCTTGCCAGTACCCCGCCAAGACAGCCAGTTGCACCGGTAATAACTTCCATAACTTATTTTTTTAAATTATAAAAAGCTCCCATTCCTGGATATTTAGCTTCGTCTCCCAGATCTTCTTCAATGCGGAGCAGCTGATTATATTTACATACCCTGTCCGTTCTTGATGGGGCACCTGTTTTTATCTGACCGGCATTTACTGCAACTGCAATATCGGAGATAGTGGTATCCTCGGTCTCTCCTGAACGGTGGGAGACCACAGCCGTATAACCGGATGTTTTAGCCATCTCAATTGCATCCAGTGTCTCAGATAGTGTTCCTATCTGGTTAACCTTGATTAATACAGAGTTAGCCACCCCCAGTTTCAGCCCCCTTTTTATTCTTTGGGTATTGGTAACAAAAAGGTCATCTCCCACAATTTGAACCTTTTTACCGGCTTCTTCTGTCAGCTCTTTCCATCCATCCCAATCTTCTTCAGCCATTCCATCTTCAATTGAAATTATGGGATATTTTTCTACCAGTCCCTTATAATAGCTCACCATCTCCGATGAAGTGAAAACCTTGCCCTCTCCTCTAAGGTTATATTTACCCTTCTCATAAAATTCAGTGGCAGCAGGATCTAAAGCTATATAAATATCCTTACCCGGTTTAAAGCCTGCCTTTTCAATAGCCCGGATTATATACTTTATGGCATCTTCATTAGATTTTAAATCAGGAGCAAAACCTCCTTCATCACCAACAGCTGTTCCCAGTCCTTCCCGGCTCAAAACACTTTTAAGATTGTGAAATACTTCTGAACCCATCCTTAAGGCGTCACTAAAAGTAGGGGCGCCAAGAGGCATTATCATAAATTCCTGCAAATCAACACTATTATCAGCATGCTTTCCACCATTTAATATATTCATCATCGGAGCAGGCAGTATATAAGCATTTACCCCTCCCAGATATTTATATAAAGGCAGTTCAAATGCAGCTGCAGAAGCTTTTGCTACAGAGAGGGATACTCCAAGCATGGCATTGGCCCCCAACCTGGACTTATTTTCCGTTCCGTCCAGGTCAATCATGGTCATATCTATCTCACGCTGATAAATAGCATCCATTCCCTCAATTTCAGGAGCAATAAGTGAGTTAACATTCTCTACCGCTTTCTGCGTGCCCTTACCCATATATCGTTTCTTGTCACCATCCCTCAGCTCGATTGCTTCAAATGCTCCTGTAGAAGCTCCGGAAGGCACTGACGCTCTTCCAGCTGCTCCACAGTCAAGAACTGTTTCAACCTCAACAGTTGGATTCCCCCTTGAATCAAGAATCTCTCTGGCAAAGATTTCTACAATTTCAGTTCCATTACTCATTGTTTACTCTTCCTTTCATTTTTCCGGTAACAAATTATTTTTATTCTTACAACCACTGGCAATTTATTTCTTCTGTATAACAATAACACGGTTAATCTATTATATTAATATTTTTTATATTTTAAAATTACAATTCTTAAAATTCCTGTTTAAAAATTATATAAAATCTGGTTTAATGCTACTGAGTTAAAAAAATTAATTTTTTTTATCCAGCAGGCCGGGACTGTTAAAAATCCCGGTAAAAAACTTGACTTTGGATAATATTGTATTATATTATCAATAACTGATATCAATAATTGATAATGATATAAAAAGGATAAAATGAAAGAAAAAATTAAAAATAAATTTTCTTTATTTATGGTTATTATTGCATTAGCAATAGTTTCAATTACTTCACTAACCTTATATTCCTGTAACAATACCGCTGATATCCTAAAAAGCCAGGGTACCTTTGAAGTTACCAGAGGTGATATAGTCCAGACCATAAGCACCAGCGGTTACGTGGACAGCAGCGATAGGAACGATTATTCTCCTGCGGTTTCAGGTGAAGTTTTATACTCACTAAGACAGGGAGATATTTTCAATAAAGGTGATATTTTACTGGAAATAGATAACAGCCAGCAGCAGCTGCTGATCGCCCAGGCTGAAGAGAATCTTAATTCAGCCAGAAACTCCCTGGATACTGCCAGGATAAACTACCAGCAGGCACTTGATTCAAATCATATAGCAATACAACTTTCAGAAACCAGTGCCATGCAGTCAGAGTTATCTGCCAGAAATGCTTTTACCGCTTTAGAAAATGCAAATAATATGGCAGATAAATCAAAGGAAAGCGCCAGGGTTGCTTTAGAAAATGCTGAAAAATTGCTCCAAGAAGCTAAAGGCGAGACCCTTATCGTTATTTCCGATACCCAGCTGGCCCAGTATGAGGCTAATGTGGAATCTGCACGGGCAAGTTACGAATCTGCTAAAGCACAGGGTACATCTTCATCAAAATCAGCAGAAGGCTCTTATGACCAGTCACTCTTAAACCAGTCCACTACCTACTGGTCAAACCTTTCCAGCACCCGGTCTGCCCGGACACAGATTGACCTTGCTGCCAAAAATATAGCGCTGGCAGAATCACAGCTAAAATTATCGGAAATAAACCTGGAAATGGCTAAATTAGATTTGGATAATAATATAATTTATGCATCCTACGATGGTATGGTATTTTCATCAACCTATAAAGAAGGCCAGTATGCCAGCCCTGGGATGAGCGCCATTTCTGTAATAAATAATGATTTTGTAATAAAAGCAGATATAAATGAAATTGATGTGGTTAATATTAAAGAGGGCCAGGATGTGGATATAACACTGGATGCTTACTATGAGAACAAATTCAGTGGTGAGATAACCGGGATTTCTCCCATCTCCACCAATATAGGCGGGGTGGTTTCTTTTGAGCTGACAGTAACACCGGAAAGCGAAAATGCTCCCCGGCTCCTTTATGGACTTTCTGCAAGTCTGGATATAACTACTTCCGCAGTTGAAGATGTCCTGTATGTTCCCGTACAGTCAGTATATGAGGAGGATGGAAATACATATATAGACCTGGTTACCGAAGATGGAAATATAGAAAAAAGACAGATTACAACCGGAGCATCTAATTATGATTTTGTTGAAATAATATCAGGTTTAAGCGAAGGAGATGTAATACTGGTCTCCCCAATTAATTATACCTCTGCCGGTAATCTTAATTTTTAAATTTACTGATAAGATGATAAATAACAGCGGCGACATTATTATAAAAACAACCGGAATTACAAAAGTTTACAGAATAGGCGACATTAGAGTTAATGCTCTGCGTGGAATAAATCTCGAAATAAAAAAGGGCGAATTTGTTGCTGTAATGGGACCTTCCGGTTCAGGAAAATCAACTTTAATGAATATTATCGGATGCCTTGATATACCCACTTCCGGGCACTATTACCTGAACAATACGGATATAAGTAAGCTTAATGATAATCAACTGGCAAATATCAGAAACAAGGAAGTTGGCTTTGTCTTCCAGACATTTAATCTTCTTTCCAGAACAAATATTTATGGAAATGTTGAACTTCCCATGATTTATTCTACGGAAAGAGTGGTAAATAAAAAAAAGAAAATACTGGACTCTATAGAGTCTGTGGGGCTGACAGGCCTTATAAAACACCGGCCCAATGAAATTTCGGGGGGAGAAAAACAGAGAGTGGCCATTGCAAGGGCCCTGGTCAATCAACCTTCCATAATACTTGCAGACGAACCCACGGGAAATCTGGATTCAAGAACAGGTGAAGAGATTATAGCCATATTCCAAAAATTAAACCGCGGAGGTAAAACTATAATATTAGTCACCCACGAAATGGATATAGCAAAGCACACCCATAGAATCATTTATTTAAGAGATGGCATTATTCACGGGGAAGAAGAAGTTAAAAACCAGATATCCGCAGAAGAGAAACTGAGCCAGATGCCAGAGCTTGAAGAGAAGCTAAAAGCAAACTGAGGTTAACATAAAATGAAAAGATTCTTTGAAAACATAAAAATTGCCTTCCAGGCTCTGTTCTTAAATAAAATGAGGTCTTTTCTTACCATGCTGGGAATTATCATAGGAGTGGGGGCTGTTGTAGCAATGCTGTCCATTGGAACCGGCGCCCAGCAGTCCGTGGTGCAGAGTGTCCAGGGCATTGGCTCCAACCTTATCATAATATCTCCCGGAAATCCGGAAGGAAGCGACAGTCAAGTAGAAATGATGCTAAGCGGCCAGCAGTCCGAATTAAAATCAGGAGACCTCGAGGTAATTAAAAGAGATGCAACGCTTATAACAGAAGCTGCACCTGTAGTTTTTAGTTCATCAATTGTTTCCTATTCAAATAAGAGCACCCGTACAACGGTGTACGCATCATCAGAAAAGGGAAATGAGCTCTACAACATGAATATAGAGAGAGGCAAGTTTTACACCAGGAGTGATGTTTCAAATGCCTCAAATGTCGCAGTAATCGGACAGACAACAATTATAAAATTATTCGGCAATATAGACCCTATTGGAAAAATAATTAAAATTGACGGCAAAAATTTTAAGGTGATAGGGACACTTGAATCCAGAGGAACCGATATGTTCGGAAATGACCAGGATGATTTTATCAGCATCCCGGTAACCACTGCCCAGAGTAAACTTTACGGAATAGATTCATATAACATGATACTGGCCCAGAGTATAAGTGAAGACAAGATAGATGCAGCCAGCGAAGAAATAAAATCAATATTGAGAAAATACAGAAATATCAGATTCGGAGAAAAAGATGACTTCAGTGTCCGGAATCAGACACAGATACTTGAAATTATCAGTGTAATAACCGGTATCTTTACTGTAGTTATTGCAGGTATAGCAAGCATATCGCTACTTGTCGGCGGTATTGGAATAATGAATATAATGCTGGTCTCCGTTACCGAAAGAACCAGGGAAATAGGTATAAGAAAAGCCATAGGAGCCAAAAACAGAGATATACTGATCCAATTTCTGGTAGAAAGTACCGTCTTAAGTATAACCGGAGGTATTTTTGGCATACTGTTTGCAGTTCTGGTATCTGCGATACTTACCAGGTTCACTATCCTGGATACATCCATTACTCTGATGCCCATAGTCATTGCCCTAAGCTTCTCTACAGTAGTGGGGCTTTTCTTTGGTATTTATCCCGCAATGCGTGCCGCAAGGCTCAACCCGATAGATGCCTTAAGGTATGAGTAATATAAAGCTATTTTACCAGGCCCAGAGTTTCTTTAAATTCAGCGGTACCGGCTTTTTCTAAAAGCTCGTATATTATCATTTCTGTAGAAGTAACCATTACTCCACTCTGTATCATGCGCTGCAGTGCAATATCCCGGTTTTCCGGTGTTCTTGATGTTACGGCATCACTTACAACACTGACATTATAATTAGCCAGTAAATCCAGAGCAGTCCGGGTTATGCATATATGGGCCTCAATACCGGCAAGAATGATATTTTTCCTTGATAATTTACTTAGCTTTTCAGCAAACTGACTGCATTTGCAGGCACTGAATTCAATCTTTTTTATGGGTTCAAAATTTGATATTTCAGATGTGATTTCTTTTATAGTTGGCCCCAGATTCTCCTGCTCGGTTATTATCACCGGAAGGTCGATGATTTTTGCAAACTTAACCAGTTTAACTAAATTAGCTATAAGCTTATCGCGATTATTCATTACTTTTATAAGCCTTTCCTGAACATCAATAACCGCTAAAACACTATCTCTCCTGGTAAAAAATTGATTTCCTGATTTACTTTTCACTTTTTTATTATTCCTTATTTTATTTACAATTTTATAATCAGTCTTTCTTTCAATGTTAATTATAATAACAACAGGGCAAATAGGATGTCAACGAACATATTATCTATTAGCTCCCGGTAATACAAAGGAGGCCGGCCCTGTCAATATAGTCAGAGCCATTGAAACAGGAAATGATAGAATCAGGTAAAACTTTAAAAGCCCGGATGATTTTGAAGAAAAACCATTATTTTATTTTTGTATTTTAATACAGACTTTAAAAAAATTAATATGATACAAATGCTACATATTGATAAATCTTTATTTCTATTAGATAATTGTTGATAAGTTGTAATTATTTCTGATAGTTATATAAAAGTACGATACATTATCCAGAACCGGTAGTTTAAGGTTTTTAGTACATTTATAACTTACTGCAGGGGAGCAAGAAATGGATAAGAAAAAGCTTAATATCATAATCATTATAATTTCTGCCCTGGTAGTTATTTTAGCAGTTGTAGCTTTCTTTCTTTTTGCCATGCCTTTAATATCAAATTTTTTTGAAAATAAAACAGCAGAGGAAAAAGAATCTACAGAAACTGAAGAAGCAGAAGAAAAGGAAGCGGTAGAAGCTGAAGAAGCAGATACAGGTGAAGCTAAAGAAGAAGATGATAAGGAAGAGGAAGCTGCAACTTCTGAAGAAGAGGATAAAGTCACAGTAGAAGAGGAAGAAGAAAAAATAGCTCCCACCATTAGCATTGAAATATACGAAGGACCCACTTATTCGCCGGCAGATAACATTTGCTATTACAGGGTGAAAGCAACTGCCACGGGAAATCCTTCCCCGGATGTTGATTGGAGCAGGGATGACAGCGGCGGAGCCTGGGGCACTAAAAAAGCCCAGGTCAATA
>CAZQQX010000015.1:0-43768 GCA_964595565.1 uncultured Actinomycetota bacterium
GAAATTAACGGAAATAGAATTTGATTTAATTAAGACCCATTCACAAGTGGGCTATGACATAATAAAAGAGATAAAGTTTCCTATGCCAATTGCTGATATTATACTCCAGCACCATGAAAAGATAGACGGTTCAGGATACCCCCGGGGTTTAAAAGGGGAAGATATAATGCTTGAATCAAAGATAATAACGGTTGCTGATGTAGTGGAGGCAATGTCTTCCTACAGGCCATATCGTCCTGCCCTCGGTTTAAAAGCTGCAGTTGAAGAAATCCAGAAAAATAAGGGAAAATTATATGAACCCGATGTTGTTGATGCCTGTGTTAGCATTGTCAGCCGGAAGGGGTTCATGTTCAATTGAGCCATAGACTTCTATTTATCATTTAGAGCACTGCTCAAATCCTTCAATGTTGAGTTTATCCTGTCTTAAACTGATACTGTTTTTTCACCTTTCGTCTTATAAAAAAGCATATTATTGTAATTGACTATTTGCGCTTATGGTTATATTATTGGTTTATGTTATTCAAACTGGACAGCTTTACATTAGTGGGTATCGGTGCCGTCAGGGTGTCTGTAGAGGTTCATATAACAAGGGGTTTACCCGAGTTTATAATTGTGGGTCTTCCGGGTAAAGCGGTAAATGAATCCAGGCAGAGAGTAAGGTCTGCGGTTATTAACAGCGGATTTGATTTTCCGGTAAGAAAAATAGTTGTTAATCTGTCACCGGCTGATATAAAAAAAGATGGCTCCTTTTATGACCTGCCAATTGCACTTTCAATACTTTCAGCAAGTTCACAGATAAGCTGCAACTTTTCAGAAGAATCCTGTTTCGTGGGAGAACTGTCACTGGATGGAACCATAAATCCGGTAAGGGGTTTGATTTCTATGGGGGAAAGAGCAAGAAATGAGCACAGGGAATTCTTTTTTGTCCCTTACCTGATAGCCAGGCAGGTTTCTTTCATTCCGGATTTAAAAATAGTTGCCTGCAGGAGTCTCAAAGAAGCTGTAGAAGCACTTTCAGGTAAAGATAAATTAGTTAAGTTTGTATACAGAGATGGTAATTATAAGAAAAAAGATATCGCCTATAAGTTAGATTTTAGAGATGTAAAAGGCCAGCTAAGGGCGAAGAGGGCAATGGAAATAGCTGTGGGAGGAAGACACAATATTATGCTTATTGGGCCACCGGGCAGTGGTAAAACAATGCTGGCCAGAAGAGCTATTACCATAATGCCTGATTTGAATATGCAGGAATGTATAGATGTTACCAGAATTTATAGCCTGTATAAAAAGAATGTTAATAATCTGATACAGGAAAGGCCGTTTAGGAGCCCCCATCACACCATAAGCAGGGTGGGTCTTATAGGAGGGGGAATAAGCCCCGGTCCGGGTGAAATTAGCCTTGCCCATAAAGGGATACTGTTTTTAGATGAGTTTTCACAGTTCCCCAGAAACTTTATAGAAGATCTAAGGCAGCCTCTGGAAAATAAGGAAATAGTTATCAGCAGGAATCGTTTTTGTTATAAGTTTCCCTGTAATTTTATGTTAATAGTGGCAACCAATCCATGTTATTGCGGTTATTTTGGTAATGACAGTAAAAAATGTATATGCAGTTTAAGGGAAGTAAGAAAATTCTGGAAAAAAATGTCCGGTCCGGTTATGGACAGGATTGATATGAGAATTGCCATAGATAGACTTCCGGAGAGTAGTTTTATAGATGATACCGAGGGAGAAAGTTCGTATACAATTAAAAAAAGAGTAATAAGGTGCGCCGGGTTACAGAAAGAGAGATTCAGCAAAATGGATATAAGTTATAACTCGGAGATTGGAATAGATATTATTAATAAGTGGCTCAAAGATAGTAAAAATATAAGAGATTTAATATATACTGTTTCAAAAAAATATAAATTAACAGCAAGGGGCATGGTAAGCGTGCTGAAAGTATCGAGAACAATAGCCGACCTGGAAAATAGCGGCTCTATACAGGAGCATCATATTATTGAAGCTTTAAATTACAGGGTTAGTTTTATTAATAGTCTTGATGATTTTATTTCAGAGTTATGAATGTTAGCGATACCGGCAGGAAAATATTATATATAATGGTTGAAAGTGGAGTTAGAACGGCAGAATTCATCAAAATTTACAAGAAATATAATGGTGATATACATAAGACCCTGAAACACTTCTTGAAATATAGAAATTTAAAGCTGGAAATTAAGACAGTCAAGGATGGCAATGGTTATAATAAAACGGGATATGACTCTTACGGGGAAATAATAGAATTTGTTTTAAAAAACAGAATTGGATTGCTTGAAATAAGCAGTAATAGCTATCCGGATATGTTAAAAAAGATATATTTACCGCCTCCCTTTTTGTTTTTTAAAGGAGATAAGATAAAAAATCCCGGGTTCATGGTAGCTATAGTCGGCAGCAGAAAATGTACGGCCTATGGCAGGGAAGTGGCTGAATATATAAGTAAAAATTTATCCAGGATGGGAATAACTGTTGTAAGCGGGCTGGCAGCGGGGATTGATAGCAGCGCCCACCGGGCTGCTATTAAAGAAGAGGGGGGAAGTATAGGGGTCCTGGGATGTGGAATTGATATAGTATATCCACCAGAAAACAGGTTTCTGTATGATGACATTTTAGAAAATGGAAGCATAATAACCGAGTTTTTACCGGGAACCCGGCCGCTTAAATATAATTTCCCGGTAAGGAACAGAATTATAAGCGGGTTATCGGGTGGTGTGGTGGTTATAGAAGCCGGAGAGAAAAGCGGCGCTATAATAACCTGTGAAATGGCTTTAAGGCAGAACAGGGAAGTTATGGCTGTTCCAGGAAGTATTTTTAGTCCTATGAACAGGGGATGTCACAGATTAATTAAAGAAGGAGCGAAGCTGGTAGAAAATATTGATGATATACTGGATGAGTTTTCACAATATAAAGAAAACATTTTAAAGCTGGATAAAACATATGATAACTCTTACAATGGAAAAGCAGATTGCCGTATAAGACTGTCCGGTAATGATAAGATAGTGTATGAATTTATTGGATATAAACCAAAGAGTGTGGAAGAGATAGTAAAATACTCTGGTCTGGAAGTTAAGGATGTATTAAAAATAATTGCATATCTTGAAATGAACGGTTTAATAAGAGAAGATAGTTTTAATAAATATATTAGATTATTTTGAATTTTATATTAGAATAAAGATAACAGAAAAAATTATAATTATAAATATTTTAAATTTATTGCGGGGTATCCTGAGTGAAATTATTTAACAGAAAAAAAGTAGAAATGCCCAAAACCCCCCTGGGAGTGGCTCTGTATAAATATGACAGTATGGTTAACAAAGATTTAAAGAATATTCTGAACGGGATAAAGACAGGGAAGAAACTTAATAAAAAGAAAGCAGGAGTAATTGTAGAAGATGCTTCGGAAAAGTTTGACATTATTCTAGACGAACTATCCAAAGAGAAATTAAAAGTTGACTACTGGTCTGACAGGATACGTTATGATATTATTGATATGATAAATAAGCTTAAAAACTTATTAAACAGAGCAAAAGCCGACGGCTTTTGCCTTTCAGAAACATGGGTAAGTAAGAATTGCTCCGAGATAGATGGAATAGAAGGAATCAGAAACAGTATACGAAGTAAGATGAAGGATATTGAAAGTGATTATTTATAGGTATGGATTTATTTAAATGTCTGGGATTATATATAAGGTACCTTAAATATGAGAAGAATTTATCTCTTAATTCTATAAATGCATATAAAAAAGATATCATCCAGTTTTTACAGTTTTTGAAGAATAAAAATATCACCGGGACCGGAAGTCTGAGTCTGGACATTTTTAGAGATTTTTTGAGATATATTGATAATTATAACTATTCAAACAGGACAATTGTAAGAAAGTATTCTTCTCTTGTTAACTTCTTTAAGTTCATGGAAAGAAATGACTTCATTGATTTCCATATAACCCAGTTTATAAATGTTCCAAAAGTGCGCCAGGGTCTTTATTCTTTCATGTCTGTAAGTGAAATGAAAAGGATGTTTGATAATTTTAAACCGGGAAATGATCTGGAATTTAGAGACAGGGCTATAATTGAAACAATTTATTCTACGGGTGCGAGGATAAGTGAAGTTGAAAGTTTGAAAATAAAAGATTTCGACTTTAAAAATAATGAGGCAATAGTAACAGGGAAAGGGCGGAAGCAGAGATTTGTTTATTTAAACAAATCTGCAGTGTACTGGATAAAGAGATATCTCGAGATTAGAAGTAGACTGGCTGCTCTAAATAATAAAGTGGAGAGCTCAAAGAATAATTATCTTTTTTTAAATAAATCTGGCGGGAGATTGTCTTCACGCAGCATAAGGAATATAGTAAAAAAATATGCCAGAAAGTCGGCAGTCGGTAAAAATATTACCCCGCACAGCATCAGGCACAGTTTTGCCACCCATCTTCTTCAGGAGGGTGCCGGTATAAGGGAGATCCAGGAACTTCTGGGACATGAGAATGTTTCTACCACACAAATTTACTCGCATCTTAATATTAAGAAATTAAAAAAAGATTACAGAAAATTTCACCCCAGGGCTGAAGATAAAAGTAATAAGGTGTAAATTTATTGGGCTGATATTAAATGGGATATTTCTTATTGATAATTTGATGAAATATATGTATTATGCTAGACTTGAACGTTGAAATTACACACATCACTTGTAGCAAAATGGTGAATAATATTGCAGTTAAAGTGGTGGAGGAAAAACCATAAAAATAGGAGGTAAAATTTTGAGTATTGTAACCATGAAGCAGCTTTTGGAAGTGGGTGTCCATTTTGGTCATCAGACCAAAAAATGGAATCCTAAAATGAAGAAATATATATATACAGATAAAAATGGTATATATATAATTGATTTGCAGGAAACACAGAGATTATTAATTGAGGCTTATGAGTATGCAAAGAGGCTGGTAAGCGAGAGTGGAACGATATTATTCGTCGGAACGAAGAAGCAAATACAGGATATTATAGAAAACCATGCAGGCGAATGTGAAATGCCTTATGTTAAGAACAGATGGCTGGGTGGAACTCTTACTAACTTTGAAACCATAAGCAAGAGAGCAAAAAGAATTGATGAAATAGAGGAAATGGAAAAGTCGGGTATTTTTGATAAATTACCCAAAAAGGAAGTTCTGGGGATAAAGAAAGAATATGAAAAGCTTCTTTTTAATATGGGGGGTATCAGAAGAATGAAAAAACTTCCCGAAGCTCTCTATGTTATTGACCCCAATAAAGAAATAATTTCAGTGAGGGAGGCAAGAAAACTGGGAATTCCAATAATAGCCATAACCGATACAAATTGTGACCCCGACCTTATTGACTACGTCATTCCCGGTAATGATGACGCGATTCGTTCCTGTAATCTGATAACAGGTATAATATGCGAAGCAGTAAAAAAGGGAAAGGAAGAAAGAGCAAGGATAGAGGAAGGTCCCGAGGAGAAGGAAGCAAAGGAACTGGAAGAAAAAGGAATAGAAGAAGTAAAAACTGAAGATAATCTGGATGAATTACCGGAAGATGATGTATGGGTTTAGAAATAATTGGGGATTGGTAAGGAGGAATAATGGAAATTAAAGCAGAGATGGTTAAAGAATTAAGAGAAAAAAGTAATGCGGGTATGATGAACTGCAAGAAAGCTCTGATTGAGAGCGGCGGGGATATTATAAAGGCGGAAGAAATATTAAAAGAAAAGGGGCTGGCAGAAGCTTCGAAGAAAGCTTTTAGAGCTACAAAGGAAGGGCTGATTGAAAGTTACATACACCCGGGCTCCAGGATAGGAGTACTTCTGGAAGTTAACTGTGAGACAGATTTTGTGGCAAGGAATGAGATGTTCAGGAATTTAGTGCATGATATTGCGCTGCACATCGCTGCCGCGGCACCTTTATATGTTTCAAAAGGAGACGTACCCCCGGAGGTAATAGAAAGAGAGAAAGAGTTATATAAAAAACAGGCTTTAAATGAAGGAAAGCCTGAAAAGATACTGGACAGGATTGCCGAAGGAAAAATTAATAAATTTTATGAAGAGAACTGCTTGATGGAGCAGTTGTTTATAAAAGATAATGATTTAAAAATAAGTGATCTGGTGAAACATAATATAGCAAAAATTGGGGAAAATATAGTAGTAAGAAGATTTGAACGTTATGTGCTGGGTGAAGAAATGAAGGGCCGGTAAATATTTTTTCAGGTTAAAAGCCATAAATAAGTTATATGGAAGAAAAAAAATATAAGAGAGTTTTGCTTAAAATCAGCGGTGAAGCTTTGCTTGGTGAACTGGATTATGGAATAGACCCTAAAGTTGTAAATAATATATCAAAACAGATTAAAGAAGTAGTTGAATTAGGTGTGGAGGTTGCAGTAGTAATTGGAGGAGGTAATTTCTGGCGTGGAGTTACCGCGAGTTCAAACGGGATGGATAGAACTACTGCTGATTATATCGGAATGCTTGCTACTATCATGAATGCTCTGGGACTCCAGAATGCACTGGAAAGAATGGGGATAGCAACCAGAGTACAGACCGCGATATCCATGCAGGAAATTGCCGAACCTCTTATAAGAAGAAGGGCAGTGAGACATCTGGAAAAAAAGAGAGTGGTGATATTTGCAGGAGGTACCGGGAATCCTTATTTTACCACTGATACGGCTGCTGCATTAAGGGCGCTTGAAATAAAAGCTGAAATTATATTTAAGGCCACGAAAGTAGATGGCATATATGATAAAGACCCCATTAAATTTAAAGATGCTAAAAAATTCCAAAAATTGAGCTTTATTGATGTATTAAAGAAAGAACTGAGAGTGCTGGATTCAACGGCTACTTCTTTATGTATGGAGAATAATTTACCGGTTGTGGTTTTTGATATTACAAAACCGGGTAATATAAGAGGGGCCATAATGGGCAAGAGGATTGGAACCATAGTCACAAAGGAGTAAAAAATGAAAGATATGTTAATTATCGAACAAAGAAAAAAAATGAATCAATCACTGGAAAGAACACAGCATGAATTTAATACCATAAGGACCGGAAGGGCATCGGTCTCACTGCTTGATAACATTTATATAGACTATTACGGAAATAAGACTCTGCTTAAATTTGTTTCCAGTATAAGTATACCTGAACCGAGGACTATCCTGATTTCGCCATATGAACCAAAGTTTTTAAAGGAAATCGAAACTCAAATATCTAAATCTGATCTTGGCATTACTCCATCAAATGACGGGAGAGTTATAAGGCTCAATATACCTACTCTGAATGAGGAGAGAAGAAGAGAGCTTGTGAAATTGGTTAAAAAAGTTGCAGAGGATGGAAGGATAGCCATAAGGAATATAAGAAGAGAAATAAATGACGAGTTCAAGAAATTAGAAAGCGAAAGTAAAATAACCGAAGATGATTTGATAAAATATCAGAAGGAAGTTCAGGAAATTACAGATGAATTTATAAAAAAGATTAATAACTCTCTGGACCAAAAAGAAAAGGAAATTATGGAAGTGTAGGTAGAAAGCAATTTGAATTTAATTTCTTCTTTTTTTTCTTCTATTAAAGTTCCAGCTCTAAAAGAATTAAAAAAAAATAAAATACCCGGGCATGTGGCTATTATAATGGATGGGAATGGCAGGTGGGCCATCAGGAGGAACCTGCCGCGTTCCGCAGGTCATAGGCAGGGTGTCGGGGTCTTAAGGAATGTTGTAGCCTTATGCCTGGAACTGGGAATAAAATTTTTAACTGTATATTCATTTTCCAGTGAGAACTGGAAGAGACCGGAAGATGAGGTAAATTTTCTGCTTGATTTGTTTCTGAAGTCACTAAAAGATGAACTTGATTTATTGAATAAAACCGGAGTAAGAGTAAGGCTAATTGGCAGTAGAGGGGAAATACCATCTGAGATATTGAAAGCTTTTGAGGATGCAGAAAAAAAGACTGAGGGTAACAGCAAGCTTTTATTTAATATCGCATTTAATTATGGTTCAAGATGGGAGATTATAGAAGCGGTAAAGAAAATTCATAAAGATGTTATTAAAAATAAACTGGATATTGGAAAGTTAGATGAAAATAAATTCTCAGATTACTTATATACAGAGGGATGTCCTGACCCGGATCTCTTAATAAGGACGAGCGGAGAGTACAGAGTAAGTAATTTTTTGCTGTGGCAGATAGCATACAGTGAATTCTATTATATAAAAACACTCTGGCCCGATTTTAAAAAGAGAGATTTTCTTAAGGCTATTTATTATTATCAAAAGAGGGATAGAAGATTTGGTGGGGTTTAATCTATTATGCAAGTCATGACTGTTATCCTTCAATACATACTGGCAATATTTGCGTTATCCCTGATTGTAATAATCCATGAATTCGGCCACTTCTTAATGGCAAAGTTAAGCGGGGTCCATGTGGAGGAGTTTTTTATTGGTTTTGGACCAAAAGTTTTTCAATTCAAGGGTAAAGGGGGCACTGTTTACGGCATGGGTGCCATACCGCTTGGAGGATACAATAAATTGCTGGGCATGGATAGAAATGAACCGGTCCCGCCCGGTATGGAAGGTAAATCGTTTCGTAATAAACCTGCTTATAAAAAGTTGATAATATCAATAGGAGGAATTGGATTTAATGTAATTTTTGCTGTGCTGCTGATAGGGGTCTTTCTGAGTTTCGCTGCTCCAACAACAACCGTTGATTATATTCAGCCTGATTCACCTGCCGATATGAGTGATTTTGGAGTGGGGGATAAAGTAATTGCGCTGGAAGGTCAGAGTATTGAGAGCTGGGATGATTTTTCTACTCTGACAAAAAAATATCCCGGGGAAGATGTGACATATAAAGTCGTCCGCCAGGGTGAGGAGATAGAATTAAAAGTAAAGCTTGATATTGTGGACGGCAGGGGATATCTGGGAATAAGTCCCAGTGGTGCTTTTAGTCCCGGATACGCTATAAAAGAATTTGGCTTTTTCGGATTGATAAAAGAAAGTTTCAGGATGACCTGGGAAATAACTGTTAACTACATAAAGTTATTTGGTATGTTATTTACCGGTGAAATACCATTAAGCCAGGCCAGGCCGGTTTCACCGGTTGGGATTGTAAGTATATTTCAGCAGTCTGCATCTATTGGTGCTCAGAATTTCATTTTTTTTGTAGCGCTGGTATCGATGGTAATGGGTTACGGTAATTTAATTCCAATTCTACCTCTTGATGGGGGAAACATTATGCTTATTATAATTGAGTCTATAATGAGAAAGCCCGTACCCGGAAAGATTCTTGAGGTGGTTAATTCCATCGGGATATTTATTCTGGTTTCTTTGATAATAATAGCTTTTGTTATGGATATATTAAATCCCTTTAGTATTGTTAATCTGTAAGGGCAGTTTTATATGAAAATAGAAAGAAAGAAAACAAGAGTAGTAAGAATAGGTAAAATAAATATAGGCGGGGATAATCCTGTTGTTGTTCAGTCCATGACTAAAAACAGGCTGGAGAATACAGATGAGATAAGGAAAGAAATAAAGGAGCTAATAGAGTGCGGATGTGAACTTGTAAGAATAGCCATACCTGATAAAAAATCTGCATATTTTCTTAGAAAGTTAATCAATGATAAAATTTTCAGTATCCCGCTGGTAGCTGATATCCAGTTTGATTACCGTCTGGCACTGGAGTGCATGGATGCCGGGGTTGATGGAATAAGAATAAATCCTGGAAATATAGGTGGCCCCGAGCCTGTTGCAAAGATTATCAGTAAAGCTACGGATAAGAAAGTTGCTCTGAGGGTCGGTGTTAATTCTGGTTCAATAGATAAAAGAGTTTTACGAAAAAATAAAAGGGATATAGCAGGTTCAATGATTGACAGCACCCTGGAATATGTAAGGCTTTTAGAAAGATTAAATTTTTATAATTTTAAAATTTCGGCAAAGGCATCAACTGTTCTGGATACTGTAAATGTATACGAAGCAATATCTGATAAAGTTAATTATCCATTGCATTTAGGCATAACTGAAGCAGGCCCTGTTTTTAGTGGTGCTATAAAGTCTTCAGTGGGAATGGGAATATTGCTCTCCATGGGGATAGGAGATACTATAAGAGTTTCATTAACCGGTAATTCGACTGATGAAGTAAAAGCCGGATACATCATCCTTAATAGTTTAAATTTGAGAAAGGTAGGAGTAGATATTGTATCCTGCCCTTCCTGTGGAAGAACATCCGAAGGTTACAGGGAGACTGTTTATGAAGTTGAGAAGCTGACATCGGACATTAAAAAGAATTTAAAGATAGCAGTAATGGGATGTATCGTAAATGGGCCCGGAGAAGCAAAAGAGGCAGATATAGGAATAGCTTTTGGTAAGAATAAAGCAGCTATTTTTTTAAAGGGTAAAATAATTAAAAGGGTAGATAAAAACAGAGCTTTAATAGATTTTGAGCAGGAGCTTAAAAAAATTATTTAAATAAACAGGGAGTTTATATTGAGATATTCAAAATTTTTTATTCCAACATTAAAAGAGGAACCGAGTGAGACTGAAATACCCAGTCATGCGCTTTCTTTTAGAGCCGGATTGATAAGAAAAGTAGCATCCGGCATTTATTCTTTTTTACCACTTGGCCTGAGGGTATTGAAAAAAATTGAAAATATAGTAAGGCAGGAAATGGATAGAGCGGGTGCTATTGAATTATACCTGCCGGTGTTGCAGCCTTCTATTTTATGGGAGAAATCAGGGAGATGGAATGAGTATGGCCCGGAATTATTCAGATTAAAGGATAGAAATAAAAGGGACTTCTGTCTTGGCCCGACCCATGAAGAAATAATGACATATCTGGCATATCTGGATATAAAATCTTATAAGGATTTACCTGTTAACTTATATCAAATACAGGTAAAGTTCAGGGATGAGATAAGGCCAAGATACGGGTTGCTGAGAGCAAGGGAATTTATAATGAAAGATGCCTATAGCTTTAGCAGTAATGGGGATGAACTGGAAATCATTTATAAGAAAATGTATGATGCTTACTGCAGGATACTGGAAAGAATCGGCCTGAAATACAGAGTAGTTATGGCGGATACAGGATTGATCGGAGGAGATTTATCTCACGAATTTATTATATCTGCTGAAAATGGCGAAGAAAAAGTAGTTTTTTGTCCCGGGTGCGGTTATTCGGAAAATTATGATTTAGCAAAGTCAAATCCCGCTTCTTTTAAGGGCAATAAGGATAATATAAAGACAGAAATTCTTAATGATTTAAAAGAAATCCATACCCCTGGTATTACAAGTGTAGAAAAGCTGGCCGGGTTCCTGAAAGTCAGGACCAGCCAGATTATTAAAACAATATTGATGGAGGACGGGGAGGGTAACATATACGCTTTTCTTATGGGGGGAGATAGGGAACTAAATGTAAGAAAAGCCGGGAAATACTTAAAAAAAAGTTTAAGATTCTTTGAGAATTCTAAAAAATCAAGAGATTTTCCCATAGGTTTCATAGGGCCGGCAAAACTTTATGATGATATACAGATATATTCGGATAATTCTATAAAGAACAGATATAATGTTGTTACCGGTGCGAATAAAAAAGATTATCATCTTATAAATGTTAATTATCCCAGAGATTTTAAAGTTGAAAGCTGGGGTGATTTTACTTTTCCTGTTCAGAATGATACCTGTATTAATTGCGGGGGAAAACTTGAATTTGAGAAAGGTATCGAAATCGGTCATATTTTTAAACTGGGTTATAAATATAGCGAGAAGATGGATGCTAAATTTCTTGATATTGACGGTAAATTAAAACCACTGGTTATGGGTTGTTACGGAATAGGGATAACAAGGATAATGGCGGCAGCCATAGAACAGCTACATGATAGTAAGGGTATAATATGGCCTGCTGCTATAGCCCCATTCCTGGTCAGTCTTATAGTTACTACATCAAAGAATAAAACTTTATCTGAAGAAGGGGATATCATATATAAAACTTTAAAAGATTCGGGAGTAGAAGTGCTTTATGATGATAGAGACATTAGTGCGGGAATAAAGTTCAGGGATTCTGATTTAATGGGTGTACCCTTAAAGTTTATACTGGGTAAAAAATATATTGAAAAAAAGCTCATTGATGTTGAGTACAGACAGAAGAAAGACAGGAAAGAAATTGACGTCAGTGCAATTCCAGAGTTTATAAGTAATTTCAAAGCCTCAAATAACCTCGAATAATTTAATAATGGAAGTTCAGAAAAATATAATAAGAGGAGTTTTAGAAAAGATTATTTTCAAGAATTCTGAGACCGGATTTATGGTCGGGAAAGTAAGGACGGAAGAAAGCAACATGGTAACAATCGTAGGAAATGCCTTTGAACTTCAATGTGGAGAAAACCTGGAAATAACCGGGAAATGGGTTTTAAATAAAAATTATGGTCGGCAATTTGAAATAGAGAATATTAAAACGATGGAGCCGGCGACCATTGATGGAATAAAGAATTATTTAGGTTCAGGTTTAATAAAAGGCATTGGGCCGGTAATGGCCGAGAGGATAGTCTGTCATTTTAAGCTTGATACGCTGAAAGTACTGGATAAGAAACCGGAAAGATTAAAAGAGATAGATGGGATTGGAAGAAAAAGAATAGGCTTGATTAAACAGTCCTGGGAGAAACATAGAAAGATAAGGGATGTATTAATCTATTTACAGTCAATCGGGATAGGAAGCTCTTATTCAATGAAAATATATAATAACTATGGAGATAACTCTATAAGTGTCATTAAATCCAATCCATACAGACTTTCCGAGGATATATTTGGGATTGGTTTTAAAACTTCAGATAAAATAGCGTTAAAAACAGGTATAAAAAAAGATTCAATTTTTAGAATTAAAGCAGGTATTATTTATATATTAAAGGAAGCTGAAGATGCAGGGCACTGTTATTATCCTTACCAGGAGTTAAGAGATATGGCAGAAGGTTTTCTTGAAACAGAAATGGCAAAGATAAATAATGCTCTGGCCGGGCTGGAGAAAGAAAATAAAATAATAATTGTCAGGGATGGCGAGGATAAGGTATATCTTACCGGTATCTATAATGCTGAAAATTATGTAAGTAAAAAAATTGTTGAAATATTAAATAGCCCTGATAAAGAAAATACAGGTAACGGTAAGAAGGAGAGTATATCCAGTTTGATAAAATTTTTATCAGAAGAGGAAAATATAGCTTTAGATTATATTCAGGAGAAAGCTATCCAGAAGGCAGTAACCGAGAAAATACTGGTTATAACAGGGAGTCCCGGCACCGGTAAAAGCACTATACTGAATATTATTATTAAAATTTTTGAAAGATTAAATAAAACTGTTCTTCTGGGCGCCCCGACCGGAAGAGCCTCAAAAAGATTATGTGAAACTACAGGCAGGGAAGCTAAAACTATTCACAGGCTTTTAAATTATAATCCAAAATTAAACAGATTTCTTAAAAATGAGAAAGAAACGGTTAAGGCAGATGTGGTAATAATTGATGAAGCTTCAATGATTGATATAAGGCTGATGAAAGATTTGCTTTCTGCGATTAAAGAAGAAACGAAAATTATTTTTGTTGGAGACATAGACCAGCTCCCATCGGTAGGACCGGGCAATGTTTTGAGCGATATTATTTCCTCGGGTACCGTCCCTGTTATAGAGCTAAAAAAGATATACAGGCAGGAGAGTGAGAGTTTAATAATATATAACGCCCACAGGGTGAGGGACGGGCAGTTTCCTTTTATAGGTAAACCAAAAAATAATGATTTTTTCTTTATAGAAAAAAATGATTCAGAAGAAGTAGTAAAAATTATACTGGATTTATTAACCAGAAGAATACCTGAAAGTTTTAATTATAATCCTGTTTACGATACCCAGGTCCTGGTGCCAACAAATAAAGGAACTGTGGGAGTCAATAATTTAAATTATAGGATTCAGGATATTCTGAATCCTAACCCCGAAAAAATATTAAAGGGCTCTGTAGAGTTCAGATTAAATGATAAAGTTATACAGTTAAAGAATAATTACGAAAAAGATATTTATAATGGTGACATCGGAATTATAAAAAAAATAGATAAAGAAACAGAGGAAATAAGTGTAAATTTTGATGGAAGAATTGTTAAATACAGTTTCTTTGAACTTGATGAAATAAATCTATCATATGCCATATCCATTCATAAATCACAGGGTTCAGAATTTAAGTGTGTAATAATACCTATTCTAACTTCTCATTACATGTTATTGCAGAGGAATTTACTTTACACATCAATTACCAGAGCAAGGGAGCTTGTAGTTATCGTCGGGAGCAAAAAGGCAGTAGGCATGGCGGTTAATAGAAATGTGGTCGTAAACCGCTATACAAACTTAAAAAATTTATTAAAAGTTATCTGATACAATTATTAAAATTACTCAATAAAATTTTTGTTTCTTTTACAGATATTCCTATAAGCATAATTGTAAAATCTTACATTTCAGGGTTATATTTAATAACTTTAAAATACCCTTCTGCCTGATTGTATTTTTTAAAAAATGTGATATACTTTTATAGAAATTTTAATGTAACTGGTTATTAAAATAGTGGGTCTGTCCCACTATTTTTTAATTTAAATTCTGTAATTAACAGGTGAGAAAATTGAATAAAAAATTAATAACGGCATTAGTTGAGTTAGAAAAGGAAAAAGGCATAAAACTGGATACTCTTATAGAGGCTCTTAAGATTGCCTTTGTTTCCGCATACAAAAGAAATTATAGAGTAGATTATGATTGCCGTGTGGATATAAATATGAAAACTGGAGAAATAAAAGTATTTAAAATATTACCTGAACAGGAAGATGGAAGTAATTTAGATGAAAGTGGAGGTAAAAATAATGAAGTTGAAGTTACTCCGGATAATTTTGGAAGAATTGCGGCCCAGACAGCGAAACAGGTGATAAGGCAGAGAATTAAGGAAGCCGAGCGTGAGGTTATGTATGAGGAGTTCAAGGATAGATTGGGTGATATGGTAACCGGTATTATACAGCAGAGCGATGCCAGATTTACTCTGGTAGATCTGGGTAAGGTGGAGGCATTACTTCCACAATATGAACAGGTGCCCGGGGAGAAATACAGGCATGGAGAAAGAATAAAATGTTATATTTCTGATGTAAGAAAAACAACAAAGGGGCCACAGGTAATAGTGTCAAGGACACATACGGGGTTAATAAGAAGACTTTTTGAGCTGGAAGTACCGGAAATTTATGAAGGAATTGTAGAGATTAAAAGTATTGCCAGGGAGGCAGGTTACAGAACTAAAATTGCGGTTAGCTCAAATGAAAAAAATGTAGACCCTGTAGGAGCCTGTGTGGGCCCAAAAGGTTCCAGAGTAAAAATGATCGTAGATGAATTGGGTGGAGAGAAAATAGATATAGCCGAGCACAGTGACGATATCGTGACTTTTATTAAAAACGCTCTTAGCCCTGCAAGGGTTTTAAAAGTACTTACTGATGAAGAAAAGAAATTCGCACTGGTGGTAGTATCAAATGACCAGCTTTCTTTAGCCATAGGAAGAGAAGGCCAGAATGCAAGACTGGCAGCAAAGCTAACCGGATGGAAGATAGATGTAAAAAGCCAGAAGCAGTTTGAAGATGAGCTTGATGAAGCAAGAAAAGAAAGATTAAAAAGCAAAGAAGAAAATGCAGTAACTGATTAAAGGGATTGTTAAAAAAGCAGCAGAATAACTTTGTTTATTTAAATTAATTTAGAATAGGTTAAAAAATTAAAGGTATGAGTAAAAAAGATATTAAGAAAAAAGAGGTTAAGCAGGATAAAGAAACTGAAAAAGATAAAAAAGCTGAACCAGGGAAGAAAAAATTTGTAAAATCAGTGAATAAAACCCTGCAATCAACAAAGGTTAAAAAAAGCAGAAAACAGGCGAAAACTGATAAAGAAAATCCTGAGGAAAAGAAAAGGAGCACTAAGGCAAAGAACGAAGAAATTCAGGATGGTAAAAAGAGTAAAACGGTCAAGTTATCGTCTGATAAAAATAAGAAAAAAGCCGGTAAAAAAGAAATAGCGGGTGAAAAAAAGAAGAAAGCAGAAGGAAAGTCTAATATAGAGCCTGAAAGTAAATATGTATCAGCTGGCGGTAAGAGTAAAATTAAAAGCAGGGGTGCAGCAGATAAAAAAACAGGAACCTCTTCAGGTAAAAGGAAAGGTAAAGAAATAAAGGGTAAATCGGTTGTTGCAGAAGATGAAAAAAAAGCAAAGGTTGAAAAGAAAAAGCGAAAAGAGGTAAAGGATAAACAGAAAGTTAAAACTGGATGGGAAGAAGAAAAAAAACAAAGCATTAAAAGCGTTATAGACAGGGAGCTTGATAAAGAAGAAAAAGAAGGAAGACTCAGATTAAAAGTTGCCCGTGTAAAGAAACCCCGGGCAACAGAGTTAAGGAAGAAAGAGCTTTTAAAGGGAAAAAGTAAGGCTGCAGAGAAAGAATTAAAGAAAAGACCGGAAATTAAAAAAGTAGTGGAGATTTCTGAGGGTATAACAATTAAGAAACTTTCAGAAAAGATAAATGTTCCTTCGTCCGAGATTATAAGGCTATTGTTTGATATGGGTGAGGCTATTAATATAAACCAATCTCTGAGTAAGGATTTAATAGAATTTATATCGCAGGAATATAATTTTAAATATAGAATTATTGGTTTTGAAGAGAAACTGGATGAGGTTTATAAAGATGCTGATGCAGACCTGGAGACAAGAGCTCCAATTGTCACAGTTATGGGCCATGTAGACCACGGGAAAACAACGCTACTTGATGTTATCAGAAAAACAAAGGTAGCGATAAGTGAGCATGGAGGAATAACCCAGCGTATAGGAGCCTATCAGGTTGAATATAAAGGCCGGAAAATTACTTTTATAGATACACCGGGACATGAAGCGTTTACCTCCATAAGAGCAAGGGGAGCCAGAGTTACAGATATTGCTGTTATTGTTATAGCCGCGGATGATGGTATTATGCCCCAAACTGTAGAGGCTATAAATCACGCCAGAGATGCCGGTGTCTCTATTATTGTTGCTATAAACAAAATAGACCTTCCGGACGCAGATCCTGAAAAAATAAAAAAGGGTCTTACCGAGTTTAACCTGGTTCCCGAGGAATGGGGCGGAGATACTATCTGTATAGAGATTTCTGCAAAAAAAGTGACCAATCTTGATGAGTTCTTAGAAATGATATTGCTTGTTGCAGACTTAAATGATATAAAAGGCAATCCGGACGCCGGTGGAACAGGTATAATAATTGAGTCAAGACTGGATAAAGGATTGGGACCGGTGGGTACGGTCATAGTAAAGAGAGGAAAATTAAAAATTGGCGACTCTTTTATTACCGGTGATTCTTTTGGAAAAATAAGGGCGATAAGGGACGAAAATGGAAAGGTTCTTAAAGAAGCACTGTTATCGCAGCCGGTTGAAATTATAGGTTTTCCGGCAGTTCCAAAAGCTGGAGATAAACTGTTTGTGGTCAGCGATGAAAAAGCCGCCAAGGAACTTTTACAGAGAAAAGATTATGATAAAAAGATGATGAAGATTGCTAATTCAAGAAGGAGTTTAACATTAGAAAAGTTATCCGAGTTATCAAAAGAAAGCGAGATAAAAAAATTAAAGATAGTTCTTAAAGCAGATTCGGAAGGCTCAATGGATGCGGTAGGAGATTCTTTAAATAAAATAAAAGACGAAAAAGTAAAGATTGATATAATACACAGGGCGGTAGGAGCGATAACAGATAATGATATTATGCTTGCCGCTGCGTCAGAGGCGATTGTTATTGGTTTTGGTGTTTCGTTAAATAAAGGTGCGGATATTCTATCCAAGAATGAAGGTGTAGAGGTAAGGACTTATGATATCATCTATAAATTGATTGATGATATTACGCTTGCATTTAAAGGTTTATTAAAACCCGAAATAAAGAGAGTTGACAGAGGTAAAGCCGAAGTAAGAGAATTGTTTAAGCTACCCAGAGTCGGGATAATAGCCGGTTCTTATATTCTTGAAGGCGAGGTTGAGAAGGGTAATTTAGTAAATGTGATAAGAGATGGGAAAAAAATTTATAAGGGAAAAGTTGAAACACTCCACCGCTTTAAAGAGGATGTTAAAAAAGTAGCGTCAGGATATGAATGTGGCATAAGATTGGATAATTTTCAGGATTTTAATGTCGGGGATTTACTTGAATTTTTTGAGGAAAAATAATTCTATTTGGAAAAATCACTGGTGGTGGTCGGGATGGATAAAATGAGAAAAGCAGAAATAGATTTAAAAAGAGAAATAAGTTTTATAATTAACGCAAAAGCAAATGACCCGAGGATAGGATTTATAACTATAACCGGAACAAAGCTATCCGTTGATTTTAAATATCTGGATGTTTTTGTCAGTATTATGGGTGAAAAAAACGATGTAGAGAGGAGCCTTGAAGCTTTAAAGAATAGCAGCGGCTTTATAAAGAGAAATCTACATCAAAGATTGAAACTAAAAAATATGCCTGATATAAGATTTCTATATGATAAGTCTATCAGCAACGGCATCAGAATATCTGAAATACTGGAAAAATTGGATAAAGATGAATAGTGATTGAGCGGGTAATATAATTGGCAGATGAAATAAATTTATATAAACAGGTAGCAGAAGTAATAAAGAAAAATGATAATTTTTATGTTCTGGCCCATGCTTACCCGGACGGAGATGCGATAGGTTCGCAGGTAGCGCTCTATCAGTTATTAAAACTGCTCAAAAAAAATGTAGTGGCCATATGCAATAGTGAGATACCCTATCAATACAGATTTTTACCTTATTCCGATGAGGTTAAAATAGACCCGGATATCATTAAGAATTCAAATAATAATAATGTATGTTTTTGCCTGGATTGTGCTGATGAAAACCGGATGAATATAGACTTTAAGGAAATAAAAGCCGGCTCAAAGTGCGTGATAAATATAGACCATCATCATGATAATACAGATTTTGGTGATATAAATATTGTGGATTCACAGAAATCAGCAACTGCTGAGATTCTTTACGATTTGATATATGAATGTTACAGAGAATTAATAAATAGTGAGATTGCAATGGGTATTTATGTTGGAATACTGACCGATACTGGAAATTTCCAGTACAGCAATACCAATTACACTGTTCATAAAGTAGTGAGCGAACTACTAAAATTTAATCTGGACCCTGCAAAAATACACAGGCGCATATATGAAAGTGAACCTCTGGCGAGATTTAAGTTGATTCAGATCCTTCTTCAAAGAATTAAATATATAGATTCTTATGGATTGATATATTCATATGTTTTAAAAAAAGATCTGGGAAAACTGGGTCTTCCTTTTTCTGCTCAGGATGGATTGATTAATTTATTGAGAAGTGCTGAAAAAGTAAAAATTGCAGCCTTAATAAAACAGACTGAGAGGAAATCTTTTAAGATAAGTCTGCGAACATCTGATAGCAGTGTTAATCTGATTAAAATTGCCGGTTATTTTAATGGTGGGGGCCACAAGATGGCTGCTGCTTATTCTGATTGTGGAAGTTTAAGGACAGTAACAAAAAAATTAATAATATCGGTAAAAAATAATATAAAGTGATGAATAGTAATATTAAATCAGGCACGCTGATAAATTTTAATGGTGTTTTACTAATAAATAAACCCCGTGGCATAACTTCTTATGGAATAATTAAAAAGTTAAAGAAGGTTTTTTTTTAACAAAGATTGGACATGCAGGAACGCTGGACCCTATAGCAGAGGGCCTGGTTATTATTTTGATAAATAAAGCTACAGGGTTATTTGATTATTTTTTAACTTTAAATAAGGAATATATTGCAGTTATAAAATTGGGAGTGGTTACCGATACATGGGATTTGAGCGGAAAGATTCTGGGTACCGGAGAAGTCAAGGGTTTAGATCAGAGAAAAGTACTTGCGGTGTTAAAGAAATTCAGGGGAGAGATTAAACAGGTACCGCCTGTATATTCTTCAGTAAAGTATAAAGGAAAGCCCTCTTATATTTATGCCAGGAAAGGACAGCATATAGATTTAAAACCCAGAAAGGTAAATGTATATAATATTGAGTTGATATCACTGGAAGATAGCCTGCTTACCCTGAAGATAAATTGTAGCTCCGGTACTTACATAAGATCAATTGCTTATGAGATTGGAAAGGCGCTTGATGTCGGGGCTTCAGTAAAAGAACTGAAAAGGGTCAGTATTAATGGTTATAAACTGGAGAACAGTACCGGTATAGAAAGGTTCCTGGAAAAAGAGATAACCGACAATGAATTAGATTCAGGTTCTTACATAATACCCATTAAAAGAATACTGGGGGAAAATCGGAATCTCTATATAAAAGATGAATTTAAATCTAACATATTGTGTGGCCGGCCTGTTACCGGGAGAATGCTTGAAATAAAAAAGATCGGTAATACCGGTTCATTAAAAAAATATAATTTTGTTAATGTGATGGATAATGATGAAAATTTACTGGCAGTGCACCGGGTTTTAAGTAATAAAGTACCGGCTGATGTTAATGATAAGAATATTATATTAACTAAAAGTATTATAGTTTTATGATAATAAGTTAATTAAATTTAATAATAAGGATAATATTTTAAAATTATAAGAGAGGCATTGAACCGAATTGTCAGAGTTAATGGAACTGGGGAAAATAGATGATAAGTACTTCAAATCTGTAAATCCGGTAATAGTGATCGGGTTTTTTGACGGTGTTCATCTGGGGCATAAGAGTATAATAAGAGCCTGTGTTAGAAGAGCAAGAAGATTAAAAAGTGTTAGCATGGCTCTTACATTTAATAAACCTCCCATAAATATAATAAAAAATACTATGTATAAAAAACTAATAATTTCTTATGAGGAAAAGGTAAGAATAATAAAAAATTTAAATATTGATTATATAGTAGCTGTAAATAGCAATTCCGGTTTTTTAAAATTGGCTCCTAAAGATTTTTGCAATGATATTCTGGTAAAAAAATTACATATTAAAGAGATTTTTGTAGGTGACGGGTTTCGGTTTGGATTTAATGCCGCAGGAGATATTGAATTTTTAAAGAATTTTTTTAAACCCTATGGAGTAAAGGTAAATGTAATACCCCTGGTAAAAGTAAAAGGGGATGTAGTTTCCAGTACCAGCATAAGGAAATATTATTCTGAGGGGAAAATAAAAAAAATAACCGCTCTGCTGGGTAGAAATCCACAGATTGAGGGTAAAGTTGTAAAAGGTGAGGGTAGAGGAAGAGAGCTTGGATTCCCGACTGCAAATATAGATGTATGTGAGATTTTTGTAACTCCACTGGACGGAGTTTATCTCGGGATGGTTAAGATTATTAATAATAATAAGTTATTCCCGGCTATTATAAATATAGGGAATAATCCTACTTTTAAAGGTACCAAAAGGTGGATTGAAGCCTTTTTACTGGGCTTTAATGAGAATATTTACGGGGAGAAGATAAAAATCACTTTTTTGGAGAGGCTGAGGGATGAGACTTCATTTAAAAATAAAGGTGAGCTGATAGGACAGATGAAAATTGACCTTGATTATGCCAATAAATACTTTAAAAAAATAAGAAGAAAAAGGAAAATGAATAATATTAATTGATTTTTGAATAAAAATTGATTAACATTAGAACTTTGAGCTACATTGCTTTAAGGAAGATTTAATCTTTTATTAAGTATAATCCTGAATTAAGGTAAATTGTAATTAATATATAGTTATGATAAATTATAGTATAGGTGTTTTAGGAGGTGAAAGTAATTTGGCATTAGTAAAAGAAGACAAAAAAAAGGTTATTAATAAGTTTAAAATCCATGATAATGATACCGGTTCCTCCGAAGTTCAGATAGCGATTCTTACTGAAAAAATTAACAGGCTCAATGAACATTTAAAGTTAAATAAAAAGGACCATCATTCAAGAAGGGGTCTTGTTATGATGGTAGGAAAGAGGAAAAGGCTACTTGGATATTTAAAGAATAATGACATCGGTAGATACAAGAAAGTAATAGAGGAATTAGGTTTAAGAAAATAATAATATTTATGTACACTGAAAAATTGTTTCAGTTCAGAGAGGTAGTATAGTATAAATGGAAAAAAGTTATGAAGTTGAAATTGGTGGGAAGAAGTTTACATTCACTACCGGGAAGATAGCGAAGCAGGCTAATTCAGTTTTAATCAAACATGGCGGGAACGGGGTTCTGGTTACAGCTGTTATGAACCCGAAACCCGCAGAGGGTCTGGATTTCTTTCCCCTTGTGGTAGATGTTGAAGAAAGAATGTATGCAGCCGGAAAAATACCGGGAGGGTTTTTTAAAAGAGAGGGCAGAGCCAGTGATAAAGCAGTCCTTAATGCAAGACTGACTGACAGAGCACTCAGACCGTTATTCAACAAGAATATAAGAAATGAAGTTCAATTAATTGCCACGGTTATTTCATTTGACCAGGTAAATCCCTACGATATTTCTGTAATAAATGGAGCTTCAACAGCTCTGTATATATCAGATGTACCATTTGATGAACCAATTGGCGCTGTGAGGATTGGGAAGATAGATGAAAAATGGATAATAAATCCTTCATATAGTGAAATTGAAGAAAGTATTATAGATATAGTTGTAGCGGGCACAGAGGATGCCATATTGATGGTTGAAGCAGGAGGCAAAGAGGCTGATGAAGAAATAGTTATAGAAGCTATAGATAGGGCACATAATGAAATAAAAAAGATTATTGGCCACCAGAAAGAGTTTTGTAAAATAGCCTGTAAAGAGAAAAAGGATACAATTACTTTTAAATTAAATGAAGATATAGAAAAAAAGGTTGTAAAGCTTGCGGAAAATAAAATCAGTAAAATCCTGGATGAAATTGCAGAATATTCAGCAGTTAAAGAAAAGAAAATATTGCTTGATAGCACGGATAAGGGATACTTCCAGGATAAAGTTTCGGTTTTAAAGGAAGAAATTGAAGAGAAATTAGGAGAGGATTTTCCTGAAGATAAAGAAAGCATAGAAGTAAGTTTTAAAGAACTTGAAAGAAAATTGGTAAGAAAGATGATAATTGAAAAAGGGATAAGACCTGATGGAAGGAATCCTGATGAAATAAGAGAAATAAGTTGTGAGGTTGGTTTATTCCCAGGGACAACCCATGGAGTTGGTCTTTTTACCAGAGGAAAGACACAGGCTCTAACCATACTGGCACTGGGTTCAATAAGAGAATCACAAAAGATTGATAGTCTGGGAAAAGAAGAATTTAAAAGATATATTCATCATTATAACTTTCCCCCATTTAGTGTTGGTGAGACATGGCCATTAAGGGGGCCCAGGAGAAGAGAAATAGGACACGGAGCTCTGGCTGAAAAAGCTTTGAGGCCTATGATTCCTGATGAAGATGAGTTTCCCTATGTTTTGAGGCTGGTATCTGAAATTCTGGAATCCAATGGGTCCACTTCAATGGCAAGCGTTTGCGGAAGTACGCTGGCTTTGATGGATGCCGGAGTTCCTATATCAAATCCAGTTTCCGGAATAGCAATGGGCCTTATTAAAGGTGAAGGGGATAAATATGTGGTATTGAAAGATATTCAGGGAATAGAGGATTTCTATGGTGATATGGATTTTAAGGTTGCAGGGACTAAAAATGGTGTAACTGCTTTACAGATGGATATAAAAGTAAAAGGCGTTAGCCCTGATATTATAAGGGCAATACTGGAAAAAGGCAGAGAAGGAAGGCTTTACATACTTGATAAAATGCTGGAGGTTATACCCGAACCGCGCAAGAGTTTATCTGAGTGTGCCCCGAAAATAACTACATTTAAGATACCCAAAGAAAAAATTGGTGAAGTTATTGGACCCGGGGGAAAGAATGTTAAAAATATTAAGGAAGAGTTTGATTTAGAGGAGATTGACATAAGTGATTATAACGGCGAGGGCCTGGTTTCTATTACTTCATCCAATGCTTCTAATATTGAAATGGCAAAGAATAAAATAATGGGAATGTTAAGGAGTATTGAAGACATACAGATAGGAGAAGTTTTTTTGGGGACAGTTGTTGGGATTGCAAGTTATGGAGCTTTTATAAATCTAATTCCGGGAGTTGATGGTCTTCTTCATATATCAAAAGTTGCAGATAAAAGAATTAAAGATGTTAAGGATTATTTAAAAATGGGTGATAAAATAATGGTTAAAGTTGTTAATATAGACCCCCGGACAAAAAAAATTGGACTGGACAGAACCGATATCTGAATATTTCAATAGTAAGGTAGATAATAAAATAGTTTCATCAACCAGCGTAAAATTCGATCATTACGAGATAACTGAATTAGATAACGGAGTGAAGGTAATTAGTGAATATATACCTCACTTCAGGTCAATATCAATGGGTCTCTGGGTACCGGCAGGTTCCAGAAATGAAAATGAAAACATAAGTGGAATCACTCACCTCATAGAACACCTCATATTTAAGGGTACCAATAACAGAAGCGGTAAGGATATAGCTATTGAGTTTGACCTGATGGGTGCAGAATTTAATGCTTTTACTGATAAAGAAAATTGTTGCGTATATGCGGATTTTATAGACACTTATCTTGAAAAGTGCACGGAGTTATTGTTTGATATTCTAATAAATCCATCTTTTCGTGATGAACATATAAAAACTGAAAAAAAAGTTGTTATTGAAGAAATAAAAATTGTAAAAGATAATCCTTCCGAAAATGTCATAAATTATTTTTACGAGGTAGTTTTTAAAGGTCATCCGCTGGGTCTACCTGTTCTGGGAACAGTAAATTCTGTTAGAAAAGTTAAAAGGCAAACCATACTTGATTACTTTAGAAGAGAATTTGATTCGGGAAGGCTGGTTGTTTCTGCAGCCGGTAATGTTAAGCATAAAGACCTGATTGAAGAAGTTAAAAAGTATACGGGTAGAGATAAAGTTAATGAAAAAATAGGGACTATTAAACATTATGAACCTCCGTGTAATAAAAAAGTAAAGAAAATATCAAGTTCTAAAACAGGTTCGGTCCATATGTGTCTGGGTGGAGTCGGCTGTGGGCGTCACAACAGGGATAAATATCCTATTTCAATATTCACCAATCTTCTGGGGGGCAGCATGAGTAGTAGATTATTTCAGAGAATAAGAGAGGAAGAGGGGTTAGCTTATTCAGTTTTTAGTAACAGTATCCAGTATATTGATACAGGGATAATAATGATTTATGCATCTGTATCACCCAGAAATACTGAAAGGGTCCTGGATATTGTTAAAAATGAAATAAGAAATATTGGTAAATACGGAGTAGAAGAAACCGAATTTTTAAGAGCCAGGGAAAATTTAAAAGGCAGTGTGGTGCTGGGTGTTGAGGATATAAGCTCAAGAATGTTCAGACTGGGTAAAGCACTGCTTTTTGATAAAAAAGTTTTGACTATTAATGAGATATTAAAGAAAATAGATAATGTAAAAAGGAAAGATCTGTGCGATATTACCAGAAGGTATTTTAATTTTGATAGGATGAGCCTGGTAATGATGGGTAAGGTTAATAAAGGAAGGTTAATATGAAAAAAATAGTGATGGCAGGAATTTGTGGCAGGATGGGTAGCTCTATCTCCAGGGAGTTAATAAAAGAGAAAGAAATAAAATTAGTAGGAGGATTGGATATAAAGAATTCCGGTATGGATATTGGAGAGTTTTTAACAGGGGAAAAAACCGGGTTCAGGATATATGATTCCTATGAAGATATAAAGGGGCTGAGACCCGATATTATTATTGATTTTACTGATTCTGAGGTAGCCCTTAGAAATATAAACTGGGCTATTGATAATGGTATAAATATAATTGTTGGAACTACAGGTTTAAGTAAGAAAAATTTAGAAAATATTGAAAAAAAGGCTTTAAACTCATTAACCAGAACAGTTATTGTTCCGAACTTTTCAATAGGAGCCGTAATTATGATTAAAGTTTCCAGAATGATATCGAAATATTTTGATGATTGTGAAATATTAGAGCTGCACCATGATAAAAAAATAGATGCTCCTTCTGGTACTTCTGTATATTCGGCAGAGCAAATAAGTCTTTCTAAAAATTATAATAAGTCAAGGTTGAAAGATGGTGAGAAAGAGATTATTGACGGCAGCAGGGGCGGGTTCGTTAATGGAATTCATATTCATAGTATAAGATTGCCGGGGTTGCTGGCACATCAAAATATTATTTTTGGAACAAAAGGACAGACACTATCCATAAGGCATGATAGTATGGACAGGTCATCATTTTATCCTGGAGTTATTCTTGCCGTAAGAAATCTGGACAAACTTCAGGGTTATACTTTTGGACTGGATAAGCTGATAGACTTTTAGTTATATTTTTTAGAGAAGGAGGAGTTAATGCTAGATATGGGTGAGGTAATTACAGCAATGGTTACCCCGTTTGATGAAGAGTATAATCTGGATTTCGAGTCCTGTAATAGATTAATTGAATATCTTATAAAAGAAGGAAATGATGGAATTTTGTTATCCGGTTCTACGGGTGAATGTTCGGTTCTGGATGATGAAGAAAAGATAGCGTTATTTAAATTTGCAAAGGACCATTTTGGAGATAGGATAAAGATAATTGCAGGGACTGGTTCCAATGATACAAAACATTCTGTGGAGTTATCAAAAGAAGCGGAAAAAATAGGAGTGGACTGCCTGCTTTTAGTAGCGCCTTATTACAATAAGCCTTCACAGATGGGGATTTTCAAGCATTTTGAGAAAATTGCTTCTGAGGTTAAAGCCCCTATTATATTATATAATGTTCCTTCGAGGACGTCCTCTAATATAAGTTCTGAAACCTGTGTGGAATTATCAAAAATAGACAATATTATCGGTATAAAAGAGGCAAGCGGTGACTTAAGGCAAATTTCAGAAATAATAAGGGACACCGGTAAAGATTTTCTGGTTTACAGTGGAAATGATGGTGATACATTGCCCATATTATCTGTAGGGGGATACGGAGTAATAAGTGTGGCTTCTCATCTGGTGTGTAAAGAAATAAAGGATATGATTTCAAGTTTTAAAAGAGGTGACCTTAATAAAGCATCGGAAATGCATAGAAATCTTTTGGATATTTTTTACGGAATCTTTATAGCCACAAATCCTGTACCTGTAAAGGAAGCATTAAATTTAAAAGGCATCAATGTCGGACCGTGCAGGCTGCCATTGTGCAGCATGGGGGAAAGAGAACTAAAAATTTTTAAAAATATCTTAAGAAGTTACGGGATAATAAATCAGTAATAGCGGGTCATAGCAGGATTGATTCAGAAAGACGGAAGAATAAAAGTTATATTAAAGAAGGTGAGACTTTGTGTGTAAAGAATTATGTCAAGAATAAATAGTTTAAAATTAATACCGCTGGGAGGGTTGAGCGGGATTGGCAAAAATATGACCCTCTTCGAAAAGGATAACCAGATTATAATTGTTGACTGTGGGATAATGTTTCCCGATGATGATATGCCGGGGGTTGATTTTATAATACCGGATTTTTCATATATAAAAAAAAATAAAAGCAGGGTAAAGGCAATAATACTTACGCATGGTCACGAAGACCATATCGGTGCTCTCCCATTTTTATTCAAAGAAATAAATGTCCCTGTATACGCTACAAAACTAACTATAGGTCTAACAAAAACCAAGTTTGATAGTTTACATAGCGGGGACCCTGTTGAATATAATGAAATAGATCCAGACATACCTCTGGACATAGGGCCATTCAATATAAATTTTTTCAGGGTTAATCACAGTATTCCGGATGGTGTCGGGTTAATTATAAATACAGATATCGGTACCATTGTGCATACCGGTGATTTCAAATTTGACTATGCACCCATTGACAATAAACCCACACAATTTTCAAAAATCGCTGTAGCAGGTCAAAAAGGTGTGCTGGCACTTTTATGTGATAGTACCAATGCTGAAGAATTGGGATTTACTCTTCCGGAGAGAGATGTGGGTAAAACACTGCTTGATAAATTTGAGAGGGCTTCTAAAAGGATTATTGTAGCTACTTTTTCATCTCATATCCATAGAATACAACAGGTACTGGATGTGGCAAATAAACTGGGTAAAAAGGTGGCGATAAGCGGTAAATCAATTTTAAAAACTATCCGGGTCTCTTCTGAACTGGGTTATTTAAAAATACCCGAAAATACCATAGTACCTATAACAAAAATAGATGATCTTCCTATAAAAGAAATAGTGATTCTTTCCACGGGGAGTCAGGGTGAGCCGCTCTCAGCTTTAAATAGAATGGCCCTGGGAGAACATAAAAGAGTTAGTATAATGAAGGGCGATATGGTAATAATTTCAGCTTCTCCAATACCGGGTAATGAGAAAGCTATATCAAACACTATTAACAGATTAATTAAGCAGGGGGCCGATGTTTTTTATGAATCAATCGCCGGTGTCCATGTGTCTGGTCATGCTGCACGTGAAGAGATAAAAATTATGATAAGTCTGACCAATCCAAAATACTTCATTCCCGTTCACGGGGAAGATAAGCATAAAATACAGAATGCACAGATAGCAAGGTCTATGGGGATAAAAGATGAAAATATTATAATAGCTGAAGATGGAGATATAATTAAGATGAACTCAAATCTGTGTAGGGTTTCAAAAAATCTAAATCCCGGGACTATATATATAGATGGTATAGGAATGGGCAATATAGAAGATATTGTACTCAAGGATAGAAGAATGCTGTCAGAAAATGGGGTTATATTTATAGTAGTTGGCGTTGATTGCATAAAAAAGAATATTATGCATGAACCTGATTTTACTATGAAAGGAATAATATATATAGAGGATTTGAAAGAAATTATTGGTAAATCTAAGAAGATTATAAAAGATTCCATAAAAGACTGCTTTAGCAAAAATATTGCTTCCAGGTCAGTTATTGAGAACGTAATCAACGACAGGATGGAAAAATTTATTTTTAAAAAAGCAAGGATAAGACCTATAATAATAACTAAAGTAGTAAACCCATATTAACATTATTTAACTTTTAATCCCGAAAATGAACAGGTCAAAAAATAAGGGCAAAAAAATAAAAAACACTAAAAAAAGTACCATGCCAAAAAATCAAATAAATAAGAAGAGGTATGTCAGGAGGAGAACCGAAGTATACGGCGTTCTGATAATAATGGTATCGGTTTTAATGTTTATAAGTGTGTATGGTTTTTCAGAAACTGGAATAATAAATAAGTCTATAAATGATTCTCTATCTTTTACTTTTGGGATTGGTAAATATTTAATTCCTTTTATGCTTTTGATATGGGGGCTTAGCTTTTTCTTAAATAGAATTAGTCTCTTACCATCAAGTTTTGGATGGGGGTTTCTTCTGTTATTTTTATCCATACTTGGTATGCTCGGGAATGATTTCAATTATGTGGATATTTTTGATAAGGTTCTGATGAAGAACAGGGGAGGAGTTGTTGGAGCCGGGATTTTTTACGGGCTGCATAAACTTTTTAGTAGCGCGGGGGCTATCGTAGTATTATCTGTCTTGATAATTATATCAATTTTAATAATAACCAAGGTGTCCCTGGTAGATACTGGTAGAAAAATAATATATTTATTTAAAAAAGCAAGTCTAAGACCTCTGGCAGGGTTGTTTAAAAGAAAAGGCATCACGGGCAGTGAAAAGTCATCAGAAATAGGTGAAAGTGATAGAACCGGGATATATGGAGATAAGAACCGGATAGATTCCAGGAAAATTAGAGCCATTGGCAGCGGGAGAAGAACATCTGAAGAGAAGCTGGATATACCTATTGAGTTTATAAAAAAGGCCGATCTTGATAGGCCGGAGGCCAGTCAATTAAAAATACCGATGGAAAGGAATAATGAAATTGAGGATAATTACAGATTACCTCCGGTAAATCTATTAAATAGGTCCAAAGATATACCATCAAGGTTATACAAACAGGGAGTAAAAGAAAGAGCTTATACGTTAAATAAATTGCTGAGTGATTTTAATATTGATGCCCGGATAGAAAGAGTGGTCAGTGGACCCACGGTAACTCTTTACGAACTGAAGCTCCCGCCGGGAGTTAAGGTTCAGAGGCTATTGAGTCTGGAGGATGATTTTTGTGTCGCTCTTGGTTCACCTGATATTAGGATTTTGACTCCCATACCCGGGAAGTCTGCTATAGGAATCGAGGTTCCTAACAGTATAAGGAAGATAGTTACACTGGGGGATATTTTTTCTACTAATGATAAGAATTTAACCGAAAATTTTCTGAATGTCCCGCTGGGAAAGAATCTATCCGGGAATATTATATATATGGATATATCAAAAATGCCTCATGTATTAATTGCAGGAGCTACAAACTCGGGAAAGAGTTCCTGTCTTAATAGTATTATTATTTCTCTTTTGATGAAAGTAAAACCCGATGGGGTCAGGTTTGTTATGATTGACCCCAAAATGGTTGAATTGAGTATTTATAACGGAATTCCACATCTATTATCACCTGTTGTGGTTAACCCCAAAAAAGCTGCTTCAGCACTTTCGTGGGTGGTACAGGAAATGGAAAATAGATTTAAATTACTGGTTAGCAGGAATTTTAAGTCTCTGGAAATGCATAACTTTGAAGCCAGAAGAAGCAAAGATGGGGGAGATGATTTTAATCCGCTTCCGTATATAATCGTTTTTATTGATGAGCTTGCTGACCTGATGATGTTATCAGCTTCAGAAGTAGAAGATAGCATTTGCAGGATTGCGCAAATGGGAAGAGCGGTAGGTATTCATCTTGTGATATCTACTCAGAGACCTTCGGTTAATATAATAACAGGATTAATAAAGGCAAATATACCATCAAGAATAGCGTTTATGGTTTCATCAAATGTAGATTCCAGAGTTATTCTGGATTGCGGAGGGGCAGAGAAGTTGATAGGGAAAGGGGATATGCTCTATTTGCCTTATTATTCTAACAGGCCTGAAAGGGTTCAGGGTTCGTTTGTTACTACCCACGAAATAGAAATAATTACCGGTTATATAAAAAGTAATAGTACCCCGGAATATAACGCCGAAATATCAAAGAGGATTAGCGAAGAAAAGAAAAAATTAGATAACGAAGACGAGTTATTCCATGAAGCTTTAAGAGTGGCTGTGGATTTTGGGCATGCGTCGGCTTCGTTGTTACAGAGGAGATTAAAAATAGGGTATTCAAGGGCTGCAAGAATAATTGACCAGATGGAGGACAGGGGGTTAATTAGTGGTTATGAGGGTAGCAGGCCACGTGAGATTTTAATTTCAAAGGAAGACTTATTAAGGTTATTGGAAGAAAAAGAAAACTGAGAGGAAAAAATAAAACTAGAAAATCCGGGTTATTAAGGATTTAAATATGAACTGTTCAATAATAAGTATAGGCACTGAGTTAAATCTTGGTCTGGTACTTGATATAAATTCTAAGTATATTGCGGAGAGGGTTACCGACCTTGGCATAGAATGCAGGCATATGTTTACGGCCAGTGATGATACCGGCGATATATCTGATATTATAAAATATAGTTTAAAATATAGTGACCTGGTAATAATAAATGGTGGCCTGGGGCCAACGGACGATGACGTTACCAGGAGTGCGGTTGCTTCAGCGTTAAATCTTGAACTTGTGAGAGACAAAAGTCTTGATAAGTGCAGCTTAAAGTTTTTTAGAAATAAAAATAATAAAGAAATTATTAATAGACTACTGAGACAGTCTTTCATACCGGCAAATTCTTTGCCATTAATACCAAGAATAGGGAGCGCTTCAGGATTTATTGTAGAAACAAGAAATGATAAGTTTATATTTTGCATTCCGGGTGTACCCAGAGAGATGAAAAGCATGTTTAAAGAAGATGTCGTGCCATTTTTAAGGAAAATTATGGAAGATAGAGATTTAAAAGGGGATGGGCTGAAGATTAGAAAATCAACACTTCTTACAACTGATATTAGCGAAACGGAAATAGAGGAAGAGATTAAAGAATTTGTTGGCCGGGCAGAAGGGATGAATGTGCGGATAGGAATTACGGCCGGACCCGGTATAACCAGGGTAATATTGATAGCAAAAGCTTCTGATGAGTTAAGTGCTGATAAGAATCTGAGAATAATAGAGAAAAAAATTACAGGAAGGCTGGGAAATTATTTTTATGGTAAAGGCGATGCTTTGATTTCTGATAGCTTAAAAGAAACTATTGAAAAGGCATGGGGTAACTTAACTATAAGCACCGCTGAATCAATAACAGGAGGATTAATAAGCAGTGTTATAACCGATACGCCGGGAAGCTCTAAATTTTTTATGGGAGGGATAGTATCTTATTCAGATTACTCCAAAATAAAATTACTTGATATAAACGGAGAAAAGCTGGCAGATGGCGGAGCTGTAAGCGAAGAAGTATGTTTAGAAATGGCAGAAAGAGTGAAAAAAATTTTTAATTCTGATTACTCATTGAGTGTAACAGGATATGCCGGGCCGGAAGCAGGAAATAAGGAACCCGGTCTGGTATATTGTTGCATCCTGGGGCCAGATGGATATGAAAAGATATTTAAAAAAATTTTTAAAGGAACCAGAAGCGAGGTTAAGTTTAGAACCGCACAGTTTGTACTGAAAGAATTGAAGACAGCGATAAATAAAAAGGTGTTAAAAGAAGGATAATAGATTAGTATATGGTTGCGGATAAGAATAAAGTTAAGCTAACTAAAAGATTGTTTATAGCTATAAATATTCCGGAAGATATAAAACATAATATATTCAGTTTTGCAAATGATGTACTGGGTAAAAATAAATATATGAGAATAGTTCCTGCTTCAAACATACATGTGACTTTGAAATTTCTGGGTAATATTGATATAGAAAAGATTGAGAAGATAGATAAAATGCTACAGGAAACAGCCGGTGGATTTGGTGAGTTCAGTTATAAAATAAGCGAAAAAATAAATGCATTCCCGGGGCCAGAAAATGCGAGGGTGATTTTTATGGGGATAGATACGGGCGGCGACAAGATATCAAGAATATATAATGAGTTAGAAAATAATCTGAGCAGAATTAAAATAGATAGAGAAAAAAGGAAATTTACTCCTCATGTTACTATTGCAAGGGTAAAAAGTAATAAGGATATAAGACAATTAATAGAAACCGATAAAGTTTTTTTAAACAGAGCCCTTAACTGTTCGGAGCTTACTTTATTTGAAAGTAAGCTCGGGCCATCTGGAGCTGAATATATTGTTCTGGATAACTATAGTCTAAAATAAAAATATTTTTTTTATTTATATTAAAAAAATTTATGTGGTAAAATAATAGAGTGTGCTTTTATGCATATGGTATTATATGCAATTAAAATAACTTATATATGATTGATATTATATAATTTTATTTTTTAAGAAAATTTATTTACTGGAGGATTTATGATGGATAGAGAGAAGATTATAGAAAACACGGTATCACAGATTGAAAGGCAATACGGAGGAGGGGCTATAATGAGATTAGGAGATAAAAGCCTGATTCCGGATATAGGTCATATATCAACGAATTCACTGGAACTTGATATAGCACTGGGAATTGGTGGTATACCCAGAGGAAGGGTTACAGAAATTTTTGGCCCTGAAGCTTCCGGCAAAACAACTCTTGCCTTACATATTATAGCCAATTCTCAGAAGGAAGGTGGCGTAGCTGCTTTTATAGATGCAGAACATGCTCTGGATCCCGGTTACGCCAGAAATCTGGGAGTAAAAGTTGAAGAACTCCTGCTCTCACAACCTGATAATGGAGAACAGGCTCTGGAAATATGTGAGATTTTATTAAAAAGCGGCGCTCTGGATGTAATTGTAATTGATTCTGTTGCGGCACTGGTACCGAAAGCAGAGCTGGAAGGCGAAATAGGGGATTCCCATGTGGGTCTTCAGGCCAGATTAATGTCCCAGGCATTAAGAAAAATAACCGGAGTTGTCAGTAAGACCAGGACCTCTGTAGTTTTTATTAATCAATTAAGGGAGAAAATAGGGGTTATATTTGGTAATCCTGAAGTAACGCCGGGGGGAAGGGCACTAAAATTTTATTCTTCAGTAAGGCTGGATATAAGAAGAATTGATAGTATTAAAATTGGGACTGAAAATATTGGAAATAGAGTTAGAGTAAAAGTGGTAAAGAATAAAGTCGCGCCTCCTTTCAAGACAGCGGAATTTGATATAATTTACGGAAGGGGTATATCAAAAGAGGGTAGCGTGCTTGATGTTGCCGCGGAACTCGGAGTTTTAGAGAAAAGTGGTTCCTGGTATTCATATAAGGATGAAAGAATTGGCCAGGGGAGAGAAAACGCTAAAATGTTCCTGTCTCAAAATACGAAAATAATGGAGGAGATTGAAAAGAAAATAAAGGATATATTGAAGCTAAATATTGCCAGAAAAGAAGATGAAAATAATAAAAAAAATAAGAAAGAATGAGCGCCACAATTTTTAAACTGGTTAGAAAATTATAATCTCATTGAATGGCAACATACTTCTATTTTCTTCTTGACAAGGTATATATAATTGTTAGAATTCTAATAATTTAGTTAGAAATCTAATAATTAAGGTATTCTTTTAATGTTAAACAATAATGATGCACTGGAAATATTCAGGATCTTTCCTTTTTTTACCTGTACACTTATCAAAGATTTCAATGCTGATATAGATATGAAACTAAATCATACTGAGGAAAAAACACTTATAGCAATATCGTAGAAGAAAAATAAAACTATGTCTTTCTACAGCAGGATGGCAGGGCTGGAAAAAGGGTCATTTACTGCTACTGTGGATGAACTGAGAGATAAGGTCTGATAGAGAGGACCACTCATCATAAGAAGCAGTTCAGGATACATTTAAATAAGCTTTTTTCAGAGTTGAGCTACCGCGAGAGGGAAGAGCTTTCTAAAGCTATAGGTACTTTAAAAAAAATAGTCAGAAAACTGGAGGACACTGATTCGTAATATAAATACAGAAATTACTGTAATAAATATGCAGATTAAGGAAAAAATGGAGTGTATAGTTTATGCTTAATTCTATGTTTGGATTTCAGGGATTTATTTTTGCCCAGCCGGTTGCAGATATTATTACAACGATTATAGCAATTGTGTTATCTACATCGTTGATAATGGAAATTAAAGGAAAAACGGTGAAGGAATGGGCCTTAGAATCTTAAAAATTTCAATTTAATTAACGGCTGAATGGCTTCTTTTTGCACTAAAGCCGTATGATATAATGATTTTAAGTGAACCTAGCTACTATTAAAAGGAAAGTGATAAGAAAAGTAAATATTATTCGGAATTTAAGTGATAACATAGTATGATATGACAGAAGAAATATTAAGGGCTAACTATCATAATTATAAAAACCGGCGGGTTTTCTGGATCCGGAGCAAGGAGAAAGATAAGGGTAAGGGTATAATACACTAAAAGAAATATGGCAGTATTTTTTTGGATGGTAAAATATGGTACAAAATGTTAGACCCCGGGAAGGAGTAAAAAATACCGATACGGGTATTCTAAGGCTGATTAAAGATTATAATATTGGCAGGCTTAAAATTTACAGTAAAGGGGAAGTGATTTACTGGCAGGGTGCTCCGACTAAATACGTATCTGTTGTTAAGAGCGGAGCAGTGAAATCATTTTCTGTCTCCAGAGAAGGAAAAGTACACATATATGAGATCCTCGGTGAAGGGAACATGGTTGGTATAGTAGACTGCTTGCTTGGAGAGGAGTTCAGGTCAACCGTTGAGGCTCTGGAGGATACAGATGTATACTTAATCCCAAAAGCTGAATTTGAAAGTTTAATATACAGCAATTTATCCTTTTCTGTGATTTTAATGAGACAGCTGGCTCAAACAGCCCGTTCGCTTGCACGTGAGGTAAAAGAGCTCAGTATGATGGATATGCAACAGCGTTTAAAGCATCATTTAGTAAGGCTGGCTAATGACCATGGGCTGATATTAAAAAAAGGCATCAAGATAGATTTAGCCATTACCCACGAAGAAATAGCCGAACTGGTTGCGGGCAACCGGAGTACAGTCACAACTTACCTTAACGAATTAAAAAAACAGGGATATCTATGGAAAGAAGATAAACGCCTTGTCAGTATTCCTATTAAACATTTTGAGATACTTGATGGGCTGAGCCGGTCTGTAGTGGAAAAGAATGAAAAAGAAGCTGTAAGCTGGGTAGCGAAAGCAATTGATGAAGAGGTCGGTCCTGTAAAGGTAATGAATGCTCTTGTAAGGGGCATGAAACAGATTGACAGTGGTTTTACCCGGAAAGAACTCAGCATCTCTGACGTTATGATGGCAGTATCTACCATGAAGAGTGCCATGTCTGTTGTAGAAAAAAAAATCAGGAAAATGGAAAAGAAGTTTAAAACTCCGGGTATTGTTATAATCGGAACAGTGAGTGGTGATATTCATGATATGGGGAAGGCTGTAGTTGCAGCATTATTGACAGCTGAAGGTTTTAAGGTTGTCGACCTGGGTGTGAATGTAAACGCCATGCAGTTCATAGATGCAATCAGTGAGTATAAGCCGGATATCCTGGCTATGTCAGCACTTATGACCGTGACTGTCCCGGAGCAGGAAAGAGTTATAAATATTCTTAAAAAGAAAGGCCTCAGGGATAAAGTGAGGATAATTGTTGGTGGGGGTGCAGTAACCAGGGACTTTGCACGGTATATTGAAGCTGACGGATATGAGGCGACAGCGCATGAGGCAGTGGAGATGGTAAAGAATATGATATAAGAGGAACGAGAATGCTCGGAGGATTTACGCAAAATTTTAAGCCACTAAAATTACTGACAGATAAAAAGGTTGAAATCATTAAACAGGGAACACTGGATATCCTCGAAAAGACAGGGGTAAGGATTGAACATGAAGGAGCGCAGAAAGTTTTTGCCGGGTGTGGCTGCAAGGTTGATTTTGATAAAAAAAGAGTAAAAATACCCGGTCGGGTAGTAGAAGATTGTCTTAGCAAATGCCCTGATAGCTTTATAATTAGAGCGAGGGATCCAGGGAATAATATAAGTATTGGCGGAAATGTATTATATTTCGTAAACTCTATCGGGATGAAGGCTGTTAGTCTGGATACCTGGAGTCCCCATATAGCTACGATGCTGGAACAAACTGAAGGGGTTAAGGTACTTGACTCGCTTGAAAACATGCATTTGATGAATGTATATGCTTCATATTCCGAAATAGAAGGCACCTCTCCATACATGGTTGCACTGGAGGACCTTGCAAGCCGGATAACAAATTCCACGAAGTGCCAGTCTACAGGCTTCTTCAAACAAAACGAAATTTTCGCCATACGGATGGGGAAGGTGGTGGACATAGATCTTATAGGGACAGTAAATGCTACATCGCCACTTACCTATGGTAATGAAGCCGTTGAAGCAATTTTTAGGTTTGCCGGCGCAGGGTTTCCCATTAATTTTGGTAGTGGTGCAGTAATGGGGATAACCGGACCGGCGACTATAGCCGGTGCGACAGTAACCAATAATGCGGAACTCATGGCTGGAATAGTTCTGGCACAGCTGATAAATCCAGGTACAAAAATACTGGTGAGCGATTCTGTTTACCCCATGGATATTAGAAGAGGATATCCTGCATTTGGGGCTGTAGAGGCTGCCATGCATAATATGGTGTTTAACCAGATCTGGCATAGTTATAAAATACCCACCAGTAGCTGGATTTCTGGAATCACCAGTTCAAAAAAGATAGACTTTCAATGTGCCTATGAAAGAGCAATGACCGGTTTGCTGTGTGCCTTATCCGGATCAAATATTATAAGCTTGCATGGCGCCATATATGGTGAGATGACATGGAATCCTGTTCAGGCTGTGCTTGATGATGATATTGCAGGATGGATAGGGCGGTTTATAGAGGGCGTGAAGGTTACAGATGAGACACTGGCAATAGACTTAATACAGCAGGTAGGGCCTTTTCCGGGTCAGTATCTTAACAGCAGGCATACCAGGAAGTGGCTGGAGAAGGAACAGTTAATACCGGAGTGTGCTGACAGAGTGTCTTACCCAGAGTGGTTGGAAAAAGGTAAAAGGGACTCTATTATACTGGCAAAGGAGAAATTGAAGAAAATATTAGCCGGGCACAAAATAGTTGTTCTATCACAGGAAAAGAAGATGGCTATAGATGAGATAATAAAAGAGGCAAGAGTGTATTACAGTCGGGAGTGATAAGATTTATTATATTGAAATTTTATTAAAAAAACTATATTTTGTTGTCTGGAAAACAAAATTTAGTTGAGAAAATGTGTTAAATATAATAACTATGTATAGTGCAAATAAAAAGGAGGGAAAATTATGACAGAAAAGTTAGTAGAAGCTATTGTAGCGATGCGCGAAGAGGATTCGGCTCGCATTACAGAGGATCTTCTGAAGAGCGGAACTGACCCCTTCGAGATTCTCAAAATGGGGCGTGATGCGATGGGAATAATCGGTCAGAAATACAGTGATGGTGAATACTTCATCCCCGAGCTGATTATGGGTGGCGAGATCATGAGCCAGGTCGTGGATAAGGTCAAGCCATTAATCGAGGAGAAGAAAGCTGAAGAAGGGACCAAAACAATCGGTAGTGTTGTTATTGGCACTGTAATTGGTGACATCCACGATATAGGAAAGAATCTGGTAACCTTTTTTCTCGACATTAACGGCTTTGAGGTAATTGACCTCGGAGTAGACGTCCCTCCTGAGAAGTTCGTTGACGCTGTTAAAGAATCTGGTACCAGCGTTGTGGGACTGAGTGGATTCCTAACCCTGGCATTTGATGGAATGAAAGCAACGGTTGAGGCACTTAAAAAAGCAGGTCTGCGCGACCGTGTTAAAGTAATGATAGGAGGCGGGCAGATAGACGATAATATTAGAAAATACGCAGGTGCCGATGCCTATGGTGATAATGCACAAGAGGCTGTAGCTCTTGCAAAACAATGGATAGGAGGTTAAAGCAATGTTTATTTATCCTGAAAACTGGAATTCACTTTCTCCAGATGAGAAGATGCAGGCTCGCTTTGATTACTGGTTATCAGGAGCGGGTACAAAGTTTGCGACTGATGAAGCCGAGAAGACATACAGAGAGCGTGTTCAGAGGATAATTGATATAATTAGTTTGAAAAAACCCGATCGTGTCCCATGCCTGCCTCAGGCTGATGCATACATGGCTGAGTATGGAGGAATCCCGTATGGAGATTTCCTGTATGATTTTGATAAAGCAGAAAAGGCGATAGTTAAGTTCCACAGAGATTTCCAGCCTGATTACAATATGGTGATGATTGCGCCGGGGAAGATGTTTGAGCGACTTGATATGAAAACCTATCGATGGCCCGGGGCTGGTTTACCTATGGATAGTAAAAGCTATCAGATGGTGGAAAAAGAGTATATGAAAGCAGATGAATACGACCAGCTGATTGCGAATCCAGAAGGGTACTTTATGAGAACTTATTTGTCGCGTGCGTTTGGAGCGCTGAAAGGTATGAGCATGATACCCAGTTTATATTATGCTATGGAATTACCCATGGTTCCAATGCTGATGGGAATGTTTGCTGTGCCCCCGGTCCGGGAAGCAATTCAGGCATTGCTGGATGCCGGTCAGATGACAGGCGAGATGATGGGTACAATGGGTAAGATCACAGGTGAAGTGGTAGGTAAAATGGGAATACCGTCTGTCATGGGCGGCTTTTACAAGGTTCCCTTTGACATCATTGGAGACACGTTGAGGGGGACAGATGGAATTATGATGGACATATACCGAAGGCCGGAAAAGGTTATTGAAGCGTGCGAGCGTCTGGTACCTATTGCCATCCAGATAGCTGTTCAGGGTGTAAACATGAGTGGTGTTCCGGTTGCAATGGGGGTTTTACACAAAGGTGACGACACATTTATGTCGGATGCACAATTTAAGAAATTTTACTGGCCCTATTTCAAGCAGGTTATGCTGGGCATAATTAATGAAGGAATAGTTCCTGCCCAGTTTGTAGAGGGACGATATAACACACGACTGGATGTTATTGCTGAATCAGGTCTACCGGAAAAAAAGACACTCTGGATGTTTGACCAGACTGACATGGTGGCAGTAAAGAAAAAGCTTGGTAGCTTCGCCTGCTTTGGAGGTAATTTGCCTACTTCAATGTTCCTGACATCTACTCCGCAGGAGATTAAAGATTACTCCAGGAAACTTATAGAAACAGTCGGGAATGACGGAGGATTTTTCCTCAGCCCCGGAGCAGATATTGATATGGCAAGAGCCGAGAATGTACATGCTTTTATTGATGGGGCCCGGGAGTATGGGAAATACTAGAGCCGCCAGTTCCATAGGTAGTTTTTGTTAAGTATGATAATGGTATATATTGAAAATAATCTGGGAATAGATAATTGATCTAATAAATAAAGTTTGTGTATTAGAAGCCTCCTCTTAGAGGAGGCTTCTAATTTTGACTTCTTAACAGGATGAGCATATTTGATGTAGAATAGACTCGATACTGCTAGAGAAGTACTATTAGAGATGTGTAAGTCTTATATAGCTTGATGGTATTGTTGTAAATATATTGTTTTAAGAACTACAGAAAAGAAAGCCGGGCCTGTGGAGTTAAAGTACAGTACAAAAAGTGATATAAATTAAGGAGAGCATAGTATGGTTTCATATAAGGTTGATTTCGAGCCGGTCGGGAGAAGGGGAGAATGCCAGGCTGAACAGTCTATTCTCGACTGCTCACGTAAGCTTGGTGTGGGCATAGTAAGTATATGCGGAGGTGAAGGACTTTTTTTCTGCTGCAAAATTCAGATTCTGAGTGGCACTGTTTCAGAGCCAACCTCAATTGAAAAGAAGCATTTTTCATCGCAGGAGCTTGAGGAAGGTCATCGCCTGGCATGCCAGACCTATCCTACCAGTAATTTAAAAATACGTGTGCCGGCCGAGTCGCTCGAAGCCCCGCAGAGGACTCAGGTGGAAGGAATGGAGATCGAAGTTTCACCGGAGCCGCCGGTTCGTACCTTTAAGGTTAAACTAAAACCTCCATCACTTTCAGACCTGAGGGCTGATTCAGAGCGTCTGCTGGAGTCATTAGAAAGCAAGAATTTAATAAGCAGTGGTAGTATCATTGACATAGATGTGCTGAGGAATCTTTCTTCGCTTCTGAGGTCCTGTGACTGGGAAGTAAAAGTATCCGTAAGAGATAACGAAATAGTGGCAATTAGCACCGGGTCCAGTCGACAGTTAGGGCTTGCTGTGGATGTTGGGACTACAAAGGTTGCTGGATACTTAATAGACCTGGATAGTGGTAAAACACTGGCAAATAAAGGGGTGATGAATCACCAGATTTCTTATGGTGAAGATGTTATATCCCGTATGGCCAGTGCCAAGAGGAAGCCGGAAGAAGCAGTGCGTATGAAAGAGCTGGGGGTGGAGGTGCTAAATGAACTGGCTTCCGATCTCTCAGCAACAGTTAAAGCCAGGCCGGAGGATATAGTTGAAGCAGTGGTTGTGGGTAATACTGCTATGCACCATCTGTTGTTGCATCTGCCGGTAGGGCAGCTGGCTCTATCTCCTTATATTCCGGTTATAAATGAGGCCATGGATATAAAGGCACGTGATGCAGGGCTCCAAATTGCTGCGGGTTCTTATATTCATATGCTACCCAACATAGCTGGATTTGTTGGTGGCGACCATGTAGCTATGCTGCTGGCTACAGAAGCCTGGAAGGCTGAAGATGTGGTGCTGGCACTTGATATAGGTACCAATACCGAAGTGTGTTTGGTGAGTAACGGGGAGATGACAAGTGTTTCCTGTGCATCCGGGCCCGCTTTTGAAGGAGCACATATCAAGAATGGTATGAGAGCTGCAAGCGGTGCCATAGAGCACCTGAGGATAATAGATGATAAAGTTGAATACCAGACCATTGGTGAAGTGCCACCGGTGGGTCTTTGTGGTTCCGGAATTCTGGATTCATTGGCACAGCTTTACCTGACTGGTGTTGTAGACGAAAGTGGGAGGATGAATAATGACCACCCGCGGGTACGTCCCTATGGAAAAAGCAGGGAGTTCGTCCTGGTAGGTGAGGAAGAGAGAAACGGAGATCCTGCAATAACTATCACCCAGCATGATGTTCGCGAGCTGCAACTGGCAAAAGGAGCCATACGTGCCGGCATACAGCTTCTCCTGGAAGATAAAGGGCTTAATCAGAGTGACATTGACAGGGTTATAATAGCCGGAGCCTTTGGAACTTATATTGATATATCCAGTGCTCTTACAATAGGTATGTTGCCGGTATTGCCGGTGGACCGCTTTCAGCAGGTAGGTAATGCAGCCGGAATGGGAGCCAAGCTGGCGCTAATTTCAAAAAGCAAGAGGGTAGAGGCTCAGGAGATAGCTCGTAGGGTTTCCTATATCGAATTAGCCAGTGACCCACGCTTTACTCAAATGTTTGCCCAGGCAAACTATCTGGGATTATATAAAATAATAAAGGGCAGAAGGGAGAAAATAAAATAATGGAAACTAAAGTATCAACCGCTAATAAAGAGATTATAATTGGTGATGGTCGCCCAACAGTGCTTATAGGGGAGCGAATCAACCCAACAGGGAAGAAGAAGCTGGCTGATGCGCTTAGAGCTGGCGATATGGAGATTGTGAAAAAGGAAGCCCTGGCCCAGGTACAGGCCGGAGCGGATATACTTGATGTAAATGTGGGTACGAGTGGTGTAGATCAGGTATCACTGTTACCCTGCGCAGTGCAGACGGTGATGAGCACAGTCGATGTTCCTCTTTGTATTGATAGTGATAAGCCAGAAGCATTAAAAGAGGCACTTAAAGTTTACCGTGGCAAGCCGATAATAAACTCGGTAACAGGCCAGGAAAAGTCTCTGAAGTCAATACTGCCCCTTGTCAGTGAGTATAAGACAGCAGTTATTGGCTTATGTATGGATGATGGTGGTATACCGGACAATGCGGACAGGCGTGTAGCTGTTGCCCGTAAGATTGTGGGTGAAGCTGAAAAGCTTGGAATACCCCGGGAGGATATTATTATAGATTGCATGGTTCTTACGCTGGGGGCAGAAAGCAACGCCGGTACAGTTGCTATAGAAGCTATCCGAAAAGTTAAGGCTGAGCTGGGAGTTAATATGACCTTTGGCGGCAGCAATATTTCTTTCGGTCTACCAGACCGTGATGTTCTCAACCGTGCTTTCCTGGCAATTTCTATTGACGCAGGGATAAGCTGTCCGGTTGTAGATGTTGCAAAAGTGCGTGAAACTGTTCTGGCGACTGATTTAATCTTATCTCGTGATAAATGGGCCAGTCGTTATATTGGAGCATACAGAGAGCGTCAGAAACAGCATGAATCTAAAAAGTAGAATATTTATAAAAAAATATTGAAAAACTTTATTTTATAAATTTAAAATAATAGGGTTAATAGTAATAATACAGGATATATAACAGGATATATAACTATTGACTTATGGTATCTTAATGTTATAATCTACTACGCTAAACAAGATACACTGAATTAAAAAAGATACACTGAATAAGGGTTATATTAGTAGTTTCATCCATTTGAAAACTTCTATTTAAATTTTTATTGACAATTAAATTCTGGTGTGTTATTTTTCTGCAGGTTATTTTTTGTGTTCTTTGAGAACTAAATAGTGTAAGTTTCTTCGAGCTAAATGATTAGATATTAATTTTTTTGAGAGTTTGATCCTGGCTCAGGACTAACGCTAACGGTGTGC
>CAZQQX010000016.1:0-38278 GCA_964595565.1 uncultured Actinomycetota bacterium
CAGATTTTGGTTTTATTGATAAAAACGGCAAGCTTATTTCCAATCCTGTTAATTACCGTGATGAAAAAAGGTTAATTAATGCTGAAAAATTATATAAAGTCATTTCCGCTAAAGAATTATTCAAACTTACCGGTGCTTCTGTTAGTCCGATTTTTGACCTTTTTCATTTATATTCTTTAAAGCTGGAGTATGCTACTGAATATTTAAACGGATACAGGTTTCTTACCATGCCTGATATATTTAATTATTTTTTAACCGGAGAAACTTATAATGAATATACCAGAATAACAACCAGTATTATGTATAACCAGAAAGAAAACAAATGGGAACATGAAATTTTAAGCAGGCTGGGTCTGAGATCGGATATATTTCCTGAAATAATTAAACCAGGATTTAAGATTGGCAATATTTTAAGCCGGAAGAGTGAGGAGCTGGGTACAGGAGTTGTTCCAGTCATAGCTCCTGCAACACATGATACGGCTTCGGCAGTGGCAGGTGTACCGGCAGTAGATAAAAATAAAAACTGGGCGTTTATAATTATGGGTACCTGGTGCATAATTGGGCAGGAGACAGAAAAGCCCATAATAAATGAGAGAGTATTTGATGAGGAGTTTTTCAATGAAGGTGGAGCAGATGGCTTAAATTTATTTGTAAAAAATATAACTGGTCTCTGGATAATACAGCGGTGCAGGGAGAAATGGACTGAGGATGGTAAAAATATTTCCTGGGATGAAACAGTAAGGCTTTCAGAACTGGAGAAACCTTTTGGAGTATTTATAGATGTTAATGATCCGGTATTTTCTAAACCCCAGCCGGATATGCCTGAAGTAATCTGTAACTATTGTAAAGAAAAAAGCCAGAGAGTCCCTGAAAATATTGGAGAGATTTCAAGGTGTTTGTATGAGAGTCTTGCAATGAGATTTAAGCATGATATAAAAAAGCTGGAAAGCCTGACAGGCAATAAGATAGATGTCATTTATATTGCGGGTGGAGGCATTCAAAATAAACTTCTATGCCAGTGGGTTGCTGATGCCACCGGAACTAAAGTTATAGCAGGACCAGTTGAGGCGACGTCGGTGGGAAACTTAATCGTCCAGCTCAAAGCGGCAGGCGAGATAAAGACCCTGGAGGAGGGTAGAAAAATTTCTCTGAATTCTTCTGTTCTGTCTTATTATAAGCCTGAAAATAAAAGCAGATGGGATGAGGAATATAGCAGGTATTTAAAAATATGTAATTGAATTAAAGGACCCATCTGTATTCCAAAATACCGCTTAAATTATTTGATTGCTTTCTGTTTTAAATCAATAAACATTTTAATATTCCTCTGTAATATTGTATCCAGCATGAATCCTGATATTAAAGATTAAAAATTTTTTATTCTAAAAAAAGATTTTATAACTATTATGATATAAAATGAAATATTTATTGATATAGTATGATATATATGATATATTTTTAATTAGAAATGGGAAAAAGTAGCCAGAATAATTTACTAAAAATTGAAAGGCATAGAGCTATACTCAGTCTTTTAGAGGAGAAAACCTCGACTACTCTGATGGAACTTGAAAGTTTTCTAAACTGTTCCCGTATAACAATTCAGAGAGATCTGATAGAACTTGATAAGAAAGATCTTTTAAAAAGAGTACACGGAGGAGCTACGTTAAGGGATTTTAATCTGGCGAGTTATGGCCATGACAAAAGGCTGCTTATTAATTCAGATAAAAAAAAGAAGATTGCAAAAAAAGCTGTTTCATTAATCAGACCGAAGATGTATATATTTATGGACGCCTCCTCAACCAGCTATTTCCTATCTGAGAATATTTTTCCCGATAATGTTATGGTTGTAACTTCAGGAATCGATACCTTTCTTAATCTGCAGAAGAATAAAAATATACAGGCGGTTCTGACAGGGGGGAGGATTAATCAGCTAAATCGAACACTCGTAGGATCAGAAGCAATATCCATTATAAAACAGTTTCATTTTAATATTACTTTCTTTTCCGCAGATTCAATTATTAAAGAGAAAGGTGTCTACTCATCAGATGAGTATGCTGCGGCGGTTGCGGAAGCCGGGATTGAGCATGGTGATAAAAAAATTCTCCTGTTCGATTCTTCAAAAGTAAATGCAAAAGGAGGAGCCAAAGTTTGTGATATAGATGTCATTGACAGTATCGTAACAGACGATACCGGGAATTCATATATACTGAGTATTTTTAAAGGAAAGATATTATGAAAAATGAAATTGATAGAATTAATGAAAGAATTTTATTCAAACCTGCTTCTTATCCCGGGGATGATGTCATAAAGATAGCGCCTGCCTTAAGAATGCTGCTTGGGAAGAATGGAACTTCAATCGTGATTTTTGGCAATAATGATGTTATTTCAAGATATATAAAGAGCAAGAAAGACTTCTTTTCAGTTTTTTCATCTATAAAAAATAATAAAATACTGAGTGATTTAATTATCCCTGGTTACGTTAATAAATATAAAGATATTAATAAACAGTATGATGAAATAAAAAAAGAATTAATGAAAAAAGAAGGTGCAAATTTTTTTGCCGTCAGGGATACAGGTGTTTTTGCGTGGGGACAGACTAAAAAAATAGCAGATAACAGGATGAAGCTTTTTCTTGATTTGTTAAAAATCAAAGAATATAGCCTTACTGAAAGTAAATTTGATTTCAGTGATGTAGAAAATATTCTTATACGAAAATACGGTAGTGCTTTCACTTGGACTACAGATACAAATAAGCGATTTCCAGAAAAAATTGCTATTGTAACAGGAGCTGCCCGGGGAGTAGGTAAAAGTATATCGGAATTGCTGGCAGCGGAAGGTTGCAATATAGTGCTGGCGGATTTAAAAATAGAACCACTGGAAAAAAATGCTTTAAAACTAAGCAAAGAATATGGAGAAGGTAAAACTTTAGCTCTAAAGGTTGATGTTTCGGATGAGGGTTGTGTAAAAAAGATGGTTCTGGAAACGGTTAAAGAATATGGAGGCATTGATATTCTTATCAGTAATGCAGGGGTATTAAAGGCAGGAAGCCTGGAGAGTATGGATGTTAATAATTTTGAGCTTATTACCAGAGTCAACTACACAGCTTTTTTTCTCTGCACCAGGTATGCCTCTGAGCCAATGAAGATACAGAATCTTTTTAACGGTAATTATTTTACCGATATAATCCAGATAAATTCTAAATCGGGGCTTGAGGGTAGTAAAAATAATTTTACTTATGCCGGCAGCAAGTTCGGAGGGATAGGCCTGACCCAGAGTTTTGCCCTGGAACTTGTGGGGTACAATATTAAAGTTAATGCCATCTGCCCCGGTAATTTTTTTGATGGTCCTCTCTGGTCTGACCCTGAAAAAGGGCTTTTTGTACAGTATTTAAAATCCAGTAAGGTTCCGGGCGCAAAAAACATAGAAGATGTTCGCAGATATTATGAAAATAAGGTTCCCATGAAGCGGGGATGCCGGATAAGTGACCTGGTTAAAGCTATTTTTTATGTCATTGAACAGAAATATGAGACAGGTCAGGCCGTCCCGGTAACGGGCGGACAGGTGATGTTAAGATAAATTAGAACTTTGATTAAAATTTTATAAATATGCAGTAACTTTAATGATGAATATAAATAAAAAAATTATTAAATATCAGCACCTTCTAAATGATGGGGATTCCGAAAGACGCCTTGAGAATTTAAAGCTTATTCTAAAAAAAGATAATGAAAGGTTGAATAACAGGCAGCTGGATTACTATACCAATAATCATATCCATACAAAATACTCTTTCTCGTATTATTCACCGGCTATGTCTGTATGGATGGCTTACCTTTATAACCTGAAGATAGCCGGTATCGTAGACCATGATACAGTTAGCGGCGCAGCTGAATTTGTCCGTGCCGGTAAAATAGCGGGGATTCATACAACTAAGGGAGTAGAGTGCAGGGTGGATTTTTCAGGGTCTCCTCTTAAAGGCAGATTTTTAAATGACCCGGACCAGAGGTCTATAGCATATATTGTTCTTCATGGTATCCCCGATTCTAAGATTGATAGAGTAAATTCATTCTTTGATAAATACAGGAGAGAAAGAAACAAGAGGAATTTACTGATGGTTAAGAAATTAAACATTTTATTAAAACCTTTATCAATATTTCTGGATTTTAATCGTGATGTTCTCCCGCTTTCTTGGGCGGAAGATGGAGGGACTGTTACTGAAAGGCATATACTTTTTGCTCTGGCAGGGATTATAAATAAAAAATTTTCAAGTGGTACGGAAGTAATAGATTTTTTAAAGAAAAAATTAAAAATTGAAATTTCAGAAAAAAATCTTTCCTACCTCAGGAATAAAAATAACTATTTTTATCAATATGATCTTTTAAATATATTAAAAAGTAATCTGGTGGAGAAATTTTACATTAATGCGACTGCAGAATGCCCGGATTTAAGAGAAGTCCTGAGTCTGGCAGATGAGACACAGTCCATATCAGCTTATGCCTATTTAGGTGATGTTACCGAATCGGTAACCGGTGATAAGAAAGCCCAGAAGTTTGAAGATGATTACCTGGAATTATTATTTGATATAATTAAGAATCTGGGTTTTAAAGCTGTCACCTATATGCCTGCAAGAAATAGTATTGCCCAGCTGAGGCGGGTACGTAGTTTATGTGATAAGAATAATTTATTCCAGATTAGTGGAGAAGATATAAATTCTCCAGGACAGCCTTTTGTATGTGAGACCCTGAGTGATCCAGAGTTCCACAATCTTATAGATGCAGCCTGGGCGTTGATAGGCCATGAGAAAATGGCGGAAAGTAATTTTAATCAGGGTATGTTTTCACCGGAAATGGTAAAAAGGTATCCTGATATTAATAAGAGAATCCAGATATTTAAAGAAATTGGTAAAGAAAATGGAAGTGAAAAATTATGAAGACGAAAGCGGTAAGATTATACGGCAGGAATGATTTGCGACTGGAAGAATTTGAGCTTCCCCCCTTAAAGGACGATGAAATACTTGCGCATGTTATCTCTAATAGTATATGCATGTCAAGCCATAAGGCGGCGGAGCAGGGAGCTAACCACAAGCGGGTTCCCGAAGATATTGATAAGAATCCGGTTATAATTGGTCATGAATTCAGTGGTTATATTATGGAAGTGGGTAAAAAGTGGCAGAAGCAATTTTCTCCCGGTGAAAGGTTTTCCATCCAGCCTGCTCTGAATTATAAGGGAACACTTGATGCGCCGGGATATTCATATAGATATGTGGGGGGTAATGCAACTTATATAATAATACCCAATGAAGTGATGGAATGTAATTGTCTTTTGAAATATAACGGTGATGGTTATTTCCCCGCTTCTTTGTCCGAGCCAGTGTCCTGTATAGTGGGGGCTTTTAATGCAAGTTACCATACAACACCGGGTTCTTATATCCACCATATGGGTGTTAAAAAGGGAGGCAAAATGGCTTTGCTGGCAGCTGCAGGGCCCATGGGGCTGGGAGCCGTGGATTATGCTGTTCATTCAGGAGTTGAGCCCGCCCTTATTCTGGTGATAGATATTGATGAAAAACGTCTGAAATGGGCAAAAAAGATACTTCCGCCCGGTGATGCAAAAAAGAGTGGGATAAAGCTTGTTTATATAAATTCGCGGGGTATAGATAATTTAAAAAGCCACCTGATGGAATATACCGATGGAGAAGGTTTTGATGATGTTTTTGTTTTCGCACCGGTGGAATCTCTGATTGAACTGGCTGATTCTATTTTAAAACCACATGGCTGCATTAATTTTTTTGCCGGTCCCACTGACCCCGGATTTTCTGCCAGAATCAATTTTTATAATATTCATTATGGTTCGGCGCATTTTGTCGGAACGACAGGCGGTAATACAGAAGATATGAAAATAGCGCTGGATTTAATGGGGCGGAAAATTGTTAAGCCTGCTTTTATGATAACTCATATAGGCGGATTAAATGCGGTTGAGGATACCATTATAAATCTCCCCCGGATTCCAGGAGGAAAAAAATTAATATATACGAATATAGAAATGAATCTGACAGCACTGGAAGATTTTAAAAAATTACAGGATAAAAATCCTCTTTTTAAGGAGCTTTACCGTATTACGAAGAAAAATAAAGGGCAGTGGTCCGTGGAAGCCGAAAAGTATCTGCTGGAGAATGCCAGGGAAATATAATTTCATAGTTAAATATAAAGGTTTGATTAATATCAGGAGAATGATTTATGAGTATAGAAGATTTAGTTGAGATTTCCCGCTTTTATGGAAAGAACCCGGAATTTTTGATGGCGGGTGGCGGAAATACTTCTTTTAAGGATGAGAAATATCTCTATGTTAAAGCTTCCGGAGTTGAGCTCACTTCAGTAAAGAAGGATGATTTTGTAAAACTAAACAGGGATGCCCTGGAGAGAATCTGGGGCAAAGAGTATCCTGCTGATGTTGACCTGAGAGAGAAGACAGCTCTTGAGGACCTTATGAATTCATGCGCAAAAGGGGAGAGCAGGAGGCCGAGTGTCGAATCCCTGCTGCATGCTGTGCTGCCGCAGAAATATGTTATTCATACCCATCCAGCATTAGTAAACGGGCTGACCTGCAGTATAAAGGGAAGCTATATAGCAAAAAAATTATTTAATAAAAGATGCATGTGGATACCTTCCGTAAATCCAGGCTATACCCTGGCAAAGTCAGTCAGGGAAGAGCTTATAAAGTTCAAAAAGAGATATAAATCAGTTGCAGATATAGTTTTTCTTGGGAATCATGGTATGTTTGTGGGTGCAGATACTATAGAAGGAGTTAAAGATATACACAACCTTATAATGAGAACCTTAAAAAAACATATCATCTATGAGCCTGATTTTTCGCCGGTAAAGGTTGACAGGAAAGAAATAAAAAAGATATGTAATTTAATAACGGATTATCCTGACTTCAGGGATAAATATGTTACCTTTAATAATAATACTGAAATTAGTAAGGCAATCAGAGATAAGGTTTCATTTAAAAAGGTTCGTTCTGCATATACTCCTGACCATATTGTTTATGCCGGCCCGGAAATGTTGTTTATAGAGAACCCTGATAATTTCAGGAAGAACCTGGAGCAATACAAAAATAGAAATAAATGTGAACCAAAAATTATAGCTGTAAAGAAGGCGGGCGTTTTTGCTATAGGTAGTTCAGAACGTACGTCACATATAGCCATGTCTTTCTTCCATGATGCTTTAAAAATCTCAATATATGCAGAAAGCTTTGGTGGTTATAAGTTCATGGATAAAGAACAGATTGATTTTATTAAAAACTGGGAAGTTGAGAAGTTCAGGGCAGGTGTTGCTGCCGATAAGTGATTGCCCGGGTTTATAAAATCAGGTTTGCAGCCTTATTGTCTGGTATTGTATATATTGTTTTTTAAATGGCCGGTTTATTATAATAGCCTTCTTATTTATACCGAAATACTTTAAAGGCTTTTTTATGGCATTGAATTCCGGCTGAAAATCACTTGAGCAATAATCAACTTTTTATATTATGCTTTTTGCGTACTGGTAATATATTAATGGAATGAAAAAATAGTTACGGGGCTGAAAATTGTTTTTAAAGTATTGTAGAATTTTATACTCAATTTATAATAAAGGCTATGAAAGAAAAAAGCATTCTAATTACAAATGATGATGGCATAGATTCTGAAGGACTTTATAACCTTTATAAAGCGCTGAAGGAAGATAAGAGATTTGAGGTAAAAATTGTGGCGCCGGATAAGGAAAGAAGCGCGGTGGGGCATGCCATTACGGTGTTCAGGCCAATTTCCGTAAGAAAGGAATACAGGGAAGGTAAATTTTTCGGTTATGCAGTAGATGGTACACCGGCTGATTGTGTAAAAATAGCGGTGGGAGCTATTATTAAGGGAGTCCCCGATTTGCTTATTTCTGGAATTAACCGGGGGGCAAACCTGGGAGAAAACATAATCTATTCAGGTACAGTGTCTGCGGCAACTGAAGGAACTACCCTTGGTATACCTTCTATAGCCGTATCAATTGATAATTTTGTTGACCCTGATTACGAATATGCGGCCAGTTTTACAAAAAGGGTTGTTGATAAGATAATAGAAAATGGAGGACTTCCCGAGAGAACACTGCTTAATATCAATCTTCCGGATGTCCCTGGAGATAAAATAAAGGGGGTGATAATTACCAGGCAGAGTAATGCAAAGGTTAAAGATAAATTTATAAAAAGGGCAGATCCGAGGGGGAGGGATTATTACTGGATGGATGGAGATTTTAATGGAGAAAATGTAGATATAAATACAGATTATTGTGCGGTGAAGAATAATTATATTTCCATTACTCCCATTCATTACGACATGACTAATTATAAGGCTATAGATTATTTTAAAAAATGGAATATGTAGAAATAAGACCGGAATAAATTTAAATTTATTATAATTTAATAGAATATAGGGATTATGGAAATAACTAAAAAGCAATTTACATCTGACCTTGAAATTGGCAGTAAAGCGGAGTCAATATTTGTGGTGGCAGATAAAAAGGTCAGGAAAAAAAGAAATGGCGAAGATTATTGCACAGTTTTACTTCAGGACAGGGAAGGAAGCATAGAAGGAGTTCTATGGACAGAAGTTTATCTTAATACAGAGGAGTTTAATAAAGGAGACTTTGTTCTACTCCAGGGAGAGGTAAAGGGTTACAGGGGTGGAAGGCAGATTGTTATAAATTCATTAAAGAAGTATAAAGAAAACGGTGAACTCAAACAGTCTGATTTTATAAAGACGTCCAAAAAAAATGTTGATGAAATGTTTGAGGAAATAAAGAAGTATATAAACAGCATTAAAAATAATTATTTGAAAATATTACTTAACCTTTTCTTTAGTGATGAACAATTTGTAAAAGATTTTAAAGATGCAACTGCGGCTGTACAGTACCACCATGCTTATAAGGGAGGACTGCTGGAACACACCCTTAATGTTACCAGAATCTGTGATGCTATTTATGGAATCTATAAAAATTTGAATCGCGATTTGCTAATAAGTGGAGCGATTCTTCATGACATTGGAAAAATAGGGGAATATAGAACAAAAATAACCACTGAAGTAACCGATAGTGGGAAGCTTCTGGGTCATATAACTATTGGTTATGGATGGATTCTGGAGCGATTGAAAAAAATAGAGGGATTTCCTGTAGATTTGAGTAACAGGCTTCTTCACATTATATTGAGCCATCACGGGCATAAGGAATTTGGCTCACCTAAAAGACCTAAAATTCTGGAAGCTTTTATAATTTATCATGTGGACCATATGGACTCCGATGTGGGTGGATATAATTTGATGCTGGAAGCAAACAGAGATGGTAGCGATTGGTCGGATTATATGAAGAATTTTGAACGGTCTGTTTTGCTGAAGAGGCTTCCCGAAGATGAATATGGAAAAACCGATATTAATACCGGTGGTGCAGTCAGTGAAAAAAGAAAAGTCCAGGATGGCGAAGAAAAGAAAAAAACCGGTTCGGTAACCGATGAAGATGGAAAACAGGATGAGTTGTTCTAAATAAACTCATGCGATTACTTTCTGCCAAACCTTCTGGATATATTTTTAATGTATATTTTTAGGGTAGTTTACAGGTTAAGTGTTTTTTAGAATATAAAGATTAACCGGAGAGGATAAAATGGATATTGAAAAATACAGGAAAGAAGCAGAGTCTTTCTTATATAAAATGGATAAAGAATATTACCTTCATTTTTCAGGCATAAAGGATAATCTTAATGTAAGTGATATTTATGATGAATTTAAAAATTTGTTTAGTAAAGAATATATAAGTCATTTTAAAAATGTAAAGGAAAAAAGCGCCGGGGAGGAGAAGAAAAAAGCTTCTTTTTTATTAAAATTCTGCACTGAAGGTTATATGGAGATGCAGACCAAAAGTCTTATTGATGAGATTGCGGAAGACGAAGCCAGGGCAAAGATTACTGTAGATGGTAAAAAAGTACCGTTCAGGTATTCAGAGATTCTTCTATCAAATGAACCGGATAAAATAAAAAGAGACACTATTGATGATAAAAGAAATAAAGTCACAGCAGAAAAATTAAATAAAAATTTGTATAAATACTGGAGTTCTGTCCACAGTGAGGCGCGGGAGCTGGGTTTTTCAAGTTACTCGGAACTTTTTTCATATCTTAAAGATGAAAATTTTTCTGTCCTTAAGAATGAAATGGATAAACTTCTAACCGAAACCGGGGGACTTTACCGGGAAAGATTTGGTGCTCTTATGCAAAAAGAGCTTGGAATACCACTTGGAAGTTCGCGCAGGAGTGATTTTGCATACCTAAAAAGGGGGAAAAAATATGATGGATTCTTTAAGAAAGATATTCTTATCGGGGTATTTAAAGATACACTTGCCGGAATGGGGATAGATATTGATAAGTATGACAATATTAATTTTGATGTAGAAGAAAGAGAAAATAAATCACCAAGGGCTTTTTGCGCTACCCCGGGAATACCCTCTGAAATATATCTTGTGGTAATGCCAGAAGGTGGCCAGGACGATTTTGAGGCCATGCTTCATGAAGGTGGGCATGCGCTGCATTTTGGTAATACCGGTCCGGAGCTTGACTTTGAGTATAAATATCTGGGGGATAATTCTGTTACTGAAGGATATGCTTTTAGCATGGAGCAGCTAATGCAAAATGAGAGGTGGCTGGCGGACTTTTTTGGGATGGATAAAGAACAGGCGAATGAGTTTGTTTATTTCTCAAACCTGGTGAAACTGTGGTTTTGCAGAAGGTATACCGGCAAATTAGAATATGAACTCATACTTAATGATGGTTCACAATTAGAGGGAAAAGATACTATTTATAAGGATATTTTATCGGAAGTAAGTCAAATGAAATACACGGAAGAAAGTTATTTGAGGGATGTTGATGAAGGGTTTTACTGTACCAGTTACATAAGAGCCTGGATTTTCCAATCCCAAATTGAAGAATACCTTTACAGAAAATTTGGTTATAGGTGGTATACGAAAAAAGCAGCGGGTTCTTTCTTAAGAGAGCTCTGGTATTACGGACAGAAATATTCCCCGGAAGAAATCCTGTCCCAGCTGGGGTTTGATAAGATGAATATAGATTACCTGATATACTCACTTATAGACAGAATTAAACGCTTTAAGTAATTAAATACCCCTATTTCATAATCCACCTCAACTTATATAATAGTTTTTAGTCTGGATTAAATTGGCATGTAATAAATATAAATGAAGTGTAGAAATATTCAATAGTAATTTACTTGAGCTTAATATAGCCAATAAACTATAATGTTATAGGATATAGTATATTTGCAATAGCCGGTTGTTTTTGCTGTTCCGGGTATATTATAGAATTCTATTTATGAAGTTTTTGTGGATAATATTTTACAGAAAGGATAAAAATTGGATTTAAAACAAAAAATAAGAAGCATACCGGATTTCCCGGAGAAGGGAGTGGTTTTCAGAGATATTACTACCCTGCTCAGAGATGGTGAAGCATTCAGGTATTCGGTAGATAAAATGGTCGAGTGCTGTCAGGGCAAAGAAATTGATGCAGTTCTGGGTGCTGAAGCAAGAGGTTTTATATACGGAGCTGTGGTTGCTTACAGGCTGGGTGTGGGTTTTATTCCGGTCAGGAAACCCGGTAAACTTCCCTATGACACATGTGAGGTATCATATGAACTTGAGTACGGAAAAAATATCCTGCAAATGCATGTTGATGCTATAAAAAAAGGTGATAAAATTTTAATTGTAGATGATCTGGTAGCAACCGGAGGTACCGGGAAAGCCAAAGCCAAACTCGTTGAAAAAATGGGCGGTGAGGTTGTAGGATTTTGCTTTTTAATTGAGCTGGAATTTTTAAATCCCAGAGAAGCTTTAAAGGGTTATGAAGTATTTTCATTAATTAAATATGAATCGGAATAATAAATTAGAGGAAGGTGATTATATATGGCAAAAGATAAGAAAAAAGAAAAGGATGTCACCGGTGGAGACGGAGAAGATAAAGAGCTAAAAGATAAATCTGTCAAGGAAGACCTTAAGGGCAGGGGAGAGAAAGAAGAAAAGAAAGGGGAAGAGAAGAAAGAGGAAGAGTTAATTAAGGAGCTACAGGAGGAAATTAATAAATTAACTACGAAAGATATCATAATACAGATGATGATGTCTCTTTCAAGTCTTGCCTATAAAAAAATGGGGCTTCCCGTGGGGGTAAATGATAAGTACAGGGATAAGCAACAGGCAAAGCTGGCCATAGATGGTTTTGATGCAATGCTTAAAGTTATCGTAGATGAAGCAGGTGCAGAAGAAATGGAAAACTTAAAATCTTCTCTATCTAATCTGCAGATAAATTTTGTTAAAGCTTTTTCTTGATATATTCTCTTGCTTCCTTAATAGCAAGTTTTACGGCTTCTCCGGGTGTGCTGGCTCTGATTATATGAGCGGTGTTTTTGTTTTGATGCGGGCAGACTTCCCAGGTTCTTAAACCAATTAAAGGTTTGCCGAAAGTCAATGTGTAGCCAATTTCCGAAAGAGTGCCGTAACTTCCATCAATAGCGATTACTGCATGGGATGATAGCGCAATTATTAAATTTCTGGCATACCCCATTCCAGTAGGTATTTTTATCCCGACATATTTGTTTGCGGATTTTTCATCTGTGCCAGGTAATATGCCTATTGTAAGTCCTCTTTCTTCACTGGCGCCTTTACAGGCAGATTCCATTACGCCTGTCAAGCCGCCGCAAATCAGGACTGCTCCATTTCTGGCGATTTCTCTGCCAACGTCAAAGGCGAGTTTACGGATTTTACTATCTGCCCTGCTGCCGCCGATAACGGAAATTTTTATAATTTTTTCATTGTCCCCTGTAATTTTCATTTGTGCCTCCGGTATTTTTGCCTTTAATTTTTTTTGATTTTTAAACCCTTATAAAATTAAAAGTTATCCTGCATGTTAAGTAAAAATAAAAATCTAGAATATTCCTTTTTATTATAACATTATTGTATTCATTTAAATGTTTTTTAAACTATATTAGGTGGTTATGCCGGGTAAGGTAGCAATTTGACAATTTGGCTTTTAATAGATATACTCATATACATAAAAATACAATAAAAATATAGTAAGAGGTTGCGATATGGCAGAAAGAAAGCAGGATTATTTCAGAGTACCAATAACCATGCCTTCAGGCATGGTTTCATTTCTGGAAAATCTGGGTATTGAATGTAAAAAATCAGGCGGTCACAAAATAGCAAATACGATGATTGTAAGAAGTGCAATAAAACTTTTAATGGATCTGAACCTGGATATTTCAGGGGTAAAGTCTGAAGAAGAACTTGAAAAAAGGATAAAAGAGGCTGCAAAGAAGTATTGAGTGTACTAAAAATTCTGTCTGCTGGTTCCTGTATAATAGAGATACCCCGGGGTCTTTAGATAATAATGGTATAATTTTCCACTATACTCCTATTTTTTCATTTATTTTAAATTCTAAATATTTATAATAATAAATATGGCACAGCCTTTTGTTTATTGTGTCTGTATTAAAAAATTCTTAAACATAGGAGGTATCAGGCTATTATGTGCGAGTTTAAAACTGATCTGGTTATCGTGGGGGCTGGACCCGGGGGGCTGAGCGCCGCATTGTATTCAAAAAGAAGCGGGCTAAATTTTGAAATTGTGGAAAAACTTATGCCGGGCGGGCAAATAATAAAAACAGATTCAATAGAAAATTACCCCGGCTTTAAAGAGAACATATCGGGTTTTGAACTTGCGCAGAATCTTGTGGAACATTGTAAAAAACTTGGGATTGAAGTGAGAGATAGCTTTGATGTAAGCTCGATTGAAGTGAATGAAAATAGACAAAACGGTAAATCTTATAAATTTAAGTGCCAGAGTGATAAAGGAATTATACGGACAAATTCACTAATAATAGCAACAGGCGCCAGTCCTTCCAGGCTGGGAGTTGAAGGCGAAGAAAAGTTTATTGGCAGTGGTATTTCATTTTGTGCTACATGTGATGGGGCCTTATATAGAGATAAAGAAGTTGCTGTTGTGGGAGGGGGAAATACAGCGCTTGAAGAAGCTATATTTCTTACAAAGTTTGCGAAAAGGGTATATATAATACATAGAAGGGATGAGCTCCGTGCAGAACAGATTTTAAGGGATAGGGCATTTAAAAATGAGAAAATAAAGTTCTTATGGAGCTCTGTAATAGAAAGATTTACCGGGAGCGATAGGCTGGAGGAGATTCTGGTGAGGAATAAGAAAGAAAACAAAACATTTAAACTAAAAATTAGCGCAGTTTTTGAATATGTGGGGCTGGACCCCAATTCAGTAATGGTAAGGGACCTGGTGGATTCTGATGACAGGGGCTTTATTTTAACAAATTCCAGAATGGAAACTTCCATGCCCGGTATTTTTGCTGTTGGCGACGTCAGAAGCACACCCCTGAGGCAGGTTATAACCGCGGTTGCAGATGGGTCAATAGCTGCAATATATGCCGATAGATTTCTGTACAGTCTGGAGCACGGATAGATTATATTATATTTTTTTTAAAGATGGCTACGGGGAAAGTAAAAAAATTAGATTTAATTTATCAAAATTATATAAATTATAGAAATGGAAATAATAAAAAGGAATTCATCAGGAGAAAAAGTTACAGACATTCAGAGAAGATTAAAATTGCTTGGTTACTGCCCTGATACAGTAGAGATTGACGGAATTTTTGGTGCTGAAACAGAAAATTCTGTAAGAAAATTTCAGCAGGAAAGAGGGCTCGTGGTAACCGGAGTGGTAGATCAGGAAACCTGGCAGGAGTTAGTTGATGCAGGATATAAAATAGGTGAAAGGATGTTATACCTGAAATATCCGCCTTTCAGGGGTGATGATGTCAGGACTCTTCAGCTCTGGTTGAAAACTCTGGGCTTCTACCCTTATAATGAAAATGGTATATTCTGCGATAAAACAAACCGGGCGCTTCTGGAGTTTCAGAGAAATATGAATATCGCTGATGATGGTATAGCAGGAGAAGAAACAGTACGCAGCCTTAAAAGTTTAAGACGAATCATAACCTCAAAAGAAACTTCTAATTTTCCTCTGGTAAAGAATTTGAGCAAACAAAAAAAATTGCAGGATAACAGAGTTATCCTGGATTACAGCGCAAACATTGAGGATATGGGCAGCGCCGGGGAGTACCTCAATGAAAAGGTGTATATCTGTAGCAGTATAGTAAATTTTTGCAGGGATATGTTGTCAGGTAAAGGTATCGAAACACTTAATTCTATAAGTGAAGATGAAAAGCAAAATGTGTTTTTATATGACAGAGTTGAGTATATAAATAAGAGCAACGCTGATCTTCTTGTAAGTATAGACTTAAATTATTCAGTGGATAAAAATGCTAATGGCTCAAGTTGCTTTTATTTTAAGGGCCTTAAGTCTTATTCTATTGATGGGTATAGAATTGCCAGCCTGATTCAGGATAAAATTGTGAGCGACCTGGGGATTCTTGACTGCAGAGTTCACGGGACAAACCACGCTATATTAAAAGCTACAAATTTAATCTCGGTACTGGTAGAGCCTTCTTTCATTTCAAACTCCGGCGAAAGAGAAAGATTAAAAAAATCCAGTTATCAGAAAAAAATAAGTGAAAGCATAGTAGCAAGTATTCTGGAATATTTCACTGGGTAAATAATAAATTAATTTTATAAAGAATTAAGGAAATTTTTAAAATTTAAAAAACAGATTTAAGATTTCAAAAATACATGAGATATTTTAAGTAGATAGGATAAGGAGCGAGGACAATTATTAGAGTATATAAGATGTTTTTTTTGAAAAATTTACTTAAAAAAAGATTTTATTTCTTGCTTCTGCTGGCCCAGGCTATTCTGGTTATTTTTATGGCTACAGCCTGCAGGAGTTATGATAATAAATTTGACGTAGTATATTTTTTTAAAACAGAGCCCGAAAAAGCAGTTCTGGATTTTTTGCAGTCACTTGACAGCAAAGACCCCGATTATATTTATACAAATTTATTACCGGACAAAGATAGGAATAATATAAGCAGAGAAAAATATGTGGAAGATTTTAAAAAAATTTTATCAGAGGTAGACCAGATAAGCATAATAAATACTGTATACCTTGGATATGAAGATGATATGAGCAAAGTGGTAGCAGAATTTGAAATAATTTATAAAAATGGGGAAGCAAAGCAATATAAGAAATACATTTACCTGACCGAGGAGAGCGGTAAATGGAAGATAATTTTTGAAAAAACTTTTATATAATAAATAAATGTTTTTTGTAAATAATTTATAATATTTGGTATAATATTTACCCAAGAATATAATAATACCTGCTAAAGGTATTAAGGAATTTGAATTGGAATTAAGTTATGGCTAAGAAGATAAGAAATTTTATTATAATGTTATCCTGTCTGGCAGTTGTTACATCCTTAGTAGCAGGCTGCTTCCCGGGGGGGAGTAGTGAAATAAACCAGGATAGCACACCCCGGACTGAAGATGCAGACGAAGTTAATGACTATGTTAACCAGAAAATAAATGAGCTGATAGATAAGATGCTGTCGCCTCCGGTGATTTTATCCCATGAATCAGGAGAAATAATTTATGGCAGCGGGGAGAAGGAACTGATTTTTATAAAAGGCTATACTGATAAAGGGTGTTCAGTAGAAGTCCATGTAAATGGAGAGCAGGTACAGGAAAATATAGCAGTTGACGCTAATGGTAATTTTGAGACTTTAAATGGAGTTGAAATATCTGAAGGAGAGAACAATATTGAGCTTATATCGGTAAATACTGCCGGGAGAAAGAGCACAGCTACAGCATTTAATTTATTTTTAGTCGTTCCACAAAAGGTTGAATATGCAGTATATGATAACGTTACAAGTTTAGAGGAAATAAAGGATAATTACTATACAGAACAAATTGACCCGATGGTCTATATCTATGGTTCCCACCTGCCTTCTTCTAAAGTATTTGTTCAGGTAAATAATAAAATAGTGGGAGAAATTGAGTGTGACAGTAGTGGTATGTTCGGATTGGAAGATGTTATACTGCAGCAGGGAAGTAACGAAATAGCTATCTGGGCGAGATCAGGCGACGGTTTTATAAGTGCGCCGGTTTTTGAAAATGTGACTGTCCACAGGGATTTAGATGTTCCTTATCCGGTAAATTTAACAGGATATGTACAGGGGAATGCTAATTATCTGAGCTGGAATACAAGCGTTGATAGTGATTTTGATTCATATAAACTAGTTAGAGTTGAGGACCCCTGTATCAATCCGGAATATCCTGCCGATGATGTTATTGTAACTTTCTCCGATATAAGTGTTAATAACTATATAGATGATGATATAAAAGGCGGAAAGTCTTATTATTATACTTTATGGACTCTGGATATGGCCGGAAATGTATCATCAAGTAATGTGCTGGCTTTACCCAGGCCTGTTTATTCTATTGAAATTAAGCCGCTTGCAGCTACAGGAGATTCTACTATCAGCAGAAGGGAATGGTTCTATCAGCCTTTTGAAATAACCAATACAGGAAATGTGACTGTTAATATACAGCCTTTTATGGTATGGATAAAACTGAATCCGAGTTTTAATGAGGATGAGGAAATTACTCCTATCTGGGAGGTTCACCTGTGGAATCCTGATATACCCAATCAGTATTATTATTCAAATGAGGCTATTTATGAGACCTATATCTCAGACTGGGCAAAAACTGATGGTTACACAATAACTGAAGAGGAAACCACATATAGCGAGGATGGTTTAACCAGGACGGATACCGTTACTGAAACTACGCAGATAACCGGGTATAATGAAGTAAATCTGAAAAGGGTAATGACCACAATTACTGAAACAACCATAACCGAAACCGATCTTTCAACAGGAATCAGTACCGAGACTATTACCACCGATACCACTACCGACCTGGTGGAACCAGAGAGGGTGGGTTCGCTTGTTGAAGGATTGGAGCCGGGTGAGAAAATAATAGTGGAAGTTAAGATACAGAACATTGCAGCAGAAAATGGTGAAAAAATTACGGCTCATTTCCATTTTGCTCCTGTTGATTGTGACGGCCACTTCTACAGTGATGAGATTGTTTCCACCGGTGATGTGACAGCCACAGGCAGAAGTAGAAATTAGAACTTTATAAATGTTGCCTTCCTATTATATAATAAGTTTTATTTTCTTTATTGTATTTTCTATGAAAGTGTGGTGTAGATAAACTATGAGTAAAAAAGATAAAAAAAATAAAGAGTATAATAAATCAAAAGTAAATTCAGGCAATGGAGAGGATTTGAAAGAGAAAGTAAAGTATGTGAAACCTGAAGAAAAAGCCACAGAAAAAAATATAAAAACCGAAATTAAAGAGGAGATTGAAGCTGAAGAGCTGGAAGAAGAGATAGAACTTTTGAGAAATGAGCTGGAAAGCTATAAGAAGATTGAAGAAGAATATGTAGATAGAATTAAAAGACTGCAGGCAGACTATGATAATTACAGAAAGAGAACCCTAAAAGAGCATCTGGAACATATAAAAAGGGCAAACAAAGATTTAATTGAAAAACTTCTTCCTATAATTGATAATTTTGAGATTGCGCTTGAAAGCGGGAAAAAATTGGGCAGAGATAAAGATGATTTTTATAAAGGGATAAAAATGATTTACGATAATTTGATAGAGCTTCTAAGGAAGGAGAATGTAAAGATTATTAATCCTGTTGGCGAAGAGTTTGATCCAGGGCTCTGCGAGGCTGCAGTAACTGAAGATGTGGAAGATTTTAAAGAAGGTCATATAATTGAGGTATTAAGAAAAGGTTACATGGTAGGTGATTTCTTAATCAGGCCTGCAGTTGTTAAAGTTTGTAAAAAAATGTAAGGGGAGCTAAAAAAATATGAGTAAGAAGAGTTTTTGGAGTGGCAGGAAAGTATTTGCTATATTGCTGGTTGCTGTTGTTGTAATACTCGCAATTTATATAATAAGTACAAGGAATACCATGGCGGCAAAGGAGATTGAAGTTGATAATGCCTGGGCCCAGGTTCAGAATGTTTACGAAAGAAGACTTGATTTAATACCAAATCTGGCGAGCAGTGTGGAGGCTTATATGCAGCTGGAAAAGGATATATTTGAATCCATTGCACAGGCAAGGGCAGGCATAAACAACGCTGAAACGCCTTCAGACATTGAAAGTGTGAACAGGGAAATAAGTTCTTTTATTGGTGATTTAAGAGTTGTGGTGGAAGATACCCCTGAGCTGAAAGCAAGTGAGAATGTGCGCGACCTTATGACCCAGCTGGAAGGAACCGAGAACAGGATTGCAACCGAGAGAGGCAGGTTCAATGAGACAGTCAGAGAATACAATACTTACATAAAGATGTTTCCCAGGAATACAATTGCAAGACTGTTTGGTTTTGAAGCACGGGAATTCTTTGAGGCCAGAGAAGGTGCAGAAGTAGCTCCCGAAGTGGACCTGAGTTTGTAGCGGGCAATATGCAATGGTACATAGTATATTTAAAGTAAAAAAAAGATTAATTACTTTTCTTTTATTAGTTCTGTCATCTCTATTTATGTTCCAGGGATGCAGTTCTTCCGGAAATGAAGCTGATGTTTTAAATTTTCCTTCTTTCACCGGTTATATAAATGATTATGTAAATAAGCTTGACAGTAGCTCAAAGATTGGTCTGGAGGAGCTGGCTTCAAAGATTGAAGAAGATACAGGCAGCGAAATAGCTGTGGCAATAGTAGATAATTTACAGGGCCTTACCGAAGAAGAATATGCGGTTGAATTATTTGAAAGATGGGAAATAGGCAAAGAAAAAGGCGATAATGGCATTCTTATACTCATAGGTATTGAGGGAGAAGTCGGGAAGAGGCCTTTAAGAATAGAAGTGGGTTATGGTCTGGAAGGCGTTATTACAGACCTTGAGGCAGGAAATATTGCAGATGAAATTATTATACCGGAACTTCAAAAAGGTGATTTTTATACCGGCCTTTATAATGCAATAATTGCTATTGCTGACCAGATATATGAAGAAAAAGGGCTGGAACCAATCAGCTCATATTTTACTGAAAATGCATCACCCACTACTGCCGAAAATGAATCATCTCAAACCGGAAGTGTCTTTCCATTATCTGATTCTGGCTGGATTTTTTGCTTCGGAATTCCATTTATAATGGTTATTGCCGGAATGCTGGTTAACTTATTTAAAAAGAGATGTCCGAAGTGCAAAAAATTTAAGTTAAAAACTAAATCAACCATATTAAAAAAGGCTACTTATGCCAGTGAGGGCAAAAAGCTTGTAGAAAGAACCTGCTCCTATTGCGGATTTTACGATAAAAAAGAAGTAACCATACCGAAGATAAAAAAATCCTCTTCATTCTGGACAGGAGGGAGCAGCGGAAGCAGCAGGTCTTCCGGCGGCGGAGGCTTCGGTGGTTTTGGCGGAGGGTCATCCGGCGGCGGAGGCGCCAGCGGAAAATGGTAATTAAAAGTTTTGGGTCCCGGGACCCGGAGCCTGTTAACTGAGTGATAGAGAAGGTACTTTTTTAATGAAAATTGCGATATCGTGTAAAGGAGGAGCGGGCAAGAATAGCCTGGCTGCTGAATTGTAAGATATTATGCCTGTAATAATTATATAGTAATTGCGGAAAAATTAAGTAAATACAGTGGTACAGAATAAGCATCCGGGGTAAATTTTTTTTATAACAAATTTTTTAAAAAAGTCTTGTTAGTATTTTTTTTTGGGTTAAAATAGAAACATTTGTAAATTTTATCCGTTTAGAGGTTACTTTTGTATAAAATTGTAAAAAAAGAAAAACTGGCAGAAACAATAGACGGCTTTTATGTTGAGGCTCCGCTAATAGCAAAAAAAGCAAAAGCCGGTCAGTTTGTAATTGTGAGAATTAATGAGGAAGGGGAAAGAATCCCTCTGACTATTGCAGATTATGACCGGGCCACAGGAATAGTCACTTTATTTTCAACAAGAGTTGGGAAGACCACTACATTATTATCAGGTTTAAAACAGGGAGACAGTATACTGGATGTAGTGGGGCCACTGGGCAATCCTTCTGAAATTGAAAAATTTTGGAAAGTTATTTTAGTTGCCGGTGGTGTAGGAGCAGCATCAATTCTTCCCATAGCCAGGGAAATGAAAAAAGCGGGTAATTATGTAATCTCAATTGTTGGAGCAAGAAGCAGGGATTTTGTTATTTTAGAAAAAGAAATAAGAGATACATCGGATGAGATGTATCTATGCAGCGATGATGGTTCTGTGGGATATCACGGATTCGTCTCGGGATTTTTAGAAGATTACCTGGAAGAGAAATTGTCTGCCGGAAACAATAAGGGAACAGGTATCGCAAGGGTAGTTGCTATCGGACCGACTCTAATGATGAGGGCTACGGTGGAAGTAACCAGACCCTTTAATATAAAGACCATAGTCTCCCTTAACTCCATAATGGTTGATGGTACGGGAATGTGCGGTGGATGCAGGGTGGAGGTAGGAGGTAAAACAAAATTTGCATGTGTACACGGGCCCGAGTTTGATGGTCATCAGGTAAATTTTGAGCTTCTCCTGGCAAGACAGAAGATTTATCTTGATCAGGAAAAAGAATGTATGAATATTTATAAGCATAAATGCATGGCGGAGAAAAAGAAGTAGCACGGGCACAGATTATTATGTGTCGGGTATTACCGTGCTTTATTGATGTTATAGTTATAGGGAACAGTTCAGAATATGGCTGAAGAAATTAATAGAAAAAAACCGAAAAGAAAAAAAATTGACAGGGTTGATATGCCCGAGCAGGACCCTGTAAAAAGGAGCGGCAATTTTAATGAAGTTGCGCTGGGATATTCAGAGGAAGATGCTCTGCTTGAAGCATCAAGATGCATACAGTGTAAAAATCCTATATGTATCAAGGGCTGCCCTGTAGGAATTGATATAAAAAGTTTTATCGGGCTAATCCAGGAGAAGAAATTTGATGAAGCACTTGGTAAGATAAGAGAAAAAAATGGGCTCCCTGCAATATGCGGCAGGGTCTGTCCCCAGGAAGACCAGTGTGAGAAAAATTGTGTACTGGGCATCAGGGGCAGGCCGGTTGCCATTGGCAGACTGGAACGATTTGTAGCAGACAGGGAAATGAAACGTATAGCAGATGGGACTGAAGAATCCACCTGGTCTAAAGCTACCAGAAAGTGTACAAAAGAAAAAATCGCTGTAATTGGGTCCGGTCCCGCAGGGCTTACCTGCGCGGCTGAATTAGCAAAACTGGGCTATCAGGTTACAATATTTGAAGCATTACATAAACCGGGAGGGGTCCTGATTTACGGCATCCCCGAATTCAGGCTTCCAAAGGAGATAGTGAAAAAGGAAATTGAATATGTAAAAAGCCTCGGGGTTAATATTGAAGTAAACATGGTAATAGGAAGAGTAATGACCCTGGATGATTTATTTGAAGGAGGATTTAAAGCGGTCTTTATAGCAACTGGAGCGGGCCTCCCATATTTTATGGGTATTCCAGGAGAAAATCTGAATGGAGTCTATTCAGCAAATGAATACCTTACGAGGTCAAATTTGATGAAGGCATACAGGTTCCCCGAGTATGACACTCCTATTTTTAAAGGTTTAAATGTAGCAGTGGTTGGAGGTGGAAATGTAGCCATGGATTCAGCCAGGACGGCCAGGAGACTGGGCGCAAAACATGTATATTTGATATACAGGAGAAGCGAAGTAGAAATGCCTGCAAGAAATGAAGAGATAGAGCATGCGAAAGATGAGGGAATTAATTTTAAATTGCTGACGAATCCGGTTGAAATCACGGGGAAGGATAGCTGGGTGGATAAAATAAGGTGCATTAAAATGGAGCTGGGGGAACCCGACCAGTCTGGCAGGAGAAGACCTTTACCGATTGAAGGCTCGGAATTTGATATAGATGTAGATGCAGTAATAATGGCTATAGGACAGGGGCCAAATCCATTGCTTACCTCTAAAATTCCGGGATTGGAGCTTACCGGAAGGGGTAACATAAAGGCCGGTCCGGCTACCGGAAAGACAAATATAAAGGGCGTTTTTGCCGGTGGAGATATAGTTACGGGTGCTGCAACAGTTATCCTGGCCATGGGTGCAGGCAAAGATACGGCTAAAGCCATAGACGAATATATCAGAACCGGGGAATGGTAATAAATATCAGGGGTAAAATCTTTATCTAAAAGTTTTTCTTCTGAATACCTCATTTAACATGACAATTCTTCGAATATGTATTATGAATTAAAATTTCCCTGATAGCTGGAAGTGATTTTAATGATTATTCAGGATTTATTTATTGTCAGGTTAATAACTATTTTAAAATCGGTTATAATTCTAATATCAGGAGAAACTTAATATCAAAGTTTATTTTAGAATCGGGGAGGTATAAATGAAAACTAAAACTGTATCATCCAGGCTGTTATTTATTTTTCTTACAGCTGTTTTATTGTTCGGGATGATTTTTAGCGGGTGCGCGAGTCGTTCAGATTCTATAGAAGAAGGAGAATTTTTAGGGGAAATAGTAATGCCTGAAGGAGAAGTGGCCGAGTCGTCCTCAGATGCAAAAGCTATGGAAGCTCCGGCAGCCGATAGGGAGACTGGAGATGAGGGTCTGGAAGAATCCGTATCTAATGTTGAAGCACAGTATGGCGATACCGCTGTTGAAGGTAACAGGAAGGTTATTAAGACTGCTTATATTGAGATTGAGATTGAAAGTGGTAAGTTTGAAGAGACTATGTTTGAACTGACTGCTCTTGCCGAGCAGAACGGTGGTTTTGTTGCCAGAAGTGAAAGTTATTCTGATTCTGAAGGTAATCTAACCAGCGGCTATATTACTGTAAGAGTGCCTTCAAACAAATATAATTCTGCTCTGGATAAGATTAAAGCAATGGGTACCATCGAGAGTATTTCAAGTTCCGGCCAGGATATTACCCAGGAATATGTTGACCTTGAAAGCAGGCTAAGAAATTATCAGGCTCAGGAAGAAGTTCTTCTTGACCTGATGGCCCAGTCTAAGAGAGTGAGCGATAGCCTGGAAGTGCAGAGGGAGCTGAATAATGTCCAGGGAGAAATTGAGGTAATCAAGGGAAGGATGAACTATCTGGATGATATGGTATCTTTTTCTACTATTGATGTTTATTTTCATGAACCGGAGCCCATAAAGACTGCATCTGACTGGGGATTTGTGCAGGCATTAAAAAGAGGTTTAAGGGGAGCCGTTACTGCTTTTAACTGGATGGTAATGGCGCTTATAGCAACTGCTCCGGTATGGATTGTAATAGGAATAATATTGATTATAATATGGCAGATTATAAGAGCAAGAAAGAGAAGAACAGGTAAGGAGAAAAAGTAATATGAGGAATTCAGATATATTTGGATATACCATGCTTGTTTTAGGGCTTGGAATTATAACCGGGCTTCTGATAGCTCCGCGAAAGGGTGAAGAAACCAGGAAGATGTTGAGGGAGCATATGGAAGAATACTGCGGTAAGGCTGGTGAGTTTATTACTGAAAAAGCAGCAGAGATAAAAAAGCAGGCAGGAAAATTTGAAGAAACATTAAAGGATAATTTAGAAGGGTCCGAATAGCAGCTTTTATATTGATTTAGCAGCAAGCATTTATTTTTGTTTTAAAATAAGCCCTTTATAGTTGTTCATGCTATAAAGGGCTTATAAGCTTTAACCGGAGCCTTTAAGGATATTATCCATAAAAACTAATAACTGAATTTATCGTCCTGATAATACTCTATTTCAGAAATTACAGCAATTTTTATGTTTACCCGCGGTGATATAATTTATATAATGGCTAAAGAGTTAAGTGAAATAGGGGAAAATCTTAAATTTAATTAATTTTGTAATTTATCAGTATTTTAAGGCCTATCATTAACAGGAATAACGGACAAAAATAATAATATATTTTTTGTTAAGAAATTATTATAAAATCATCAAAATAAAACATTTTAGGATTTATGCCTGTGGGTAAAAAAATAGGATTTGATAATGAAAAATATCTAAAAGAGCAGAGCCTGGCAATTCTTAAACGCATGGAGAAGTTTGATAGTAAACTTTATCTTGAGTTTGGAGGGAAGCTTTGCTTTGATTACCATGCAGCCAGAGTGCTTCCGGGCTATGACCCAAATGTAAAAATACGCCTTCTGCAAACTCTGAAGGACAAAATTGATATTGTACTGTGTATTTATGCCGGCGATATTGAAAAGGGTAGAGTCAGAGGAGACTTTGGAATTACATACGATGCAGCAACATTTAAGCTAATTGACGATCTTCGAAGATGGGGATTGAATATCATTGCAGTTGTGATAACCCGATTTAAAAATCAGGATCCTTCATTAATATTTAAAAATAAACTGGAGCACAGAGGTATTAAGGTCTATCTGCACTATCCTATTAAAGGATACCCGGCAGATGTAGATACTATATGCAGCAGGGAAGGTTTTGGTAAAAATGAATATATTGAGACCAGCAGGAAAATTGTAGTGGTTACAGGTCCGGGTCCCGGTAGTGGCAAACTTTCAGTATGCCTTTCCCAGCTTTATCATGATTATAAAAAAGGGATTAACTCGGGTTATGCCAAATTTGAGACATTTCCTATATGGAATCTTCCGCTTAAGCATCCTGTAAACATTGCTTATGAAGCAGCAACTGCTGATATAGGAGACTTTAACCTTGTTGACCCGTATCATCTTAATAAATATGGAGAGAGTTCAACAAACTATAACCGTGATGTGGAAAGTTTTCCAATATTAAAGCTTATATTTAACAGGATTATAAATGATAAAAAAACAAACCTGCCCATGTATAATTCGCCTACTGATATGGGGGTAAATTGTGTAAAATCCGGGGTAATAGACGATGAAGCTGTCCGGGAAGCGTCAAAGCAGGAACTAATCCGCCGTTACTTCCGTTATAACAGAGAATATATAATGGGTATAGAAAAGAAAGAAACCGTTGAGCGGGTATCTTTTTTAATGAATGAGCTTGAAGTAAAAATTTCTGACAGGAAAGTGGTTGATATTGCCCGGAAGGCCGCAGAAGAGGCAGAACTTAAAGGTAAGGGTAATGAAGGCATCTTCTGCGGTGCAGCCATAGAGCTTCCCTGCGGTCGTATCATTACCGGAAAAAATTCAAAACTCATGCACGCATCTTCAAGTCTGATAATTAATGCTATAAAAGTTCTGGCAAATATACCTGATGAGATTTTTTTACTTTCACCCCAGATTATTAACCAGATATCAAAATTAAAAAAGGGTATTTTAGAAGCAGAATCAGAAAGCCTGGACCTGGAGGAAACTTTAATTGCACTTTCTATAAGCTCTTTAACCAATCACACTGCAGAGCTGGCAATGAAAAAACTTAACCAGCTGGGAGGGTGTGAAATGCATATGACTCATATACCAACTCCTGGAGATGAGGTTGGATTGAAACATTTAGGAGTAAACCTGACCACAGATGGTAAATTTTCTTCCAGGAATTTATTTGTGAGTAAATAGTATGAGCCCCGGCTGTAATTACAGTGATTATAGCTCCATATTCCGGAAATATTATATATTGAGTGAAAAAGAATATAATTATATCTTAAACCAGATAAATCCTATTTATATTTAACTATCTAATCATTGATTAAAAAACCCTGCCTGTTCATTTTTGTCCTGTTTATTTTACCTCCGAGGTAATACATAGCTCGTGAAGAAAACTATCTGAAAGTGGTACATGGTAGGTGGAAAATAAAAAAGTATTTGACTTTTTAAAATATTTGAGATACAAGTATGTTATATCATAATTACATGTTTACAACATGAAAACATTATCAGATTACAAAAACAGAATAAATGAAAATCACGCTCTTCCTTTGTATTACCAGCTGGAGCTAATAATACAAAACTATTTGGAAGTAGAAGATATTAAAGAAGGCAAAGAGTTTTTTAGTGAGGAAGAAATATCGGAGCAGTTGGGCATTAGTAGACCGACAATAAATAAAGCTATAAAAAGCCTTATTAAAAAAGGATATTTATTTAGAAGCAGAGGTAAAAGACCTGTAGTTAATAAACCTGATAACATTTCACTTGTATTTATGGAAGAGCTCCTGAGTTTTGGTGAAATGATAAAGAAGCAAAATAGTAGTTATAGACCTAAAACTATGCTTATAAGTAGAAAAGTTATCAAACCAACCCATAAAATCACGGAAAGCATAAATTTAGATGAAGGCGATGATGTTGTATTTTTAAAAAGGCTAAGATATGTAAACGAAAATCCGATTATTATTGTAGATTCATATTTATCTTATAAAAAGTACCATAAGCTGATGGAAATACCATTAGACGACTTCAAGAAAGATTTATATTCTCTGTTTAAAGATTTGTTCGGCGTATTGGTTGATAGATCAAATAGAGAGGTTACTGCTTCAAGATTAACCCTGGAGGATGCTGCACTATTAAATGTTGATATCTGGGAACCTTGTCTGCGATTATATGCGACTGCATATGACAAGAACGGTAAACCTTTTGAGTATTTTGACTCAAGATTTAAAGGTGATAATTGTATTTTAAGAACAAGTTTATTTAGAAAAAAAATAGAAAAGTAAACATAAACGAGGCAATGATAGGAGGTGAGAATTAAAAAGTTATATATGGATCATGGGCAATAATATTTCAATAAGAGAAAGGAAGAAAATGTATATGAAAAAAGCAGTATTATTGGTTGTTGGGGTAATATTTACCTTTTCAATGATTTTTATGGGAGTCTCCTGCAAAACAGAAGAGGCTGCAGAAGAAGTCACTGAAGAAGCTGAAGGAGTAGTAGAAGAAGCAGCAGAAGAGGAAACAGAGGAAACTACAGCAGAAGAAGAGCAAAGTTCAGAAGAGAAAGCTTTAAGTGAATATAAAATAGGAGCCGTTATCAATACAATGGCGCATCCATATTATGTTCAAATTGTAGATGGTTATAAAAAGGTTGCTGAAGGGCTTGGTGTGAATATAATAATTAAGGATCCTGATGGTGATGCAAATAAGCAAGTATCTATGATTGAAGAGCTTATACAAATAGAAGAAGTAGATGCTCTTTGTGTTGATCCATGTCTACCCGGGAGTCTTGCTAGTATTGTACAGGAAGCCTCAGAATTGGGAATTCCTTTAGTTAGTGGGGCAGGTCACATACCTGGAGAGATCAGCTTTGTTGGAAGTGATAATTATGTAGGTGCAAGAATGGCAGGTGCTTATGCTGGAGAATGGCTTAGAGACAATGTTACAGACCATGTACCTGTTGTAGCTTTAATTCAGGGAACAAAGTATCCGATCCCAAATCTCAGAATGGGTGGTTTCATTGAGGGAGTTAAAGAATATGCCCCAGATGCTATTATAGAAATGAGAGATGGGGATGGAAGTAAGGCAAATGCTATGACTTTGATGGAGGATATATTAACAGTATATGACCGTGTTGACTGTACCTTTGGACTAAACGATGCTGCTTCTCTTGGAGCTTTAGCAGCTTGTGAAGCAAAGTTTGGAGCAGAAGATATGATTGCAGCCGGGTTCGACTGTGATCCTGACGGGATAGCTACATTGAAAGATCCTGATCACCCTGCTTTTATGGTAGATGTTGCACAATACCCAGATTTAATAACGAAATGTATGGTTGTAACAGCTATTAAGTACTTAAGAGGTGAGGAAGTATCATCAAGAATATGGGCTCCTGTTGCTCTTGCAACTAGAGATAACGTAGATGAAGTAGTTTCAAATGTACCTGAATATGAAGAATGTGAAATAGAATACTAAAAAAACAGCTCTGTCTTTGTGGCTTAATAAGTACAAAGACAGAGCTCAATATAGGTAAATGACGATATATATTATACATGGTTAAGAATAATAATACATTAATTAGAGCAATAAATTTATCTAAAAAGTTTCCCGGTGTTTTAGCTTTAGATAAAGTAAACTTTAGCTTGTTTAAGGGCGAGGTCCATGCAATTGTTGGAGAAAATGGGGCAGGGAAATCAACCTTTATAAATATTATTGGGGGTATTCTTCAACCCACTGAAGGATTTATTGAATTTGAAGGTTCGAAATTATATTATTTGAATCCTCTACATGCTAGAGAATTGGGCATAAGTATTATACATCAGGAATCAGAATTGGCACTCACACTTAATGTAGCTGAAAATATCTTCTTAGGTAAATATCCTAGCAATAAGGTTGGGATAGTTGATAATGGCAAAATGAATAAGGAAGCTAAAAAGATTCTGGAAAAAGTCGGCTCTAATATAGAAACAAAAAGTTTAATCAAAAATTTAACTATTTCACAAAGGAGATTGGTGGAGATAGCCAGAGCAATTTCCACAGATGTTAAACTATTAATAATGGATGAGCCAACTACGGTCTTTAGTAGTGAGGAAATCAATAATCTTTTTGGAATAGTTCGACTTCTTAAAAAAAGTGGGGTAACAATAATATTCATATCTCATAATCTAAATGAAATATATTCTATTTCTGATCGTGTTACAGTGTTTCGTGATGGAAAATTAATAACTACTATACCTACAAAAGAAGCGACAGAAGAAAAATTAATAAGTTGGATGGTTGGTAAAGATTTTAAGATATTTTCTTCATCAAGACATAAATTGATTGGCAAAGAGGTCTTAGCTTTGAAAAATATAGAGAAAAAAGGAATAATTAAAGATATATCTTTTAATATCAAGGAAAAAGAAATAGTAGGATTAGCTGGTTTGGTTGGTTCTGGAAGGTCGTCAATAGCTAATGTAATATTTGGAATGTTAAGACCTGATTCAGGGGAAATTTTAATTGATAAAAATGAAGTAGTTATTAAATCTCCCAATGATGCCATAAATCATAAAATAGGGTTGTTGACCGAAGACAGGAAACTTTTTGGTTTGTTTTTAAGAAAGACAATAAAAGAAAATATATCTATGTCAAACTTAGAGGTTTTTTCTAAATTTACTTTCATAAATAATTATAGAGAAAAAGTTGAATGCAATAAGTTTATGAAATTATTAGATATTAAAGCTACAAGCATAGGCCAGATAGTGCAGAATTTAAGTGGTGGTAACCAACAAAAAGTAGTTTTTGCCAGATGGTTACTTAATAAACCTAAAATTTTAATTCTTGATGAGCCAACTGTTGGTATTGATATAGGAGCAAAACAGGAAATGTATAAATTAATAAATGATATTTCGGATGAAGGGTGTGCAATATTACTGATATCGTCAGAAATTGAAGAGTTGATAGGACTATGTCATAGAATTCTGGTCATGAGAAACGGCTTTATTGTCAAAGAGTTTCTAAATGACAATTTAACCCAGGAAAAAATTCTTTATTACAGTGCAGGTTTCTATGAAAAAAGCAAGAGCAATTTAGGATAGAGGTCTAATATGAATAATAAAACTGTTGATAAAAAAACAAATAAGAGTTTTATCGGTTATTTAAAAAAAGGTTTGTTTTATATGTGGCAAAATCAGAAAGCATTAATTGCTTTGCTTATAATGGCTTTTATTTTTGCCTTTTTGTCAGAGCATTTTTTTTCGTTTAATAATTTAATGAATGTCTCACGGCAAACTTCAATAAGTGCTCTTCTCGCTGCAGGAATGACTCTTGTAATACTTGTTGGAGATATTGATCTTTCTATCGGCGCAAATGCAGCATTTTGTGGGGTGGTTGCAGCTTTTATGCTTAAGCACGGGGTTATAACACCCCTTACTTTTATAATTGTTCTTATCTTAGGAATGTTTATAGGTCTAGCAAACGGCGTTCTGGTTGCTAAGGTTAAGGTTCCCTTCTTTATAAGCACATTAGCAATGATGAGCATATTAACAGGTGCAGGGTATCTAATAACGGGAGGTTATCCTATTTCAAATTTGCCTCATGCATGGAGTTTTTTTGGTAGAGGATATGTAAAATCTGTACCAGTACCAACAATAATTATGTTCCTGGTTTTTATAATAATGGCTATTGTATTAAGCAGAACAACTTTTGGAAGAAGATTATATGCTGTAGGCTCAAGTGAGAAAACCTCGTATTTATGTGGTATTAAAACTACAAATGTAAGAATAATGGCATATGCATTTGCTGGTTTGCTTGCAGCGTTGGGTGGTGTTTTACTGAGTTCACGGCTTGATTCGGGTGATCCGTCTGTTGGTGATACATTTTTACTGGTTTCGATAGCAGCTCCTATTCTTGGTGGAACAAAGCTCTCGGGAGGAGAGGGGACTATAATAGGAACTTTGATAGGTGCATTTGTTTTGGGTGTCATCAATAATGCAATGAGTTTAATGAATTTAAATACTTACTGGCAGGATGTTGTGAGAGGTTTAATAGTGATCGCAATAATAATACCACAGATAGAAAGGAAAAAAGCTTAAATCCAAGTTTTTAAAATTTTAAGGAGGAAGGCATATTATGTCATTATCTTATACAGGGAAAATATTAAAAATAGATTTATCCAGTAAAAAAATTTCATTAGAATATCCTGAAAAAAAAGATAGTAATTTCTATAGAAAATATTGGGGAGGAAGTTGTCTTGCTGCGTTTTATCTTTTAAGGGAAATGGAAACGGGCAAAGATCCTCTTTCTCCAGAAAATGTAATAGTATTTGCAACCAGTGCTGTTACCGGGGCAAATGTTCCTGGATTTGCTAAGTTCAGCATTATTACCAAGTCTCCTTTAACAAATATAATATCAGAAGCCTTTTGCGATGGGTTCTGGGGCACGGAGCTTAAATCAGCGGGTTTTGACGCCATTATTATTAAAGGAAAGTCAGAAGAACCGGTATATATTACTATAAAAGATGAACTGGTAAGTTTTAATAGTGCAGCAAAATTATGGGGTAAAGGAATTAATGAAACAATTAATATTATTAAAGAAGAGGCCGGCGATAATGAGACAAAAGTTGCAAGTATTGGCCCCGCTGGGGAAAACAAAGTTAGATTTGCAAACATAATTAGCGATTTTTATTTTGCAAGCAGCAAACCTGGCTGCGGTGCAATTATGGGCTCAAAAAATATCAAGGCTATAGCAGTCAGGGGAAGCGGTTCATTAGGTATAAGTGATTCAAAAAGATTAGAGGAACTTTCTCAGAAATTCCACAGAAATTTTAAGGATAACTTTATTAACAAAGCAGTACAAGAGGGAGGAACTGCGTCATTTTTAAGCGCTCTTAATAATGGAGGGTTAATTTCATCAAGAAATGCACAGACTACTTTTTTTGAGGGGGCAAATAAAATTTCAGGAGAAGTGATACTAAAAAAATATAATAGTATCGGAATAGAATGTAATAATTGTCCGGCTTCCTGTCACCGTGTTTTTAAAGATACATCTAACTCAAACAATAATTTAGCTGTACCGGAACTTGAAATGTTAATGTCTTTTGGTAATGGCTGTAATTTAGATGATCTTGAAGTTTTATTAAAAGTAAATGCTCTATGCAATGATTATGGCATTGACCCAACGTCTGCAGGTGTAACTATTGCCTTTATGATGGAATGCTTCGAGAAAAAGCTTATTGATAAAGACGTAACTGGTGGTGTCAATCTAAGTTTTGGCAATTCTGAAATAGTTGAGGATCTTATTAATAAAATAACTTTCAGGGATGGTATAGGTAATTTAATAGCTGATGGCGTGGCAATGGCAGCCGCAAAAATTGGCAAAGGTTCTGAAGATTTTGCGATGCACGTAAAGGGTCAGGAAATACCGTTACACGATGCTAGAACAAAAGTTATGCTCGGGTTATCTTATTTAATATCACCAACAGGGCCGGATGATTTAGCAGTTGAGCATGATACAGATTTTGATGACACTGCTCCTGAATTATTCCTCGAACGCGTTAAAACAGTAGGGATTTTGGAGAGAATGGATGCAACTGATTTAAGCTTTAAGAAAGTAAGGATGCTTTCATATCTACAGCAGGTCTTCAGCTTTATGGATAATTTATGTTTATGTAAGTATGCTTTTGCACCCTGTAGGTATTATTCCTTTACGGATATGATCGACATTCTAAGTTCAGTAACAGGTTGGGAAGTTAGTTTCTGGGAATTAATGAAGGCTGGAGAAAGAAGACTTAATATGTTCCAGATTTTTAATTTGAGGGAAGGTTATAATCCATTAAAAAACAAAATGCCAGAACGTGTATTTGAACCAATTTTTACCGGACCTAAAGAAGGTATAGGTATTAAAAAGGAAGAGTTTTATGAAGCAGGCAATTTTTATCATAAACTAAGAAACTGGGATTTCAGAACTGGTAAGCCATCTTCAAGCAAATTAATAGAGCTAGATTTAGGGTGGCTTTTAGAATAATATTTTTTGTTTATTTTTAAGGAAGGGGAAAAATGGCGAAATTTATTTTATCTTATGACCTTGGAACTACAGGCAATAAAAGCACTGTTTTTGATTTAAACGGAAACGTAGTTTGCAGTAAATATATTGAATATCCCACTAAATATTTTGGGGATAACTGCGTTGAGCAAAATCCTCTTGATTGGTGGAAGTCTATTTGTGATTCTACTAAAGAATTTTTTAAGGATTCAAAAATTACAAATGATGATATTTCTTGTGTTTCTTTTAGCGGACATATGATGGGTTGTGTTGCTGTAAACAAAAACGGCGAGCCGCTCAGGGATGCCATAATATGGGCAGACAGCAGAAGCGTAAAACAGGCAAATGTATTAATTGAAAAAGTTGGAATGGAAAATGGCTATAAAATAACAGGTCATCGGCTGCTCCCAATGTATTCAGCCGCGAAAATAATGTGGGTTAGAGATAACGAACCTGAGATTTTTAAAAATATATATAAAGTTCTCCACACAAAAGATTTTATAGTAAATAAGCTTACTGGAAAATTTGTGACAGATTACTCTGATGCTTCAGGTATGAATCTTTTTGACCTCAAAAAGTATGAATGGTCTGATGCTTTGTTAGATGCATCGGGAATATCTACAGATATATTGCCGGAAGTATATCCATCTACTTATGTTGCTGGAGAAGTTACTACGCAAGCTTCAAAGGAATCAGGGCTAAAAGCAGGTACCCCTGTAGTTATTGGCGGAGGAGATGGTCCATGTGCTGCAGCAGGTTCAGGGGTGTTTAAAGAAGGTGAAGCATATAGTTATTATGGCTCAGCAGCATGGATAGGCGTTGCTTCTGAAAAACCAATTTATGATAAAGAAATGAGAACCTTTATATTCTATCATCTGGACCCAAAAATTTTTATGCCTGTTGGCGCTTCTAATAATGGAGGATATTCGTTTCAGTGGTTTAGAAATGAGATCTGGAGAAATGAAAAGATATTATTAGATGATTTGGGATTGGATATTTATAAGATTATGGATGATAAATCAGCAGCTTTAAGAGATAGTGCCAAATTATTGTTCCTTCCGTATATAAGAGGTGAACGATGTCCTTACGATAACCCAAATGCAAGAGGAGTATTTTTTGGTTTAACCCCAAATCACACCAAAGAACATTTCACAAGGGCTGTTTTAGAAGGAGTTACTTTAAATCAAAAAATCATTCTAGAATCATTTGAGAATCAGGGTATAGAAATAAAAGATATGATCGCTATCGGAGGTGGAGCAAAGAGCAAGGTATGGTTAGATATTATGTCTAATATTTATAATAAAAGGATTTTAAAACCAAAATTACTGCAGGAAGCAACTTCACTTGGTGCAGCTATTGCAGGAGGAGTGGGCGTTGGTCTGTTTAAAAACTTTGAAGAAGCAAGGAATATGATAGAAATAGTGGAGAGCATAGAACCGAATAAAGAAGAAAATAAAAAATATGAAAAAATATTCCCATTTTTCAAAGAATTGTATTCGCTGCTTATACCTGCTTTTGATAAGCTGGCTAATATTAAAATAGATTAATATTAGATTAATTAAATAGGATAGGTAAATTAGTGTTTGTCAATATTTATGATTGAGTAGAATAATAATTATAATAAAAAAGGAGGAAGAAAGTGGTTGACTCAAATGTAGAAAAGAGGCTAGTGGCAGCGCCAGTAGAACCTGATGTTACTGAAGAAGATATAAGGAAGTTTGCGGAGGAACTAAATCAATATGATTATTACTCGGTTATTGTAGACGAATATAATCTTGATTTAGCATTTAAGTTGTTCAAAAAACCGAGAGTGGGGATTATAGTTTCTTACCCATTGGGAGGCATGACAACTGAAACTAAAGTAAAATTAGTTGAAACAGCGGTTAAAAAAGGTTGTAGCGAAATCAATGTTTGCCCAAATTATGTTGCAATAAAGTCTGGTGACTTTAAAACAGCAGAGGCTGATATGAAAGCTGTTGTTAAAGCGGCTGACAATAAATTAGATGTTGTTGCAGTAGTTCAGGTAGGATTGATGACTCTGGAAGAAATAAAGAAAATATGTGATATGTGTCTTGAGGTAGGTATACACATTTTTAAAACTAATACAGGACTTAATTTAGGAAAATCAGAAGTAGAGCATATTAGATACATCAAAGCTTTGTACGGAGACAAGGTTGAGATTGAAGTTTCAGGAGGAGTTAGAACATTAAGTCAGGCTAAGGAGTTTATAAATGCTGGCGCTGATAGATTGCACTCCAGTACGTGGAAACAGGCAATTGGCGCAGAGAATTAGATTTATAAAAAAATCATAATAAAAGGTAAGTGAGGTTATAATGAAAAGAGAAGAAGTCGCTTCAATGGTAGATCACACAATTTTAAAACCGCAGATAGATTATCATTATCTTGAAGCTGTGTGCCTTGAGGCAGTAAAGTATAATTTTGCCACAGTAGCAATAAATCCAGCTTATATCACTCTAGCTAAGAAGTATTTAGAGGGTTCAAATGTAGGCATAACTGCAGCTCTTGCTTTTCCCTATGGAGCATGGACCCCTGAGATGAAGGTTTTTGAAGTAGAGGATGCTATAAGAAAAGGAGCAACAGATTGTGATTTCGTAATAAATGTCGGTGCTTTAAAGGATAAGAAGTATGATATTATAAAAAGAGAGATGGTTCTTATAAGGAAGGCATGTAAAACAACAATAGCAAAATCAATAATAGAAGTAGGGTTTTTAACAGAAGATGAAATAGTTAAAGCATGTGAATTAGGTGCAGAAGCTGGAATGGATTATGTTAAAACTTCTACAGGTTTTTTTGAAAAACCAATTCCGGAAATTGCCAGGATAATGTATAAAACGCTGAGGAATACTCCTACAAAGCTTAAAGTTGCAGGCGGGATGAGAACAGCAGAAGATGCCAGGAAGATGATAGAAAATGGTGCAAGAAGGTTGGGAACTAGCTCGGGAGTGCAAATAGTAACAGGATGGAAGGAATAGGAAATATAGAGAATATTATTAATTGGCAAATACTTTAAGGGCAGGTTTTAATAAAGCAATATCAATATTCCTAAAATAAGGATTATATATAAAGATTCTTTTCATTACTGATATAAAGTATGCCCCCAGCACAAGTGAACTGGGGGCATACTTTTATTAGTGGATTAGCAGCATCAATGTATTGGCTACTGAATTAAATATTAATTTAAGAAATAAAAAATCCAGAAGTATGGGGGATTAATGTATGTAAATGATTTAAAAATAGATAAAGAAATATTCAAAATATTTTCCTTAAAAGATGAAAATGCAATTGTGACTGGTGGAAACAAGGGACTGGGAAGAGCCATTTCAATAGGCCTGGCTTTAGCAGGAGCAAACGTAGCTATTGCTGCCCGGGATATGGAACTTTCTGAGAAGGTTGCGGAAGAGATTAAATCTTTAGGTTCAGGCTCATTGGCAATACATACTGATATCAGTAATCAAAATGATGTTATAAGGATGGTTAAAAGAGTAAAAAAAGAATTCGGGAAAATAGATGTACTTGTAAATAATGCCGGAGTCACTAATAGGCCAAGACAGGCAGCAACAGAGATCCCTGAGGATGTATGGAATAGGGTTGTTGATATAAATCTCAAAGGTACATTCCTTGTATCAAGAGAAGTAGCTAAAGATATGATTTTTAATAAAAAAGGCAAGATTCTATGTATCGGTTCTATGATCTGTGAAATAGCACAGGCCTTTCATGCTCCTTATATTGCAAGTAAAGGTGGAATAAAGAATCTGGTGAAAGCTCTTGCACTTGAATGGGCACCTTATAATATACATGTAAATGCGCTTTGCCCTGGATATTTCAGAACGGACTTCGTAAAAGATACACTTGAAAATCCTAAAAAATATAATCAAATTTTAAAAAATACACCTCTGAAAAGAATAGGCAGCCCCGAAGATATAATTGGGAGTTCAATATTCCTTTGTTCCCAAGCTTCTGATCTTGTTACTGGGCAAATATTGCTTATTGATGGTGGTTACTCATTGCCTTAAATTATTTATCTAAAAAATTAGAATGAAAGTAAATGTTCTCCTTACAAATAATTTTGACAAAAAAAATTTAAAGATAAAAAATAGAATATGTATTGTTATAGATATTATTAGAACAACCTCTTCTATAACAACAATTCTAAACAGTGGGGCAGAAAAAATTATTATATCTCCTACGTTAAAACAATCATATATTTTAAAAAATTACTTTAAAGACTTTCTTTTATGCGGAGAATATATGGGATTAAGACCAGATGGCTTTGATTATGAAATATCTCCATATTTTTTCTCAAAACTTGATCTTAGTGGTAAAAGTATAATTTTAAAAACTACAAATGGGACAAAGTCTTATCTTAAAGCACGTTATGCAAATATTGTATTAACACTTTCTTTCCTGAATTTAAATTATACACTTGATAAAGCAGTGGAATTTGCCCAGAATAATAATTTGGATTTAGTCTTTATTTGTTCAGGAGTTTTAAAAACTATAGCCTATGAAGATGCTCTTGCAGCAGGATTAGCTATACAATATCTTAAGAGAAAAGTTGAGGATATTGAATTAGATGATGGTTCGATGCTTGTATTAAATGCTTCATTACATGATAAAAATATTTATGAGGTTTTAAAAAAAACAAGAAGCGGAAGATGGACCATTAATTTTAATTTAAAAGAAGATTTACTATTTTCTTCTAAGTTGAATAAGTTTCAGATAACAGGAAAGCTTGAAGAAGATATAAGTTATAGAGAACTTGGTAAATTATACGTTATCAAACCTCTCTAAATAAAATATATTTCTTAATATTTTACCATCTGATGGAATATTTTATTTGTCTTTTCTGAGAATAGAGATAATTGTCTTTTGTT
>CAZQQX010000017.1:0-37781 GCA_964595565.1 uncultured Actinomycetota bacterium
AGTGGGACTGATTACCCATTCTGCCCCGGCTGTTGATTTCTCAATAGAATTTGAAAAGGATACTTAAGATATTATGTTAACAATTTTTTAACATAATTAATCAAGTCTGTTATACTATAAAAGCCAAATATTGACCTTCTGGCTATCGGTGAATGTCAGTTTTAGTAAATATTGGTAAAAATTTTGTAAATAAAAGTAAGGGATAAAAAATGAATACCAACAATGAAAGCCAGGCTGCCAGATGTATTATGATTCTGGGTGCAGGATTTGACCAGGTGGCTATGATAAAAGCCGCAAAAGCTCTTGGTCTTAAAGTCATTGCAGTTGACAGCGATAAAAATGCACCCGGATTCTTTATAGCTGATGAGAATTATGTTCTGGATGTTCTGGAATCTGAAAAGATACTTGAGATCGCCAGGGAAAAGAAAATAGATGGAATTACAACCATGGTCAGTAACCTCGGGATGAGGACTGTCGCCTATGTAGCAGATAAAATGAATTTAATATCCATACCGATTAAAGCGGCCATGGTAGCAACAGATAAGAAAGAAATTAAAGAATATTTAAAAAAAGGAGATGTGCCGGTCCCCGATGGATTCAGTGCTTCATCAATTGATTATGCTATGAATAAAATTAGTCAAATAGATTTTCCGGTAATAGTAAAACCTGTTGATGGAACAAAAGGAAGGGGTATATCGGTAGCCTCATCTGAAGAAGATTTTAAAAGTAGTGTCACTCAGGCAATGGATATTTCAATCGAAAAGAGAGTAATTGTTGAAGAATGGGTAGACGGACCTACTATCGGGGCAGAATGCCTTATAGTAGATGGGGAGTTAGAACCCATTATTTTAACAGATAAATACAATACTCCACCTCCTAAATGTGTAACTGTGGGACTAACAGCACCATCAAGATTCCCCGAAGAAGTAAAAGACAGAGTAAAAGATAATGCAAAAAAGGTTGCCGATGTTCTCGGATTAAATACAGGAGCAGCCCATATTGATATGATAGTCGGGAAAGACGGTATACCAAAAGTTATAGATGTTGGACCAAGGCTTGCCAGCGGACCTGTCATTTTTGATTTTGTACCGAATCTACTGGGGGTTGATATGATAAAATCAGTAGTTCAGATGGCTATTGGGGAAAAACCTGAATTGGACATAAAATGGAACAGGAGATTTGCAGCAAGCAGGTTCCTAACGGCTCCTAAAACAGGCTGTATGTACAGAATTGAAATTCCAAAATGGCACAGAGATTTTACCTTCTATCAGTTTAAAGAACTGGGAGAAATAGTAGGCCCGCCTGATAGTGATACTGACCGTATAGCATGTATAACGATTAAAGGTAATTCATATGAAAAAACCATGAAAGCTGCTGATGAGCTTCTAAAGAAAATCAGGGTTAACATTGTTTATTAACTCTGACATAGACACAGAAGGATTTTAGTAAGTTTATCTAATATGCAGTTTTCTTTTAATCTCGGGGATTTTTCCCTGTGCCGCTTCCACTCCTCTCTGGATTATCTGGGAGCCACGCATCAAATCGAAATACCCGAAGTCCCCTACTTCGGGCCCAATTACAATATCGGCACTTTTAAGATGATTTTTTATTAACTCCTGGTGTATTATGCTGAACGTTGTATCAAGGATTTTATTAACCGATAGTTTTTCAGTAATCTCTTTTTCCAGTTTTTCCGATTTTCTGATATTAAAAAATTTTCCACTACCTTTTTTACTATTATCTTTTTTATTTCGCAACAGGCCCGTCCTTCCGGACCCCGTGTTAGCACTATTTTCACCAAGAATCCCGGAATATTCCTCCCTGTTCTTCTGAAAATCTGTTGATGATGCTATAACAAAATTTACATCCATTGTTTTTAACGCCTCCACCGGCAGCGGTTCTATTATTCCCCCATCTACAAGTAATTTATTATTCATATAAACTGCAGAAAAAAAACCGGGGATGGATATTGAAGCTCTCACTGCGTCAACCAGTTTTCCTTCCGATAAAACCACCTTTTCTCTTTTAATTAAATCCACCGCCACGCAGGAAAAAGGAATCCTGCAATCCTTAAAAGTCTTATCTCCCAGAAACATACGCAATATATTTTCAATTCTTTTTCCATTTATAATACCGGTTCTGGAGAGTACCAGGTCAGAAAAAAGTAAAAAACTTTTCCAGTTCATCGATTTAATGTACGATTTCATTTCTTCAAGGGTTATACCGGCACAGTAAAATGAGCCAATAATGGCCCCCATGCTGGTACCTGCTATTGCCCCCGGCTTTACCCCCAGTCCTTCAAGAACCTCCAGTACACCAATGTGGCAGAGCGCTCTTGCTGCTCCACCGCTTAAAGCTATGCCCGGTTTTATTCTTCTTCTAAAAAATCTCACTGGATTCCGCTTTCTTTTTCCCCTTGAAATATAAAAAGACTTTTTATCATTAACACTTCAAGTCTCAAGCAACTCTTTATTTATAACTATTTAAAAAAATTTATGCTCTAATTATACTACTTATTTTATACCGCTGTTAATTAATATTGTTAATTCATTTACAATAAACAGGATGTAAAGTAAAATTTTTCTTACCATAAAAAGTTAATTATAACTAAGTTAATGAATAACAAAAAAATAAATAGTGTTACTTTTATAATAATAATTATTCTTTTTCTTTCAATCCTTATCAATCAAGCATGCAGCGGGATAAATTTTGAATTTTTTGGTTCAAAATTCGGCGGGGAAAGCCAGGATGCCTCCACTGAAAGTGAAAGTGAGATAAAAAATGACAATTCATCATCTATAATTGAAGACAAAGCCAGTTCAGAAGAAAAACAATCCGAAAAAGATTATACTCCTGAAGAAAAGGAAACTGAAACTCCTATTGATTCCACCGGGGAAACCGATATTTCAAAATTAAGGTTTTATTTTACCCAGGCAATAAATAATTATAAAGACCAGTCTTACCTTATTGCTGAATATTACCTGAATAAAATAAAGGACGATTATATTGTTTTACAGGACCACATTTATTATTATCTGGCAAAAAGTTTGCTCATGCAGGAAAAATATGACCAGGCAGAGGAATACTATCTCAAATTAATACAGAGCTATCCTGATAGTATATGGCTGGAGACAGCAAGCATTGAACATGCAGATACTTTTTATATTAAAGAAAATTATATTACAGCCGAAAATGAATACAGTAATTTCATTTCTAATTTTCCCAATTCTTCATATATACCATACTGTTTATTCCAGCTGGGAGTCTGCCAGGAAAAAACCGGCAAAAAAGATGCGGCTTTTGAAAATTATAAACAAATATGGCTGAACTACCCGCTCAGTGAATACTCCGGGATGGCATGGGAAAATTTAAACCGCCTGGCAGAGGAACTTTCTATTGAACCATTCATTCCCACAGCAGACCAGCTCTACAACAGAGGAGAGATTTTCTTTAATGCTTATCATTACCAGAGTGCCCTGGATGAATTCAACCGCATACTAAAACAGGATTATATAAATAATTTATCACCCGGGCTCCACAGCAAAACTCTTTTTAAAACAGGCATGTGCTATTTCAGGCTCCGCGATTACAGCCAGGCAAGGTATTATATGGCAACATCATATGAAAAGGACCCCGGGGGTTCCGTAGCAGACGACAGCCTCTATTACACCGGAATGGCCCTTGCCAGCCTGAATAATAATGATGAAGCAATCTCATATTACAATAAACTCCTGGAACTATTCCCATCCAGCAATTATAGCGATGATGCACTTTATAGAGCCGGAAGAATATATTCTTTAAGAAGTGACTTTTCAAATGCCGCCGCCTTCTTTAAAAGAGTGGCCGCAGAATATCTTTCAGGAGATAAGAGGCCCGATGCATTATGGGAACTCGGTCTGATACAATACCGGTCAGGTGATTATAGCTCTGCCAAAAGCACATTTTCCAGTTATGCATCTTCATACAGAGGAACTTCGCTGGAGGAAAAAGGCTTATTCTGGCAGGCAAAATGCTTTCAGAAACTGGGTGATAACACAGCAGCAGCGGGACTGTATAAAAAAATTATTGATTTATGTTCCTACTCCTACTACACTTTTACTGCCGCTGAAAAACTGGAGCAAATGGGAACATCATACCCGGTTAAAAGAGTGGACAGTAACTTAAATCCCGAAAATCCTGAAATATCAGAGATTATTCCGGATATATATTATATTCTGGAAGAAGATTCAAGCACCGGCACCACCGGTAATAGTGTTACCGGTGAGCCCGTCGAAATCAGACACCTAAACAAATCCATTGAACTTATCAGGCTTGAATTCTTTAACAGTGCAGCGCTGGAGATAGAAGCGTCAGGCAGCGAAATTGAGGAAAATCCTGTAAGGACACTTGAGATTGCAACTCTTTATCTAAAATCCAATAGTTATTCAAATTCCATTAATATAATCGGAAAAAATCTTAAAAAATTAAAGTCCGGTCTGGACGAACCTTATACTGATTATATCTACTATCTCTGTTACCCCTATGCTTATAAAGAAATTGTCCATGAATACAGCAGCCAGTATAATCTTGACCCTCTTTTTACCCTGGCGGTAATTAGACAGGAAAGTAATTTTATGACCGATGCAGTCTCCTATGCAGGAGCTCAGGGACTTATGCAGATTATGCCCTCAACAGGAGAAGGTATCGCCGCGCAAACAGGCATTTCAGATTTTAGTGTCAATGCTCTGCTTGACCCGGAGATAAATATTAAAATGGGGACTTTTTACCTGAGACAGCAACTGGACAACTTCAACCAGAATAAGTTCTACTGCCTCGGGGCATATAATGGCGGGCCGGGCAGAATGAGCGGATGGGTTTCAGCCAGGGGGAATATGGATACCGATGAATTTATTGAAAGCATTTCATACGAGCAGTCAAGAGAATACATAAAAAAAGTAATGGGCAATTACTACTTTTATCAAATGCTATATCAAAACTAAATACATACGCCGGCTCCTGCCCGTGCTTCAGCTAATAAATCGTAAAAAAGCCGGGAATTAATCACTCTTCAAATAGCCAGGTTGAAATATACCTTTCGCCCGTATCGGGCAGGATAACCACGATATTTTTGTTTTCCGATTCCCGCCGTTCTGCTATTTTCAATGCTGCCCACATTGCGGCACCGCCTGATATACCGGTAAGAATACCTTCTTTTCTTATTATCGTCCCGGTCATATCGGCTGCATCTTCATCTGAGACCTGGATAATCTCATCAATTATATCCATGTTTAATATTTCCGGGATAAACCCTGCTCCAATACCCTGGATTTTATGGGGTGCCGGCCTGCCTCCTGAAAGAACATGTGATTCAGCAGGTTCAACGGCTGCAACTTTTACCGAAGGCTTTCTTTCCTTCAGCGCTTCCCCTACACCGGTGATAGTGCCGCCGGTGCCTACCCCCGAGACAAATATATCCACACTGCCGTCAGTATCTGCCCATATTTCTTCAGCTGTTGTCCTGCGGTGTATCTCAGGATTTGCAGTATTTTTGAACTGCTGGGGCATAAAACTATTTTTAATATTCTTCTGGATCTTTTCCGCCTCCTCTATGGCACCTTTCATTCCTTTACAATTCTCTGTCAGGACAAGCTCTGCCCCGAACATTTTAAGAAGCTTCTTTCTCTCCAGGCTCATTGACTCGGGCATGGTGATAATTAATTTATATCCCCTGGCGGCGCACACAAAAGCAAGCGCAATACCGGTATTCCCGCTGGTTGGCTCTATTATCACCGTATCTTTATTTATCAAACCCTTTTTTTCAGCATCTTCAATCATTGAAACACCTATTCTATCTTTCACGCTTGAAAGAGGGTTAAATGACTCTATCTTGGCAAGGATAACGACATTTGTTCTTTTTAAAAGTTTGTTTATCCTTACCAGGGGTGTTCCACCCACTGTTTCTGTTATATCTTTAAAGATTTTACCCATAATTTATCCTCCAGATTTTGCTATTCTTAAAAAGCCTGAAACTCTCAGTTTTAAATATATTACACTAATTTCTTTACCCTTTCCATTTATCAAAAGATTTATCCTCTTAAATTTATTTGTTTTTTAATATAATATATCTTGATATGAACCATAAATTAAGAAAAAAACAAATTGGAAGAAACATAAACTATAGGTATTTTATATACATTATTATAATAATAGCTCTCCTGCAGCTACTGGCATTAAGGGCATTCTATCAGAGCAGGACATCAAAACTTCCGGATAATCTTTTTATTTCCAGCGTGAGCTTTCCTATTTCAGAGCAAACTCTGGAAACAAATTATGGAGAAGACTACACATTAACCCCGGGCAACAGCGATACCGGGTCAGCCGGCCTAGATTCTGAGATAGAACCCGATGAACCTTTATCCGAAGGCTCAACCACTGCAACAGAAAACCACGGTTACAGCGATTCACAAAAAGATATTATTCTTGAAACTCTGGAGCTCCTGGATAAAGATATAGAATATGGATACGAGCTATTCCCTGATACAGGTTATCCTGCAGGCGATGTATGGATTTCTACTGACCTTATATCTATAACTTTAAATAATTGCGGGTACGACCTCATGGAACTAATATATGATGATATGATAAACCACAAAGAAGACTACCCGCTGGATGCCAAGGGCAGGCAGACTCCCATAAAGTATATTGACTTCAGGGATGTTATTTTTCAGGAAAAATTTTTCAGCCGTAATGCACTGACTACACTTCCCCATGAATACGATTTAAATGATGAAAATCTCGGTTTTTTATGGCAGCCCGGAGATATAGTTTATTTTCGCTTTGATGAAAACAACCATGACAAAGACAGAGGAGGATTTATATCACCCAACTCCAGCAGTGAAGGGGCCCCGCTGGTGATAATGATTTCACCTGAAACCAATGAACTTGAAGAAATTAATGTTCTCCAGGAGTATGAAATAGTCGGGCACTACCGCTATCCACCACCGGAAGTTGACTGAGTTTGCTGCGGTGTTAAGAAAAAACAAACGGATTAAAATTGGTTCCGTAATCAAAATAATTAACTTTCTCGGCTCTTTTTAAAAATCCAACAATCTTATAGGTAACAGGTGTAAAAATAGCCTCCAGAGATACTTTAAAAATATAATTTGAAATGATTATAAGCAGAACCATCCTGTTGCTGTATACCCCGAGAAAGGCAATTACTACAAAAATTACCGTATCAATTCCTTCACCAACTATAGTAGAGCCTATCGTTCTGGTAAAAAGCCATCTTCCCTTTGTAATAATTTTCATTTTCGCAAGAACATAAGAGTTTGAAAACTCTCCTGCAAAATATGCAATAAGGGAAGCGGTAACAATCCTGGGAGTCTGCCCCAGTATTGCCATATAAGCTTCCTGATATTCCCAACCGCCTGCCGGTCTAATTAAACCTATTAATCCCAGGGTAAAAGACATCAAAAGCGCGCAAAAAAATCCTATCCATATAACCCGCCTGCCTTTTTTATAACCATAAACCTCCGTTAATATGTCCCCAAAAATATAAGAAAGAGGGAAAAGAATCGTTCCTCCATCAAAAGTAAATTTCCATATTTCAACTATCTTTGAAGATGCTATATTTGAAATAAGTAAAACCGCCACAAAAAGTCCGGTTATCAGGTCAAAATATCTATAGCTCCCGGGTATATAAGATTGTTTATTCTGATTGGATTCCATTACATTATTATAACTATTTTTTAAAATTTTTTTATTTGTTTTTTTATCATTGCTATTTTATTATTATAATTGAAGTAATTTTAAAAACTAAAACATATTTTCTTTTGAATTACTATAATAAATTTTAATATATGGAGGTTGATATCCGATGAACGCAGAAAAAAAATTTGATAGAACTGTTACATATTTTGTACTGGGCGGTGCCGCTATTGGAGCAGTTGCCGGTTACATTATAAAAAAAATAGGACCGAAAAACATAATGGGTATTTTAAAACAAAAAGAAATCATTCCTCCATCGGTATCAAACCTGATAAATGAATTTACCTCCAGGAAGGACTCCCGGATATAGCGACGCCAGACACTGAAAACTATGCTGCCGGCTTTTATAGATGCGTGAGCTTATATAACACAGAAATTATTTATAATAATTTACACTATATTATTATAATACAGAAAAACTTTACATTATATAACCTGTTGTCCGGTTATCTTTTCAGCGGTTTTTTCTTCATCACCATGAAGTAGTAAATAATTGCAGCAATACCATTTAACTGGGTTACAAAAAATGTCACAATTAAAATTACCAGCCACATTGTTTTTGCGTTTTCCCCTCCTGTTCCCGGAGGGAACTCTTCGGGCTTTCTTCTGCCACAATCAACCAGTGCAATAATCCATACTACAAATAAGAAAAGGCCTATCAATCCCCCAACAACTGCCACGCATATCCACAGGCCTACGAACGGAACAGCCATGGCGCCAATAGCGCCTCCTACAGCTTCCTCCTCTGTGCAGCCCGTGCCCATAAGTATTGCCGGGATTATTAACAGTAATAATAAACTCCATAAAAATATTTTTTTCATTGCTCCTCCCATTTTATAAAATAATTATTTTATAACTAACCAATCCGGGAATATATTATTGATTCCTTTAATAGTTTAACCCTGTTTCTTATTTATAGCCAATATATCTAAAATTAATTCCTGCTCCGCTTATCGATGCAAAAAATGAATTTATTGATATGGGTTTTCCCTTAATTCCGGAGAATTAAACCAGGAACCAGATATTTTAAAGCTCCCATCCCCGGTTTCAGAAATAACCATAGTAACTATCATCTTTTCAGATTCCCCTGTATAAGTGGCTTCATAAACTATTATATTTGCTCCCTTCTGGATACCCGATTTGGACATCTCTTTTGAACCTGCCACATATTCTCCTGCGGTGCCCTTTAGATAAGAGGAAAATTTTATAAAATCTTCTTCAGGGACTGCTTCAAGCATTGCACTGTCCAGGTCTTTTTTATAACTTTCATAATCCTGATTATTTAAAGCAATAAGTAAACTTTCTGTTGCCCCGTCGGCAAAAGAAATTACTTCGTCGCTGACCCCCGCACAACCCGTAATAATAATAATTATGATAAATGCCACAGGCACCAGAAAAATTAAATTTCTTTTCATAAGCCTCCAGACTAAAATTTCTTCTATATTATAATATTTATTTAATTTTTAAAATAAACTCCTGACAGTAAATTTAAATCTCATAAATAAAATACGGCAAAGCTTTAATCATTTACCCATTTCTAACAATGTTTCCCAATCAAAACCCAGAAACATGATAAAGGTGCCATTTTCTGCTCCAACCAGCACAAAAGCCTGTGGCTCATTTCCATCAGAGGCAATCATTACCGCAGGCCTATTTTTATCCTCAACCTGCTCCTCGCTCTTTAATTCTTTTATATCAAATTCTTTATTATCAAATGAATTATAATAATCCATTACTTCTTCTTTTTTATCGGCAGTTGAATATATCGTAGCACCTATCTCCTGCTCCATTACTTCCTGTGGTAGTTCATCCAGAACCTTAATATCTTTTTCGGATATAATGGCCCCATATCTGCCGGCTATTTCCATAACAGTCTCTATGTCGCCTTCCACCTGAAGCAAAACTTTAGAATCAGGATATATCAGACCATCTTCTATAAGACTTTCATCAATATTGTCACCTACTTTTACTTCAACACCGGTAAGTCTTTCAATCAGCGAAAAAATCGGACAGGTGCAGCTGCTGCCAATAAGCACCACTGCCATCAGGAATAAAACAAATACTGTTAATAATAATCTCAATCTTAAAAGAGCTATCTTTTCCTTCACAAAATACCACCCCCTGATAATTTATAAAACCCGGCATTACTTATTTAAATTTTATTTTACATATATCCTTGGAATTCTATTTTTTATCATACATACTACTTCATAATTAATTGTACCCATAAATTCTGCAATATTTTCCGCCGTTATTTTCTTTCCCGGAGAACTTCCTATAAGCACTGCCTCATCCCCCACATTTATATTTTCTTTAGTCTCTGTAACATCTACCATGAACTGGTCCATTGTAATATTGCCCACCACCGGTAATAATTTCCCATTTATTAAAACAAAGCCTCTGTTTGACAGCAGCCTTGAATAACCATCCGCATAGCCAACAGGGACAGTTGCAATTACGCTATCCCTTCTGGTTTTGAAGGTGCCACAGTATGATATAGAACAACCCTCCGGAACATCTTTTATAAAAGAAATCTTTGCTTTAAGGCTGAGTAAGGGCTTTAAACCCGATATTACTTTAATTATTTCGGGCTCAAGCCATTCTGTATAATCCGGGTCATACGGGTTTAATCCATACATAGAAATCCCGATCCTTACCATATCCAGATGCATTTTTTTGTATCTAAAAAAAGCTGCGCTATTAGAACAATGATAAAATTTAATCGGAAACCTGTAAATTTTTACCTTTTCCATAACTTCATTGAACCTTTTGTACTGTAACTGGGTGTAAAAATCTCCACTGCTGCATGCACAGGCATAATGAGTGCAGATGCTTTCTAATTTTAACCCTTCCAGTTCGGAAATTCTTAAAATCTCCTCCGGGGCACGGCTAAAGTTTATCCCTATTCTATTCATTCCGGTGTCAATATTGATATTGACACTTAATTTCTTACCCGATTTAACACATTGTTCCGAATAAAGCCTGGCTGATTTATATGAATTTATACCCGGAATCAAATCATATTTTACAGCTTCTTCCACTGATTCGGGAGCACTCTCGCCCAGCACATAAATAGGTGCGGTAATGCCTGCTCTTCTTAATTCTGCTCCCTCTTCAACCAGCGCCACTCCCAGAGCGTATGCTCCGCTTTTTATCGCCTGCCTGGAAATCTCTACCGCCCCGTGGCCATAAGCACCGGCTTTAACCACGGCCATTATCTTAACCTTTTTTGAAACTAAATATGATTTGATTAATTCAAGATTATGAGAAAGATTGGACAGATTTATTTCGGCCCAGGCAGATCTTTTATTAATTATCGGGTCTTTTTGCATATAATTTAAATCCAGTATATACTTTTTTAGGTCATTGATTTTACAATGTCTGCCCTGGTAATTATCCCTATCAGACCGCCTTTGCTATCCAGAACAGGGACTCTATTAATATTATATTTTATCATTATATTTGCTACTTCGCTGACAGGAGTATCATCCCTGACTGTCTTCACTTTAGTGGTCATGATATCTTCTACTTTTGTTCCCAGATATTTTTTTAGATTTGTTTTAAATTTATCCAGGCTTTCAAGATATATAATACTATCAAGTAATTTAAAATAACTCGGAAAATGGAGGTCCGCATCTTTTACAATCAGATCCCCTTCGGTAGCAATCCCTATCAGCTTACCGTCATCATCTATTACCGGAACACCGCTTATCTTATTTTTTATTAAAATATCAGAAAGTTTTTTTACCGACTCATTTTTATTTATAGTAATAACTTTCTTTACCATAATATCTCTGGCTACAGGCTCTGACATTTTCATCTCCAATTACTCATATATTAATAATTCCAAAATAAATTTAAAAAAAATTTATATATTTTCAGTATTTTAATTTTTCTATCTCTCCAAAAACCCTTTTTAAACCTTCCAGCAGGTCAGTTGCCATAAGTGCGGTTCTGCTTGTCTCCCTTACCATAATATCCGCTGCCAATCCATGAATATATACTCCGCATACTGCACTCTCCAGAAGTCCCATTCCCTGGCAGAGCAATGAGCCAATGATACCGGTTAATATATCACCTGTCCCCGCGGAAGCCAGCCCCCAGTTTCCTGTTGGATTAATAAAGGTTTTCTTATTATAATCAGAAATTATTGTTCTGGCTCCTTTAAGAACTGATGTTAACTTATATTTCTCTGCGATCTCCAGATTTATTTTAATCCTATCTTCCAGTGGAATCTTGCCCAGGCCCATTATTAATGACATTTCCCCTGAATGTGGTGTTATTACAACATTGGAAAGATCAAAAGTTTTCATTATATCCGTGTCATCCGCCCCATAAAGAGCATAGAGCCCATCGGCATCAAGCACTACCGGTTTTTTTATTTTTTTTAGTAATTCTCTAACAAGACACATGGTGTCTGAATTTCTTGAAAGCCCCGGCCCTATTGCCACTGCGCTAAACCTATCACTTAAATCCATTATTTCGTTTAAACTGTTAACGCTTGAAGATACATCTTCTGTTTGTTCAACCGGATATGTTATTACTTCCGTTAGCTTTTCTTCAAATATATTATTTAAGCCCCAGGGGCATACAAGAGTAACCACCCCTGCCCCTGACCTCAGGGCACTCATACAGGTCATGGAAGCTGCCCCTGTAAATCCGGAAGAACCTGCTATTACCAGTAAACTTCCAACTTTATACTTATATGTCCATGATTCCCTCAAGGGAATTTCCCCGGCTACCCACCTGATATCAGGCTCAAAAATCTGTTCATATTTATCAAAATATTTTTCAGGAATACCAATATCAATAACTTTAACCTCTCCTGTAAAATCCGCCCCCGGATAATTTACCTGCCCTATCTTTTTACATGCAAAAGTTATGGTTTTATCCGCCCTGATTGATACCCCTAAAACTTTACCGTTATCAGAATCAATACCTGATGGGATGTCAACAGAATAAATTTTTAAATTTTCATTTTTCTGCTTAAAAAAGTTTACAATTTCTATTATGTCCCTGGAAGGCCCATAAATCTCCTTACCGTGCAGGCCTGTGCCAAATATGGCATCCAGGACAAAATCAGCTTTTTCCAGCTCTGCCCTGAAAAAAGCCACTATCTTCTTATCCTCTGTACTTAAATCATAGATATTATCCTTTTTACTTTCTTCAAGTTTCTTAAAGTAGAAAAGACTGCTGCCCCTGTACTTCTCCACCGGAAAAGTATGAAATACGGTCACCTTCATGCCATAATCCAGTAATTCACCGGCTGCCACCAATCCATCCCCGCCATTATTACCGCCCCCACATACAACCACTCCACGCGCGGTCCTCTTTAACTCTTTACTTTCAAAATCACTTATAACTTCCCTGGAAACACTTCTGCCTGCATTTCCCATAAGCCATTTTGGGTCTATTCCATCACTGATAGCCATAGCATCAATCTCCGCTATTTTGCTTCCCTCTAAGATTTTAATTAATTTTATTTCTCTGCTGATATCCAATTAGTTTATGCCTTTCTTTCAGACCAAAATAACAAAACCCAGCTATAACTTACAATTAACCGGAACCCTCCGGACCAGCGCCCCTGAAAAGCATCAGCCTTTCTTATTGCTTTATACCATACATATATTCCGTGCTTTTAATTATAAACTATATTAATGCAATCGCATAGGCGACGGCAAAATTACCTGTTGCCGAGACTGATACTTTTATCTCTTTTATGTTTAGCTTCTTACTGAACCTGCTGGTTTTTCCGTAGAGTTTTATAAAAGGCGCGCCACTATTAAGATTTGACACTTCAATCTCATTTAAAGAAATATTTTTAGTGATTCCCTCGGCAAGAGCTTTTGCAACAGCTTCTTTTGCGGCAAAACGGGCTGCAAGACTGGAAAATTTCCCTTTCTTTTTCTTATTACAATACTCTATTTCGCTTACAGTATATACCCTGTTTAAGAAACCCGAATTGCTCCTTACTGCAGACTTTATTCTTTCAACCTCAATTATGTCAGTGCCTATTCCGTATATTTCCATATACCTTTACTCCACAGTAACACTCTTCGCGAGATTTCTCGGCTGGTCAACATCTCTATCCAAATTCTTTGCTATATAATATGAATATAATTGTATTGGAATAATGGTCAATATAGCATAAAATTCTTCAAATGTTTCGGGTACCCTGAATACATAATCCGCATACTTTTTTGTTTTTTTATCATTACCACCAATTATAGAAAAAATAGTGGCTTTCCTTGCCTTTACTTCCTGAATATTACTCAGCATTTTATCATATACCGAATCCACGGGCATAATTCCCACCACCAGTGTTTTTTCATCAGTCAGCGCTATGGGGCCATGCTTCATTTCACCTGCCGGATAGCCCTCTGCGTGGATGTAAGAAATTTCCTTTAACTTTAACGCGCCTTCCAGAGCTGCCGGCAGGCCAAAGATCCTTCCCATAAATAAAAAGCAGGTATACTTATATGTTTCATCAGCAATTCTTTTTATCTTATCCGCTTCATTCAATACCGTCTGTATCCTGTCAGGTATGGCCTCCAGCTCATCTATTAATTTTTCAAATTCACCTTTTTTTATGCCACCATTCACTCTTGCAAGATACAGGCCCATAAGATACATAATTATAATTTGCGCGGTAAAAGTTTTAGTAGCGCAGACGCCAATTTCCGGTCCCGCATGGGTATATATCACCGAATCCGCCTCTCTTGCTACCGAACTTCCCACGACATTCGTAACAGCCACCAGCCCTGCTCCTTTTGACTTCACCCCTCTTATTGCAGCAAGTGTATCTACTGTTTCCCCCGATTGTGTTATAGCTATAAACAAACAATTTCTACCAATCAACGGATTCCTGTATCTGTATTCTGAAGAAAAATCTACCTCTACAGGAATTCTGGCCCATTTTTCTATAACCTGCTTTCCGATCAATGCCGCATGATATGAAGACCCGCAGGCAATTATCTGTATTTTTTCAAGGTTCTTAATCTGCTCCGGTGTTAAATTAAGCTCATCAAAATTAAGCCTGCCATCCGTCAGCCTGCCTCTCATTGTTTCTTTCACTCCATAGGGCTGCTCAAAGATTTCTTTCAACATAAAATCTTCATAACCGCCTTTTTCCGCGCTTATAATATCCCAGTCAACTTTAAACGGCTTTCTTTTTACTAATTTCCCATCCCTGTTATAAATCTCTACTCTTTCTCCGGTAAGTCTGACAGTCTCAAAATCATTAATTACTATAAAATTATCTGTATATTCAAGAACTGCCGGTATATCCGAAGCAAGAAAATTGCCATCTTCCGATACACCTGCTATAAGAGGACTAAATACCCGTGCCCCGACAAGCTCTTCAGGATTATTTTTTGATATGGCAACTATTGCTCCCGAACCTTTAATTTTTTTTATTACTTTCTGCATTGCCTCAAGCAGGTCACCTTTATTGTATTTCTCCAGTAAATGAGGTATCACCTCCGTGTCAGTTTCCGAAATAAACCTGTGACCTTCTTTTTCAAGTTCTTCTTTTAGTTCGGCATAATTTTCTATTATTCCGTTATGTACCACGGCAATTCCACCATTATCTGCTTCATGGGGATGGGCGTTCAACCCGGTCGGCCTGCCATGTGTGGCCCATCTTGTGTGCCCTATCCCGCAGTTTCCATCTACATCTAAATTATCCAATTTATTCTCAAGTATATTTATTTTTCCCGCTTCCTTAACTATCCTGATTTTATGGTTCCCGGGGTGCCCTGGATTCCCCATCTCACCTGTTATTATGGCTATACCGGATGAATCGTAACCTCTATACTCCAATCTTTTGAGCCCGCCCAGCAAAATATTCTTACATTTTTTTCTACCTACATATGCAATAATCCCGCACATCTGTGTCCTCCAGACCTTATACAAATTAAACAGAAATCTTAAACAGCGTACCTGATTATAAATTTAATAATCAAGATATCATAAATTTAACCCCGTAAAAAGATAATAAAATATTATAACAAATGACCGGGGAACAGGGATTTATAACTTAAAAAACAGTTTCCCTGTACAAAATTACAAAAAACAGCAATAATAATCAACATATTTTTTTATTAATTTTACCGGGGAGGCAAAAATAGAAATCATTATAAAAGAAAATTACGAAGAGATGAGTAAATATGCAGCAGGCATTATAGCAGATTTCTTAAGGACAAAACCTTCCTGCGTGCTTGGCCTGGCTACAGGAAGTACGCCCATAGGGACTTACAGGGAGCTAATAAAACTTCACAGGGAAGGGCTCGACTTTTCACAGGTAAAAACTTTTAATCTTGATGAGTATCTGGGAGCAGGTATTGACCTGAGCAAGCCATACGAACTCGACCAGAGCTACGCGAGGTTTATGCATGAAGAATTTTTTAAACATTTAAATATTAAACAGGAGAATATCCACATACCTGACGGGCTTACCGGGGAACCCGGGGAATTTTGCAGGTGGTATGAAAAAGAGATAGAAAGGGCAGGTGGAATAGACCTGCAGCTTCTGGGTATTGGTGGAGATGGGCACTGGGCATTTAATGAACCCGGGTCATCTATTGGCTCGCGGACAAGAATTATACCACTTACCAGACAAACCATGGATGATAACTATGAAAGTTTCTTTAAAAAAGCAAAAATAAAAAGAGAAGATATGCCCCATCATGCCATTACCATGGGAATTGAAACTATACTTGAAGCAAAACAGTTACTTATGATAGCAAACGGGAAGAAAAAAGCAAAAGTTATTGCCAGAGCCCTTCAGGGCCCCGTAACATCAAAAATCACAGCATCTGCGATACAGTTATATAAAGGGAAAGCAACAGTTGTACTTGATAAAGAAGCAGCTTCCGAACTGGAAATTTAAAAAATCTCAAAAAGAAGCGGGGATAAATTTAGATTATATGATAAATAAACTTTATCAATAAGGTTAAAAGATTTCCTCTTTCTCCTGTCTGGTATAAAAAAGTTTAATATATTCTCCATCCTGTAGCAGCCCGTTACATTCGAGAAGATAAGATTCCGCATTTTTCCGGTTTATTATCGCTTCATTTTCCAGAGCCTTTATTTTTTCCGGGATTTTTCTCTCCAGAAGCATGGCTTTTATTCTTCTAAAAATACCCCTGCTCCCATAAAGGAAATTTCCCTCATATAAAATCTTTGACGCAACTTTAAATTTAAAAGTACTGAAGTCCAATTGTTTTTTTACTTTCTCAATATCTTTAATAATATAATCTATCTCCTCCCTGTAAGATGGGCTCTTAATAAGATAATATTTTTCACGGTATATTGAATGGTCAAGGTTTTTTATCAACTTTTCAGGCATTTTTTCTGTAACTACTATGATGTCAAGGTCTGAACCTCTAACAATCTCACTGGTTGAAATTTCCGGTCTCGGCTCAGAATGTGCCATCCTGAAAACCACATCACCCGCAATTATAAAACATGCCCGTTTATTGATAATTTCCGGGTCATTCTGGCTCTTAACAATTTTTTCAACTATTGAGCGGGCAAGTTCTTTTTTTTGCCCGCTTATATTTTTTATTTCATTACGGACTGACTTTACCCTCTCATCTATTTTTTTGGAATCTTCCTTTAATCCCGCTACAGTATATGTTAAGAATTCGCGCTTAATGGAAGGTGAAAGTCTGGCATATCCCTTAATGCAGCTGTCAAGCCTTAAAAATCTCTTACCGGAGCTTTTTAAAATTATTCTGTCTGATTTATTGCAGATGCGCCACAGAGAAAGTTCATCCAGCCCGGACCGGTCCTGTAACTCTCTTCCTGTCAGGGGTCCTGACTGTTCTAAAATTTCTATGATTTTATGCATTTTGAGTTCAGGTCACATCTTTTGAACCTATTATTCGTTCTGACAGCATTCATTCAGTTCCATTTTAGACTCCGGCATCAACTTAAATAAAACCCGGACAAACAGGCATTTCTAATTTAATTTTTGTTCCACAACTTTAGCTATCTTTCCTGCAAGTCTTTCAGTTTCACTTTCATCAGAGCCCTCAAGCATAACTCTGCAGAGGGGCTGCGTGCCCGAATACCTGACAAGTACTCTCCCCCTGCCCTCAAGTTCCTTCTCAACATCTGATATTACCTTTTTTAATTCCGGTATTTCTTCAAGAGGGGCTTTCCTCTTTACTTTTATATTTATCAGCACCTGGGGAAATGTTTTTGTAATCCCCGATAATTCAAAAAGAGATTTCTTTTCCTTTTTCATAACCGATAAAAGCTGTAGAGCAGTCAGAATCCCGTCACCGGTTGTGTGATACTCTTTAAAAATTACATGTCCCGAGTCCTCCCCGCCAAGAATGCAATCATTTTTTATCATTTCCTCCAGCACATATCTATCGCCAACCTTTGTTGTTATATTTTTTATACCCAGTTCTTTAAATGTAATGGAGAGCCCGAGGTTGCTCATAACAGTTGTAACTACAGTATTATTCTTTAACTTTTTTTCATCTTTTAACCTTTTCGCACATATTGCAATCACCTTATCGCCATTTATTATGTTTCCTTGCTCATCAATTGCTACCAACCTATCCCCGTCACCATCAAAAGCCAGCCCTATATCCGAACCGGTTTCTACTACCTTTTTTGCAAGTGTTTCCGGATAAAGTGAACCGCAATTCAGGTTAATGTTCCGCCCGCTGGGAGAAACATTTAAAGCAATTACTTCTGCTCTCATCTCCTTAAATAATACCGGTGCTACTTTATAGGTAGCGCCATTTGCACAATCAAGAACGATTTTCATCCCTTCAAGGTCAAGATTCCCGGGAAATGAATTCTTAAGAAACACTATATATCTTCCGCTCGCATCTTCCTCTCTGGACACATTCCCCAGATTCTCGGCACTGACAAGAAGATTGGGCAGTCTCTTTGAGAGTACCAGCTCCTCAATCTGCATTTCTTCTTCATCGGACAGCTTATAACCGTTTTTTGAGAATATTTTTATCCCGTTATCCTGGTAAGGATTGTGAGATGCGGAAATCATTACACCCGCATCTGCATCCAGATTATTTGTCAGAAATGCAATTCCGGGTGTTGGTACAGGTCCGACAAGTATCACATCGGTACCCATTGAGCATATCCCCGAAACCAGCGAACTTTCTATCATATAGCCCGAAAGTCTTGTATCTTTACCTATGACGATTCTTGAGCTATGTTTTTTCTTTTTTAATATATGTGCCGTAGCCTGGCCTATTTGTGTGACCATGTCCGGAGTTATGGGATATTCATTGGCAACTCCTCTTATCCCGTCAGTCCCAAACAACTTGCCCATATCTTTCCTCCTTTTTTTAGTATAATCTTTTGCCTCTTTCTGGAACCGGCCTTAAATTAATTTATTCTCTTTTCCTGTTTCTGACTCTGCCTTAACTTTATTATAGTTTTTGGCGGATAATAGCCTCTTGCAGTTACATTGGGATATAAAAGTACATCCCTTGCCAGAATTGTCCCCGGAGTTGTCACACTATTACATCCGGTTTCCACTCCGTCTGAAAGAATTGCCCCAAATTTTCTTAAACCTGTTTCATATTTTTTGCCATTTATATTAACAACCACATTTGATTCAACTATCTTTAAATTCGCAAGTTTCGTTCCGGCTCCCAGATTAACTTTACCAAGAATGCTGTCGCCAATATAAGCAAAATGCCCTGCCTTACTTTCTCCAAGCATTGCGCAGGATTTTAACTCTGTTGTATGACCGACCACACAGCCGTTTCCAACAAGGGTAACACCTCTCAAATACGCTCCCTGTCGTAATTCTGTATTGTCACCAATAATTGCGGGGCCTTTTATTAATACACCCGGTTCTATAACTGTTCCCCTGCCAATGGATATTTTATCATCCATAAGAACTGCCCCTGCATATATAATACTTGCTCCTTCAAGAATTCTGTCTTTCCTTCTTACCACAGGCCTCTTCTTTGATAAATCTATATCAAAACCTGTTTCAATAACTTCATCATTATATAGAACCATGGTTTTACCAGTGACTGCTCCACCCTTTCTCAGATCTGACACATTTGGCCTGATAATGTCTTCTATATACTGTCTGAGTTTTTTTAGAGCATCCCATACATATTCGGTACCGTCAAAAAGGCTTTTAAAGGGGCTCCGGGAAAGATCAAAAAAATCCTGGGCATTAAACATTTATCATCTCCTGGTAAAATTTTTTATTTCTTAAAATTAATTCATCCTTCTATATATTTTTTCTTCACAAAAGGAGAAGTCATACATGACATCAACCCGAAATAATTAAGTTCAAAAGAAATTATATCGCCTGCTTTGAATGTTAAAAAGTTATTTTTTTTATACCCGGATTCTTTTATTCCCAGAATTGTATGGTCGCTGCTCTGGCCGATAATGTTCAAGTCGGGGTTGCAGGTATATATATTGCTGCTATCAACATCCTGTAGCCCGAGAGCTATAATGATTTTATCTACTCTGTTATTTCTCATCTTTACTTCTATTATTTGAGTTTCCAGAATAAATGTGTCCGTGCGGGCTCCTCTTATTGGCCTGTAATTTACAGTATCATGTCCCAGAAGTATAGCTTCACCTATCCTTACCTGGTTAACCCCATCAGGAATAATACCTTTACCAATTAAATTCCAGCTGCTGGAATTACCACCTGATATTACCGGTATATTTATCCCTGTGGCATCTTCAATTTCTTTCCTCAGATTGATAAGAATTCTCATGCTCTCAGCGGTAGGACCATTATCGGAAATACACCTTGCATTGGTTCCGAGACCATAAAGCCTCACAGCTTTATAATTTCTGACAATATGACTGCAGAAATCAACCACTTCTTCTGGCAAAAGGCCTTCTCTATCATCATCGGTTTCCACCATTACAATCACCCTGTGCAACAGATTTTTTTTCAAGCAGGCCTCTTCAATTTTCTCAATGGTTCTCAACCCGGTATTCAAACTAGTATCGCAGATATCAACCAGCCTGTCAATTTCACAGGGCATGGGGCTTCTTAACATTATAAGGGGCTGTTTTTTACCAAAAAATTTTCTCAATCTTTCAAGATTTTCTATCCTGCTGTCCCCGAATACTGTTATTCCCGAACTCTTCATGGCCGATGCTATTTTAATATCTCCGAGAACACATTTGGTAATACCGGCAACAGATATGCCTACCGTTGAGCAACGCTTTTTAACCACCCTGCTATTAGTGGATATTTTATCCAGATATATTTTTAAACAGGGATAATACATCGGGAAAGAGTGATTATCTTTTAGAGAACTGGGGTCTCTTTCTTGCTTTTTTGAGGCCATACTTTTTCCTTTCTTTGACTCTTGAGTCCCGGGTCAGAAAACCCTCCCTCTTAAGTATTGGCCTGTATTCCTGATTAACCTCAAGCAGCGCTTTTGATATACCGTGACGCAATGCTTCCGCCTGCCCTGCTATGCCTCCTCCTGATAAATCTGCAATAACATCGTAAGCATTTTCCGTACCGGTAACCTTAAAGGGCTCCAGAATAATAGTTTCAAGAGATTCTCTCTTGAAATACTCTTTAAAATCCCTTGAATTTATGGTAATTTTCCCTTCTCCAGGAAGCATTTTTACCTTTGCCACTGATTCTTTTCTCTTACCGGTTGCATTATAAATTGCCTGGTCTGCCAAATTAACTCTCCTTTTTATATATCAATTTTTTCAGGTTTCTGAGCAGCGTGTATTTTGTTTTCACCTTTATATACTTTCAATTTCTTTAACATCTTTCTTCCCAGTACATTGTGAGGCAGCATCCCTTTTACTGCGTTCCTTATAATAAAATCCGGTGATTTTTCAATCATTTTTTTAAATTCTATAACCTTTAAATTACCGGTATAACCCGAATGCCTGTAATACTTTTTATCTTCCATTTTATTGCCGGATACGTTTATTTTATCTGCGTTTATAATAATCACATAATCACCGCAATCCAGATGAGGTGTAAAAGACGGTTTATTCTTGCCCCTTAGAATTTTTGCCACAGCCGTACAGAGCCTGCCAAGATTTTTATCACTGGCATCTATTAAAAACCATTTTCTACTGATTTCTTCTTTTTTTAAATTAAATGTTTTAAGTCCAACATTAACCATAATTTCCTCCAATCACCTAAAAATATTCCACACCAGTAAGAATAAGCCCCTTTGCAGATACAATTTTGCCTGATAGTTCTCTATTCCTCTCTTTAAAAGCTTCCCTTATACTTACCAGCGTCCTCTTTCCGCTTCCTATCTCAAGCAGGGTTCCGATTATAATCCTGACCATATTATATAGAAAAGAGTTTGCAGCAATTTTAAAAACTATCAAATCTTCTCCGTTTTTTTTAACTGTAAATCTGTATACCTTTCTTACTGTATTTTTCCCCGAACATCCGGGATTGCAAAAAGACGCAAAATCTTTTTCCCCAACAAACATCTTTGCGGCCTTTTTCATAAGTCTTATATCTAACTGCCTGCTCACAAGAATACTGTATTTTTTCAAAAAAACGCTCTGACAATCTTTATTTACTACAAAATAGCTATATTCCCTTAAATATGCATCCCTTCTTGCATCAAAGGCAGGGCTAACCTTTTTCATTTCTTTAATAACTATATCGTCGGGGAGCATGCTATTTACAGACCACTTAATTCTATGGATATCCAGTTCTCTAACGGTTCTAAAATTTATTACCTGGTATATTGCATGAACCCCCTTATCAGTTCTGCCCGCATATTTTAAAATAATCTCTTCACTTAATATTTTTGAAAAAACTGCGGTCAACTGACTCTGTATAGTATTAATTCCCCCCGGCTGTTTCTGGAAACCGCTGTAATCAGTCCCATCATACTCCATAACGGCCATGTAGTTATTAATCATATTACCCGGTTTAAAGTTAAACTTTTCAAAATAGCAAAACTTATTACCTTTTATTTTTTAAGAAGCTCCATAATCACAAGCTGTGCTCCATCTCCTGCCCTGTTTTTGTATTTAACTATCCGGGTAAACCCGCTTGATTTTTCATACATAGCCGGAGCAATTTCGTTGAACAACTTTTGCACTGCTTCAGTATTCCCCAGTAATTTTATACAGTTTCTCCTGGCCGCCAGGTTATCTTTTTTGGCCGTACTTATTACTTTGTCAACAAAGCTTCTCACAAACTTTGCTTTTGCAAGTGTAGTCTTAATTTTTCCATTATTAAATAGAGAAATAGTTAGATTTCTCATAATTGCTTTCTGATTGCTGCTGCTTCCGCCAAATCTCCTGCCTTTTTTTGGTATTACCATAATTCTAATTCACCTGCCTGTTATTTCTGTTTAAAAGATAAACCCAGTTCTTTAATCTTGTCTTTAACTTCCTGAATTGATTTTTGCCCAAAATTTCTTATATCCAGAAGTTCATCTTCACTGTATCCCAGCAATTTTTCTACAGAATCAATACCTTCCCTTTTCAGGCAATTATATGCTCTAACTGAAAGCTCCAGTTCTTCAATAGAGGGATACACCTGTTTTGTGTCCTCCTCCTCGATTTCTTCAAATATAGGTTCGTCCTTATTTTCCTTATCTGAGAGGTTTATCAGAAGCGCCATATAATCATTGATAATTTTGGATGCCTGGCTTAAAGCCTCCTCCGGCTTTATGCTGCCATTGGTGTTAATATTTACTGTAAGCTTATCAAAATTAGTCACCTGACCCACTCTTGTATTCTCTACTTTAAAAATAACCAGCTTTACAGGAGAAAATATCGTATCAATCGGTACCACTCCTATAGGTTCCCCCTCCACTGCATTTTCTTCTGCATTTTTATAACCTTTGTCCTTTTCAATCCTAACTTCCGCATTTAATTTCCCCTTTTTGGTCAGGGTACAGATATATTTATCTGGATTTATTATCTCCACTCCCGGTGTAAGCTTTATGTCTGAAGCTATTGCACTCCCGGGACCTTTCTTTTCAAATTTTAATATCACAGGCTCATCATCTTCCATTCTGAAGACAACTTCTTTAAGGTTAGCAATGAATTCCAACATATCTTCCCTCATCCCCTCAAGAGTTGAAAATTCATGCATAATACCATCCACCCTGATTCTCGTAATTCCCACACCTTCTATAGACGAAAGAAGAACTCTTCTTATGGAATTACCTAAAGTGTGCCCAAAACCTCTTTCCAGTGGTTCAATAACAAACTCCCCTGAAAAATCATCCTTATGTTTAACAATTACATTGGGTTTATGCATTTTTAGCAATTTATATCTACCTCCTAAAAAGAATACTCAAATGAATACCCACATTATTTAGAATAAAGTTCTACTATTACTTGCTCATTAACAGGAGCCTTTATTTCCTGTCTCTCGGGATATCTCAATACTTTACCTTTTAAGTTATCAATATCCACTTTCAGCCATTCCGGTACAGTCAGAGTTCCTCCACTTTCTTTTGCTTCTACCACGGGAGCTATTTCTTTGCTTGATTCAGCAATGCTCACTTCATCCCCTTCTTTTAACTGGTATGAGGGCCTATCAACTTTTTTATTATTAACACGTACATGACCGTGAGAAATCAATTGCCTTGCCTGTGCCCTGGAGGTTGCAAGCCCCATCATGTAAACAATGCTGTCGAGTCTCATTTCCAGAAATTGAAGCAAAATTTCTCCTGTAACTCCTTTTCTTTTTACTGCTTTCTCATAATAATTTCTAAACTGCCTTTCCATTAAACCATAATATCTTCTGGCTTTTTGTTTTTCTCTTAACTGTGCATAATAATCTGTCTCCATTGTCCTTCTCCTGGCTCTCTGCCCCGGAACATATGGTTTCTTTTCAAGCACACACTTATCAGAGTAACACCTCTGCCCCTTTAGATATAACTTTACTTTTTCTCTCCTGCACTGCTTGCAGGCAGTATTTTTAGAAGATGCCATATAAGATAACTCCTTACTTTAAACTTTTTAAACCCTTCTTCTCTTGGGCGGTCTGCATCCATTATGTGGTACGGGCGTTACATCTATTATATTGCCTATCTCTAACCCGGCAGCCTGCAGGCTTCTAACTGCAGTTTCTCTTCCTGACCCAACGCCTTTGACTTTAACATCTACTTTTACAACTCCATGTTCTCTTGCATTTCTTGCTACTGCAGTAGCCGTTATCTGGGCAGCAAAAGGTGTGCTTTTCCTTGAACCTTTAAAACCCTGGCCACCGGCACTGCCCCATGCAATAGTATTCCCATTCAGATCTGTAATATTTACAATAGTATTATTAAAAGTAGACTGAATGTTCGCGATACCATATGGTATATTTTTTCTTTCTTTACTTTTTACTCTTCTTTTACCACTGGCCTTTTTTGCCAATCTTACCTCCTGTGGTTCCTAATTAAAATTTATTTAAGATTTTCCTTTCCTTATCCCCACGCCTCTTCGTTTACCTTTTCTGGTACGGGCATTGGTATGGGTCCTCTGCCCTCTTACCGGTAGACCTCTTTTGTGTCTGATTCCCCTGTATGAATTTATCTCGATTAATCTCTTTATATTCTGAGTTACTTCTCTTCTAAGGTCTCCCTCTATGGTATAATTACTTTCTATGTACTCCCTTATTTTTACCAGCTCGTCTTCGCTAAGATCCCTGGCCTTTATACCCTTACTAATATTTAATTTATCCAGTATCTTGTCCGCAGTTGATCTGCCTATTCCATAAATATAAGTCAGAGCCACACAGATATGCTTATCATTCGGTATGTCAACACCTGAAATTCTTACCAATTAAAACCTCCTTAACCCTGCCTCTGTTTATGTCGTGGATTTTTACAGATAACAATAACTTTTCCTTCTCTTTTTATAATCTTGCAATTTTTACACATTTTCTTTACTGATGGTTTAACCTTCATTTGTATTCCCTCTCTCCATCAACTTCCTTTTATCAATAACCATAAAACCCTGACTTAAAATCATTTTTTTCTAAAAATAATCCTTCCCCTGCTCAGGTCATACGGTGATATTTCAACCTTAACTTTATCTCCAGGTAAAATCTTTATATAATGCATCCTCATCTTGCCTGAAATATGAGCCAGTACTTTATGTCCGTTATCAAGCTCTACCCTGAACATCGCATTGGGAAGAGCCTCTAAAATTGTTCCCTCTGCTTCTATTACATCTTCTTTTTTAGAAATCTTAAAACCTCCGGCATTATTTTTATATTAAAATAGCGCAAATACGTAGGTTATCAAAAATACTTCAGTATGTCTATAAAATTTTTTAATAATATTCTAAACTCTTGTTAATATTACAGGTTCGCCCTCACATATAGCCACTGAATCTTCAAAATGGCATGAAAGCTTCCTATCATAAGTCACTACGGTCCATAAATCATTTAATACTAATACTTCACTGTTGCCCTGATTTAACATTGGCTCTATAGCAAGAACCATACCTTCTTTCAAAACCGGGCCTCTTCCCGGAATCCCATAATTCAGCACCTGGGGGTCTTCATGCATTTCCCTTCCAATTCCGTGACCTACAAAATCCTTCACTACAGAAAAGTTATCCCTCAATGCTCTGCTTTCTATTGCGTGCGATATGTCAGATAATCTATTACCGGCCACGCACTTTTCTATACCCAGATCAAGTGCTTCTCTGGTGGCTTTCCATAGTTTATCGGCAATCCCGGTCACTTCACCAACTTTAAAAGTCCGGGCCGCATCTCCATAAAACCCGTCTTTCTTAACACCTACATCTACAGAAACTAGATCCCCTTCCTTTATAACCTTTTTACCGGGAATCCCGTGGACAACTTCTTCATTGATTGATACACACACACTACCTGGATAGGGTCTTTTGCCAAACTTCCCCACGTAACCTTTAAAAGCAGGAATTGCTCCTTTACCAATTATAAAATCTTCGGCTATTTTATCTATATAATCTGTAGTAATACCCGGTTCTATTATTTTCTCTATTTCTAAAAGAAACTCGGCAACGATTTCGCCTGCCCTACGCATTATCTCTATCTCATCTTTAGACTTGCATATTATCATGTATTTTCTAATATCCTTCCGGTTATTTCTTCTTCTTTCCCCGAACCATCGACATTAACCAGTATTCCCCTGTCGGTATAATAATCTATAAGAGGTTTTGTCTCTGATTCGTAAACTTTTAATCTGTGCCTGATAACATCCTCGCTATCGTCTTTCCTTTTCAGCAAAAGCCCCCCACATTTAGGGCACCTCTTCATATTATTGCCATCATCACCAATACTAAATATACTTTTACATACGCTGCATATTCTCCTGTTGCCGAGCCTTCTGATAACCTCATTTTCATCAACGACTATATTTATAACCCTATCCAGCTTAATATTCAGTTCTTCCATCATCTCTGAAAACATCTTTGCCTGCTTTAGATTTCTCGGGAAACCATCCATTAAAAATCCCCTGTCTAATTCCCCACTTCTTATTCTGCTTTTTATTATCTCTATTATCGTCTCATCCGGAACCAACTTACCGCTTTCAACAAAATTTGCTGCCTTTTTACCCAGTTCAGTCCCGTTTTTAATCTCATTCCTTAAAATATCTCCAGTTGAAATATGGGGCACATCAATTTCTTTAGAAATTGCCTTCGCCTGTGTCCCCTTACCTGCACCCGGCGGCCCCAGTAAAACTATTCTCATTTTAAAAACCCCTCGTAATCTCTCATAGTAAGCTGTGATTCAAGTTGCCTCATAGTATCCAGTGCAACGCCCACAGCAATAATTATTGAAGTTCCACCAAATCTAAATGGTATACCCAGATAGTTAATCAATAACTCCGGCAGAAGCGCGATTATAGCCAGGAATATCGCTCCCGGCAGTGTTATCCTGTTCAAAATATTGGTCAAATAATCTGCAGTATTTTTCCCTGGACGAAGACCCGGTATAAAACCTCCATACTTTCTTAAATTATCTGCTGTATCAATAGGATTAAAAGTTATAGCGGTATAAAAATAAGCAAATATTATAATAAGAAGTGTGTAAGTGATGGCATAAACCGGGTTTATTCTCCCCTCTATAGTGGGACTCATGGCATTAGCAATTGACTGGACCCATCCCACCGGTATAAACTGCGCAAGGGTGGTAGGAAACAATACCACAGATACAGCCAGTATTATGGGCATTACTCCCGATTGGTTTACCTTTAGTGGTATATACGTGCTCTGCCCGCCAAAAACTTTTCTCCCTACAATCCTTTTCGCATACTGAACCGGTATTTTCCTCTCCCCCTGTTGAATAAGTATTATGGCCACAATCAATCCAATAGCAAAAATTATAAAAAGGGCCAGGAAGAAATAATTTGTGCCCAATCTAAATAAGCTTATAAGCTGGCCCGGTATCCTTGAGATTATACTGGCAAATATAATAAGCGATATTCCATTCCCAATTCCATGAATATTTATTAATTCACCAAGCCACATTATCACCGTAGTTCCTGCAGTCAGGGTAATAATTATCATACTGACATGCATAAAATCAAACTGGGGTATGGCACCATAACTTCTGAAAGAAAACACCATAGCTGTAGACTGTATTAATGCCAGTCCAACTGTCATATACCTTGCTATCTGATTTATCTTTCTTCTTCCCAGCTCCCCTTCTTTTGCCAGCTGTTCCAATCTTGGAATTACTACCTGAAGAAGCTGCATAACAATTGTTGATGTTATGTATGGCATTATGCCCAGTGAAAAAACCGCAAAATTGCCCAGTGCTCCCCCCGAAAATAAATCCATCATTCCCATTATTCCGGTTTCAACCTGCTCTAAAATTTTAGAGGCATCAACACCCGGCACGGTTAAGTTAGCACCAAATCTGTAAACGGCTAAAATGCCTACAGTAAATAATATCCTGTTTCTTATCTCACTGATTCTAAAGGCATTTATTATAGCCCTGAACATTAAACCACCTCTATCTTCCCACCTGCTTTTTCAATTTTATCTATAGCACTCTTACTGAAAAAATTAGCTTTAACGGTTAATTTCCTGGTAAGCTTACCATTGCCCAGTATTTTTACAGGATCTGACTTCCTTTTAAGAAATCCGTTCTTCTCCAAAAACCCGGCATCAATGGTGGCGCCGTCATTAAATTTTTCTAACTGCCCCACGTTTACCAGATTATTTATTTTTTTTCGTTTATTTTTAAATCCTTTAAGATGGGGCAATCTCCTCTGGAGAGGCATCTGTCCACCTTCAAAGCCCGGTCTGGTCTTACCTCCCGAGCGGGACAATTGCCCTTTGGTGCCCCTGCCACTTGTAGTCCCATGACCGGAACCATTACCTCTGCCCACCCTTTTCTTTTTCTTTATAGACCCGGGGGACTTTAAATCACTGAGTTTCACTTTTTCCTCCTTCCGGAAGAACCCGAACTAATTAACCAAAACATTGTATTAACTGACCTCTGCTTTATCTTCCCGATTTATTTGCCGTAAACTTTCCACCTGCTCCGGTGTTTTAAGCATTTTTAAGCCATTTATAGTTGCGTTAACAATATTTAAAGCATTGGCACTTCCTAATGACTTGGTAAGAATATTTTTCACACCGGCTAATTCCATTATCATCCTTACCGGCCCACCTGCTATCACACCCTTACCATGAGAGGCCGGCTTCATAAAGACATGCCCTGCACCAAAGCGGGCATCAATTGCATATGGTATTGTCCCATCAACCAGAGGTACCTTAAACATATTTTTCTTTGCATTATTAATACCCTTCTGGATCGCAGTAGAAACTTCATTGGCTTTACCAAAACCAACTCCTACCATACCATTCATGTTGCCTGCTGCCACCAGGGCGCTGAAGCTAAATCTCCTGCCGCCTTTTACTACCTTTGCAACTCTATTTATTTTTATTACTTTTTCACTTAATTCTGTATCTTTAGAACGTTCAGCCACAAAAAATCCTCCTTGATAAAACTAAGGTTAAAATTTTAATCCACCTTTTCTTGCGCCCTCTGCAAGGGCCTTTACTCTTCCATGGTACTTGTATCCACTTCTATCAAAAACAACTTCACTTATCTTCTTCTTCCCGGCCTTTTCAGCCAGCGCCTCGCCGGTTCTGAAACTTATATCTATTTTACCCTTATCGCCCTTTTTACTTTCTACATCCTTACTTGATATTCCCAGCAGCGTAACACCGGCATTATCATCTACAATCTGCCCGTATATATATTTATTGCTTCTATAAACGGCAAGCCTGAGGCGATTACTTCCCTTCAAAACTTTATGTCTGCTCCTTAGCTTCCTTCTTAAACTTTTATCTTTTCTTTCAATTATATTCTTCATAAAATCTCCTGTGGCCGGTTACGATGTGCTGGTGATGGCAGCCTTGCCTGCTTTCCTTCTTATTATTTCCTTTTCGTATTTTATACCTTTCCCCTTGTAGGGGTCGGGTTTTCTTATACGCCTTATCCTGGCAGCTGTTTCTCCTACCAGCTGCCTGTCTATTCCCCTGACTATAATTGTTGTATTGTCAGGAACTTCAAAAGATATGCCCTCTGGATGATTTACTGTTACAGGATTTGAATAGCCAACTGCAATTTCAAGATTATCGCCTTTCTTCGCCGCCCTGTAACCCACGCCAACTATTTTAAGCGTTTTGCTGAAACCATCGGTTACACCGGTAACCATGTTATTTATCAGGCTTCTATAAAGTCCATATTTAGCCCTGTTTTCATTGCTTTCCGAGAGCGGGATAACTATTAACCTGTTATCCTCTCTATTCAACTTAATAGAACCTCTGTCAAACTTTAAAGAAAGCTCCCCCAGCTTACCTTTTATATTAATATTATTTCCATCTATTTTAATATCCACATCTTCCGGCACAATAACCGGTTTTTTCCCTATCCTTGACACCTTTAATCACCTTTCTACCATATATAGCACACCACTTCGCCGCCAACCTGCTGCTTCTTAGCTTCCCTGCCTGTAAGCACGCCTTTTGACGTAGATAATATTACTGTTCCCAATCCTCCCAGTACTTTTGGTATTTCATCCTTTCTGGCATAAACACGGAGCCCGGGTTTACTTATTTTCTTTAGTCCGCTTATGCTTGGCTTCTTATCTTTACTATATTTCAAGTATATCTTAACCGTTCCGCCGGGACCTTCGTCTTTATTAACTTCAAAATTTCTGATATAGCCTTCCTCACCTAACACCCTGGCTATTTCCATTTTTAATTTTGAATATGGTATATTGACTATATCCATTTTAGCGGTACCGCTATTTCTTATCCTGGTTAACATATCTGAAATAGGATCTGTAACCCCAGACATAAATCCTCCTTTTACCAGCTGGACTTTGTCAGTCCAGGAATTTTTCCTTCATGTGCCATTTTTCTAAGGCAAATCCTGCATAAACCAAATTTTCTGTAATAACCTCTTGATCTGCCACATACAAAACATCTGTTATACTCTCTTGTTTTATACTTAGCCTCTTTTTTCTGTTTTTCTATAAGTGCTTTTCTTGCCAATTAAATATCTCCTTAGAAAATAAACTTATTATTTTTTAAAAGGGAACCCGAACTCTTCCAATAAATCCAGCGCCTCACTATTACTTCTCGCACTGGTCGTAATTGTTATATTCATTCCCTTAACACTTAAAATACTGTCATAATCCACTTCCGGGAAAACTAATTGTTCTTTTATCCCCATAGTGTAATTTCCATTACCATCAAAGCTCTTTTTAGAAAGGCCCCTAAAATCCCTGATTCTTGGAATTGCTATACTCAGCAGCCTATCTAAAAACTCATACATTCTGGCTCCTCTCAATGTTACCTTGCATCCAATAGGATTCCCTTCCCTTATTTTAAATCCTGCAATAGATTTCCTTGCCCTGGTTATAACAGGCCTCTGCCCTGTTATTACAGCAAGGTCGTTGCTGGCAGATTCCAGTTCCTTTATATTTTGAGTTGCGGAACCCACCCCCATATTCACACATATCTTTTCTACCCGGGGCACCTCCATCACATTTTTAAACTTACTCTCTTTTAACATTTTAGGAATAATTTCTTTTTTATATTTTTCTTTTAATCTCGGTTCCATTAATACCACCAAAAACTGTTTTAAATTTCCTGATTACATTTTCTGCATATTCTTGCTTTTTCGCCAGATTCTTTGACTCTAAAACCAACTCTGACTACTTTACCGCAATTCGGACATATCAACTCGACATTAGAAATATCAATTGGCCCTTCTTTTTTTAGAATCCCGCCCGGTTTATTCTGGTCCTTCTGCCTCATATGCTTCCTTACAATATTGATGCCTTCAATATATAACCTATTCTTTGAGGACTCCATACGGAGTACCTTCCCGGTCTTTCCTCTATCTTTTCCCTTTATAATTTTAACTCTGTCATTTTTCTTTATTTTTAACATTTTTTCGGGCTCCATCTTCCGACTCTTGTGTATCTAAATTACCTCAGGTGAAAGCGAAATTATTTTCATAAAATTTTTATCTCTCAGCTCTCTTGCCACCGGGCCAAATATTCTGGTCCCACGCGGGTTATTCTGTGCATCAATAATAACTGCTGCGTTATCATCAAACCTCACATAAGAACCATCCGGCCTCCTGTATGTCTTCTTTGACCTTACGAGAACAGCCTTAACTACCTCGCTTTTCTTTACTACCCCTCCGGGATTCGCATCCTTTACAGCAGCAATAAATATATCTCCAACACGGGCATATCTTTTTCTTGAACCGCCTAAAACTTTAATACACTTAATTTCCCGGGCACCTGTATTATCAGCTACATTTACGCTACTTTCAGTTTGAATCATTTCTAAATCCTTCTTTATTCCGCTTTCTTTACCACTTCCACCAGTCTCCAGCGCTTGGTCTTGCTAAGGGGCCTGGTTTCAGCAATTTTTATTACATCACCTGTTTTGCAAATATTTTCAGGGTCATGAATCTTTAATCTGCTTATCTTTCTTAAAATCTTTTTATATAAAGGGTGCTTGTAATAAGATTCTACCGCTACGACAGCAGTTTTGTTCATACTTTCACTTACTACCGTTCCCACTCTTATTTTTGTTTTGCCTCTTTCCAAAAATCCCCCTTTATTTCTTTGTGACTTTCTTCTTCGCTTTCTTATTTATTTTCTCCTGATTTTCTCCACTGCTCTTTTTATCAGTCTCTTTCTCCCTCAGTAAAGTTTCTATTCTGGCTATATCTTTTCTGAGATTACGTATTTTTACCGGATTTTCCAGCTGCCCGGTAGCTTTCTGGAATTTCAGACCAAAAAGACTCTTTTTTATATCGAAAAGCTTTGTTTCTAATTCCTCTTTTGTATGTTCTCTTATCTCACTTACTTTCATTTCCTGACCAATCTCTATTTAATAGCTATAATTCTTCATAAACAAATTTCGTTTTTATTGATAATTTATTAGAAGCCAGCCTTATTGCTTCCTTTGCAACTTCCATGCTAACACCCGAAAGTTCAAATAATATTTTACCCGGTTTTACAACAGCAACCCAATTTTCCGGAACACCCTTACCGCCGCCCATACGGGTTTCCGCCGGCTTTTTGGTCACCGGTTTATGAGGAAAAACATTAATCCAGACTTTTCCCCCTCTTTTTATATATCTTGTAAGAGCCACCCTCGCAGCCTCCAGTTGACGGCTGGTCAGCCAGCCAGACTCCAGTGCCTGTAGCCCGTACTCACCAAAAGATAGCCTCGTGCCACCTTTTGCTTTTCCTTTCATCTTACCTCTCTGCACTTTTCTGTACTTTATTCGCTTGGGTATTAACATTGCTGCCATTTATATCTCCTAATTTTTAAACTTTTTCTTCCTTTTTACTTCCTTTATCCGGCTGCCTGCTTTTCTTCATTTCTTCTTCATCCAGTATGATATCACCCAGATAAATCCATACCTTCACACCTATCTTGCCAAAAGTCGTATTGGCTTCTGTAAAACCATAATCAATATTTGCTCTCAGGGTATGCAGCGGAACCCTTCCTTCTCTATACCACTCTGTCCTTGCCATTTCTGCTCCACCCAACCTGCCCGAGCACTGTATTCTCACGCCCTTCGCTCCTGCTTTCATACATAATGAAACTGCTTTTTTCATTGCCTTCCTGAAACTAACTCTCCCCTCTAACTGTGAAGCAATTCCTTCGGCTACTAACCTTGCAACCAGCTCGGGCTTTTTTATTTCCATTATATTCAACTGGATAATGTTACCCGTCTTTTTCTCTATTGAATCCCTGATATCGTTTATAGTTGCCCCTCTTCTCCCTATAACTACGCCGGGTTTGGAGGTATACATATCCACTTTTACCTCTTCTTCTGTCCTCTCAATCTCAATTTTCGATATCCCTGCATTACCAAGCTGTTCCTCAATCATATTCCTTATAATAATATCTTCCTTAAGAAGTTTGTCATAACCTTTAGAAGCAAACCACCTGGACTGCCAGCCCTTATTTATACTAAGTCTAAGCCCGATAGGACTAACTTTCTGTCCCATTTTATTCCTCCTTATCCTTCCCGTCAGATACATAAACCGATAGATGCGCCGTTCTTTTCCTTATTCTGCTGGCTCTGCCTCTGGCTCTTGGCCTGAATCTTTTCAGGGTTGGCCCCTCATTCACTATTATTTTTGAAATAAATAAATCTTCCTCTTTCATCTTGTGATTCTCCGTGGCATTTGCTACCGCGCTCTGTATGGCCTTTTTTACCACACCAGCAGCTACTCTGGGCGTTAAAGATAATATATCAATTGCATCTTCTATCGGCTTTTCTTTTATTGCATCAACAACATATTTTAATTTCCTTGGCGATATCCTTATAAATTTTTCAACAGCCATTGCTTCCAAAGAGCAGACCTCCTCCTCATATTAAGGTAATCTATTTTATTTCTTAACAGTGGTAACCTTCTCACTTTTCCCTTTATAAATATGCGGCCTTATAGACCTCGTCGGCGCAAACTCACCCAGCTTATGCCCGACCATAGACTCTGTAATAAACACTGGAATATGTCTTCTACCATCATAAACAGCTATAGTATGGCCGACCATTTCAGGAAAAATAGTTGAACTCCTGGACCAGGTTTTTATTATTTTCTTTCCCCCTGATTCATTCAATCCATTTATTTTTTTTAACAATTTTTCTTCAACAAAAGGTCCTTTTTTTAGAGACCTTGACACTTTAGCCCTCCTCTAAATAAAAACTAAAAATTATTTATTCCTTCTTCTGATTATATACTTATCATTCTGATTATTTTTTTTCCTTGTCCTGTAACCCAGTGTTGGCTTACCCCATGGTGTAACAGGATTCCTCCCGGAGCTTTTATTTTTACCTTCTCCCCCACCGTGAGGATGGTCTATAGGGTTCATCGCTGTTCCTCTAACCGACGGCCTTATACCGAGCCACCTTTTTCTCCCGGCTTTGCCCAGCTTAATTATCTCATGGGTTGTATTGCCCACCTGGCCAACACATGCCCTGCATTCTATCCCCACCAGTCTCACTTCACCGGAAGGAAGTTTAATGCTGGCATACTCTCCTTCCTTTGCAAGAAGCTGCGCATCTGCCCCTGCAGACCTTGCCAGTTCTGCTCCTTTTCCTCTTTTCAATTCAATATTGTGGATTATCGTTCCAACCGGGATATTCTTCAATGGGAGAGCGTTCCCGGGTTTTATGTCAATCTTTTCCCCTGACATTAATATATCCCCCACCTTTAATTTAAGGGGCGCAATTATATAACTTTTTTTACCATCCTTATAGCTGAGAAGGGCAATCCTTGCACTTCTGTTGGGATCATACTCAATAGCCTCCACCCTTGCCGGAATGCCGTCTCTTAATCTTTTAAAATCTATAGTTCTATATAATTTCTTATGTCCCCCTCCGCTATGCCTTCTGGTAATCCTTCCTTTATTATTTCTCCCTGCATCATCCTTTAATGGACCTGTTAAAGATTTCTCCGGCTTTTTCTTCGTCAAAGCAGAAAAATCTGAAACTGTCCCAAACCTTCTACCAGGAGAGGTGGACTTATATTTTTTAACAGCCAATCTTAATACCTCCAGACCAAATTAGACTGATTCAAAAAAATCAATTTTATCATTTTTGCCGAGAGTAACAATAGCTCTTTTTTTCTTAGAGCTGACACCAACAGACCTCCCGAGCCTTTTTGGCTTTGGTTTAACATTAATAGTATTTATCTTTAAAACTCTGACCTTGAAAACTGATTCAATCGCTTTTTTTATTTCACTCTTTTCTGCCCTTATATCAACAAAAAAAGAGTATCTTTTTTTCTGAACTCCAACATAACTCTTTTCCGATACCACAGGAGAAAGTATTATGTCCCTAGGATCTTTCATTACCCAACCTCTTAATAAATTCATCTATAGAACTTTTAGTAAAAACTATATAATCTGCCAGTAGCATAACATAGGTATTTACTCCCTTTACACTTTCTACCAGAACATTCTGTACATTCCTGAAAGATTTTTCCATATTGCTATTTAAATCCTCGAAGACAATCAGAACTTTATCTTTATCTAAATTAAGATTCCTTAATATCTCTGCCGCTTTACTGGTTTTGGGACTATCAAAATCTAATTTATCCAGCACTACTATTTTTTTATTTTTGAACTTCTCTGATAGCGCCATTTTTTTTGACTGCTTTATCACCTTTTTATTTAATTTAAAAGAATAATCTCTGGGCTCGGGCCCAAAAACCACACCCCCACCCTTCCATAAAGGCGACCTTGTAGACCCGGCTCTTGCATTACCGGTGCCCTTCTGTCTCCAGGGTTTTTTACCTCCTCCTCTTACTTCACTCCTGCTTTTGGTCTTATGTGTCCCGGATCTTACAGAAGCTAGGTATCTCCTAACTTCCTGATATAATATTTCAGAATTTATTGCATGACCAACTATCTTGCTGGATATATTTATTTTCTCTAACTCACTGCCATTCTGGTCAACAACGCTTAAACTTCCCATTAATTCTCCCAAACACTATAATAAATTAAATTTTTTGTAAAAATACCAGACTGCCTTTTGCGCCCGGCACGCTACCTTTTACCAGTATTAGATTCTCGTCTTCAATAATATCAATTATTTCCGAGCCATTAATAGTTATCTTCTTATGCCCCATTCTCCCGGGCATCTTCTTACCCTTTGCTATTCTTGAGGGTGTCGCGCACATCCCGACCGAACCCGGTATCCTGTGGGAATGAGAACCATGAGTCATTCTACCTCTATGAAACCCGTATCTCTTGATTACTCCGGCAAATCCTTTACCCCTGCTATTTCCGGTTATCTTTATCTTATCCCCTACTTTAAAAACACTGACATCCAGGACATCTCCCGGTTTATAATCCTTATCAAATTCATCCACTCTTATTTCCCTTAAATTTTTCTTCAGATCAAGATTATTTCTAACAAATTCCCCTTTATGGGGTTGAATGGCTTTTTTATCTTTAATACTGCCAAAACCCACCTTGAGAGCATTATAACCATCTTTTTTATTATTTTTAACCTGAATAACCACGCCTTTTTCAGCCTCTATTGCAGTAACATACAACGCATTCCCGTTCTCGCCGAATATCTGCGTACATCCAAGTTTTTTGCCATATATTGCACTTACCATTTACACACCACTTTCCGGAAAACATACTCTCCTGAAGTCCAATCAGGACTTTATTTCTATTCCCACTCCCGCCGGTAAACTTAACCTCATCAATAAGTCTACTGTTTTTGGGGTGGGGTCAATAATATCTATAAGTCTTTTATGTGTCCTTATTTCAAAATGTTCCCTTGAATCTTTATCTACATGGGGAGACCTTATGACACAGTATACATTCTTCTTATTGGGCAACGGAATCGGGCCAGAAACTTTTGAACCTGAATTTTCAACAGCCTCAACTATTTTTTTTGCCGAACGGTCTATAACTTCATGGTCATAAGCCTTTAACTTTATTCTAATTTTCTGACCTAATTTACCTGCCATCATTAAAGTTCCTCCTGTTTATATTCCCCTTTTTCCTCTTACTCCAGTATCCTGGTAACGCTACCTGCTCCA
>CAZQQX010000018.1:0-37034 GCA_964595565.1 uncultured Actinomycetota bacterium
ATAATAAATTTATTACAATATTTCTAAATATGCTATAATTTCACCAAGTGATATTATCTTTAATGCGAAAGGAATCATTATGAAAAAATGGTTTATTCCCGTAGCTTCTATCCTGTTTATTGCCCTTCTTGCCCTGCCTTTTAACTTTCTATTCGCAGCACCGGGGCTTCTAACCAATGCTGATTTTGAAACAGGTGACTTTACCGGATGGACCACTTATATAGACCCTTCACACGCATTTAATAATGTAAGCATTGAAACTGAAGGCGGAGGTTCAAATAGTTATGCAAGAATTGATTCTTATACAGGTGACTCATACATTTTGCAGAAAATACCTGTTAGCTCTCCCTATCTTTCCATGAGTCTTGAAGTAAGAAACAATATTAATACTTATATTGACTCTTTTTATATAAAAGTAGAACTCCTTGATGATGGAGATAATGTAATTGCAAGCGGTACATTAACGGATACCAATAATTATCCGGAATGGACTACTTTAGTATTCAATGCTATCGGGCTTTTGCCTCTATTGCCTCCAGGAACAATTGCTGCTACGAAAGCTATAAATATATTTTTTGGGGTAGATAACAGTGAAGCTCAACCTGCCATTACTGATTTCGATAATATTATACTTACTTACCAGGAAACAGAAGAAGTTGGTTCTGCATCTGAAAAGAAAGTCTGGGTAAGAGACCATGATATAACCTGTTATCAGGTATGGGTAAATGATGATAACAACTTCGAGTTTGTATTCTGGTGGGAGTATGCAAACAATAACTGGGTCCAAATTTATGATATGTCAGGAAACCTTGTGTTTGAAATAGACATGAAAAAAGGAAATACACACTTTGAAGCGCCACTGCCAGATGGAATGTATACTGTAAAGACGCTCCATGAAGCAGGCAATATATTGCAGGAATTTATTATTGGAAAGCCATAAAATAAAAATAGCTTATCTTCTTTCCTTTAAAATATAGGAAAACTTAATAATCTGAAAACAAAAAGAGGCAGAGGTTGTTACAGACGGAAATAAATAAATTAGCCCCTCCTAAGTTATTCTAATTTATATCTTATTACTCCCCCATAACCTGTATATAAACATCACGTGAACGGGGCCTGTTATCATGGTCAATAACCACTATCTGCTGCCAGGTCCCCAGAATCGGACTGCCACCAGAGACCGGCACAGTAATGCTCGGTCCCATAAATGTGGCCCTAAGATGTGAAAATCCATTATCATCTCCCCAGGTCTGTGAGTGCCTGGTATGCTTGCTGCTGGAAACAAATTCTTCCAGCTGGTCTTTCATATCTTCTACCAGAGCCGGCTCGTATTCAATGGTCGAAACCGAGGCAGTGGAACCAACTACAGAAACGTTTACCAGCCCATTTTTTATACCGGACTGGCCAATAATCTCTTTTACATTTGCTGTAATATCTTTAATATCGGAATATCCATTTGTAGAAACTGTTATTTTTTTGCCATATACCATATCATTCCTCCTCAATTAAAATAGGACCTTAATAATATTTAACCTTAAAGTACAAAGATAATTTTTAATGATTAATTTTATTATATAAATATAGGAAAAATATAAAAGAATTTAATTTAAATTTTAGCTCACAGTGCAAAAAAACTTAACTAAAAAAGTTCTAAAAATAATTGAATAAGCAGAACACTAACCGTATAATTCTTTTTGTATAATAATAAAGACAGAATCTTTACGGGAGGTATTATGTGGTACAGGGATGAAATAAATAATCTTATACAAAAAAACGACCTTAAAACACTTTTAAAAAAATCAGCAGAACTCCACGGACATATATGCAGCTATTCCGCTTACGGCGTAAAAGCAGGTTGCTATGCTATGAGAAGCCTGGCTCTTACCAGTGAAGGAATGGAAGAAGTAATTGCTATAGTAGAAACCAACAATTGCTTTAGTGACGGCATACAGCTTACCACCGGCTGTACTTTTGGTAACAATGGCCTAATTTTCAAAGACATAGGAAAAACAGCCGTTACCGTTATAAACCGTAAAAACAGCCGCGCCATAAGACTTTCCCTGAGAAAAGACTACCTTGATTTAAATGAAAAAAAATATCCGGAGGTCTCCGAATTATTCAGGGAAATCATGGCAACAAGAAAAAAAGTTTCCACTAATATAATTCAGAAGTTTCTCTCACTCTCAGAGCAAATGGCAATGAAAGAAATGGATGTTCCTGAAGAAGATATATTTGATATAAAAAGATTCACAATGAAAGCTCCTGAGTATGCACCCATATATAAATCGGTAACCTGCAGTATTTGCGGTGAGAACATAATGGAGAACAGAGCACGCATAAAAAACAATGAACCTGTCTGTATAGGCTGTGCCGGAGACAGTTATTTCTATCTGGATGGTTTCGGCATTAGTTATTCTTCGTCTTCCTCGGCATGCGTAAGTCCATAGATAACACTATCTTCCAGCGCCTGCCAGCTTGCTTCTATTATATTTTCTGATACTCCAATGGTCCCCCAGCTTCCCTTACCATCTGAAGTTTCAATCAAAACTCTTACCACTGCTCCTGTGCCTTTCTTTTCATTCAGGACTCTCACCTTAAAGTCAGTCAGGGTTATCTTTTTTAATACAGGATAACAGTTCTCAATTGCCTTTCTCAGAGCCTTATCCAGGGCGTTAACCGGACCGTTGCCTTCTGCAGTTTCAATTATCCTTTTCCCTTTTATTTGAACCTTTACAGTTGCCTCGGACATCATACTGCCATCCTCTCTTTTCTCATTTAAAACCCTGAAACTTTCCAGTTTGAAAAATTTTTTCTTTATTCCGGCAATTTCTTTAACCAGCAATTCAAAACTTCCATCTGCAGCTTCAAACTGATAGCCTTTATGCTCCATATTCTGGACCCTGTTTAATATTTCACTGACTCTTTCCAGTTCACCTTCCAGATTAATTCCGAATTCTTTTGCTTTGATAATTATAGATTTCTTTCCAGAAAGTTCGGAAATCAGTATTGTCCTACTATTTCCCACAACTTCCGGGTTTATATGCTCAAATGCACTTGAAAGTTTGCTTACCCCGCTTACATGCATGCCGCCTTTATGAGTAAAAGCATTGCGCCCAACAAACGGCTGGCTGGGATTCCCAATCTGATTTGCAGTTTCATTTACAAATCTTGAAAGGCTGGTTAAATGTTTTAAACTTCCTTCCTTTAAACATCTTTTATTTAATTTTATTTCCAGATTGGGTATTATCTGACACAGGTCTGCATTGCCGCACCTTTCACCATAACCATTTATTGTCCCATGAACCATCCTTATTCCCTTTTGAACAGCCAGTACGGTATTGGCCACCGCACATCCACTATCGTTATGGAAATGTACTCCTATTTCACCCCTGACTTTCTTTTTCACCTTATCAATTATCTCAACAACCTCCCCGGGAAGGACACCTCCATTGGTATCGCAAAGAGCCAGATAATCAGCACCCGCCCCGGCGGCCACCTTTAAGGTTTCCATTGCATACTTTGGATTCTCATTAAAACCGTCAAAAAAATGCTCCGCATCAAAAATAATTTCAGGAAAATACTTTTTTAAATACTCAATTGAATCAAAAATCATACTTAAATTATTTTCAAGAGAAGTTTCTATAACTTTTTCCACATGGGTAACAGATGACTTGCCCACCACACATACGGAATCCGTGCCCGACTGGAGCAATTGCTTTATGTTTTTATCATCTTCCACTTTAATATTTTTATACCTGGTCATTCCAAAGGCAACTATTTTAGAATACTGAAACTTTTTATTTTTTAGTTTTTCAAATAACTCCATCTCCTTGGGATTAGAGACAGGAAATCCAACTTCAATATAATCAATTCCAATATCATCAAATCTTTCAATAAGCTGTAACTTATCATTAACCGAAAAAGATATATCCGCCCTCTGGGCGCCATCTCTTAAAGTGGTATCAAGAACATATACTTTATCTTTATTTTTTGATTCACTATTCATCTCATTCATTCTGGTATTTCCTTTTCAAAAAAATTTTAAATGATTCTTATTTATAAATTTATTTATTTTTCACTTACCTTAAAAACCATTATTCAACAGATAACCATGCAATAATGCCATTTATTTAAATAGAGCATACAGTCAAACAGGACTATCTTTCTATATTATCCCTGGTAAAATTTATATACCCCCCGCTTTTTATTATACCCTGTATAAAATCAGGAAGCGGTTTTATCTCAAAAACTCTATCTTTCGTAACATCACTGATTGTCCCGCTGCTTAAATCAATTTCCAGTCTGTCTTCATCTTCTATAAAACTGCCTGCCTCTTCGCTTACGATAACCGGGAGCCCTATGTTTATGGAATTTCTGAAAAAAATCCGCGCAAACGATGCGGCTATTACTACCTTTACTCCGCTTGCTTTTATTGATAACGGAGCATGTTCCCTGGAAGAACCGCAACCAAAATTACTGCCTGCCACTATTATTTTTCTTTCCTTCACCCTGCGTTTAAAATCTTTGTCCAGGTCCTCAAAACAGTGAGAAGCCAGCTCGCTTTCATCGGTTGTATTAAGATATCTTGCCGGTATTATTACATCGGTATCAATATTATCACCATATTTTATTACACTTTCCCTTATTATCATTATATAACCTCCCCCGGTGTTGCTATCCTGCCGGCTATTGCAGATGCAGCTGCCACCGCAGGCCCGCTCAGGTATACTTTACTTTCAGGATGGCCCATTCTTCCCACAAAATTCCTGTTGGTGGTAGAAACTGCTACCTCACCTTCAGCCAGAACACCCATATGACCTCCAAGGCAGGGCCCACAGGTAGGTGTGCTTACCGCGCAGCCAGAATTAATAAAAGTCTCAATATAACCTTTCCTGAGAGCCTCAAGATATATATTCTGGGTCGCAGGAATTATTATGGTTCTCAAATTATCGTTTACCTTTTTATTTTTTAAAATTTCTGCCGCAATCTTCAGATCCTCAACCCTCCCATTGGTGCAGGAGCCTATCACCACCTGGTCAATTTTAACATCTGCTAAACCCTTTGCATTCCTGGCATTGGAGGGAAGATGCGGAGTTGACACCTGGAGTTCTATATCCGAACAATCTATATTATATATTTTCTCATATTCTGCATCGGGGCCGCTATAAAATACTTTATAGTTTCCATCAGATCTTGACTCTAAAAATTCTTCTGTTTTTTTATCTACCCCGAATATCCCAAACTTTCCCCCGGCTTCTATTGCCATATTGGACATGGTAAATCTGGAATCCATAGAAAGTTCGTCTACGGCAGGTCCGCTGAATTCCATTGATTTATAAAGTGCTCCATCCACTCCAATCAAACCAATTGTGTACAGAATAAGGTCCTTGCCGGTTATCCATTCTTTTAACTCTCCCGAGTAAACAAACTTAATGGTGCCCGGAACCATAAACCAGAGCCTGCCTGTGGCCATTGCCACAGCAGCATCAGTGCTTCCAACTCCTGTTGAGGCAGCCCCGAGTGCGCCGTATGTACAGGTATGTGAATCAGCACCTACTACAAGATTACCCGGAAGCACCAGCCCTAACTCAGGCAGCAATGCATGCTCTATACCCATTCTTCCAACTTCAAAATAATTTTTAATATTATGTTTCCTGGCAAATTCCCTTATAAACTTGCACTGCTGTGCGGATTTTATATCTTTATTCGGGGCAAAATGGTCGGGTACTATAACCACCTTTTCCCTGTCAAACACTTCCTCTTTCCCTATCTTCTCGAATTCTTCTATGGCTATAGGCATGGTTATATCATTTGCAAGCACAATATCCACATTTGCATTTACTATCTCACCCACGGATACATACTCTCTTCCACAGTGTTCTGCGAGTATTTTTTGCGCCATTGTCTGCTGTTTGTTTTTTTTGCTGTTCACTCTTATGTAATTCCTTTCTGATAATCTCACCGGATAACAATATAGAACCTTAAAAACTCAATTATCCTTCGCCTCTACAATTCTATTCATAGCTCCGATATACGCCTTTATACTGGCCTCAACTATATCTGTGCTTATACCGCTGCCCATGACTTCAACGCCATTGGTACTTACCACTACCTTAACCGAGCCCAGAGCATCTTTCCCGCCGGATACAGCTTCTATATTATATTCTATTAACTTCACTTTCATTTTGGTTATTTTATCAATAGCTTTAAATGAAGAATCAACCGGCCCGTCTCCTTCCGAGGTACTCTCGCTTAGTTTACCATTTACTTCTATGCCTACTGAAGAAGTAGCTCTAATATCTGAACCGCTTTTAACCCTGTAATATTTAAGCTGGAAATGCTCCTCAACCCCGTGTATTTCATTTTCTACTATCGCTTTTATATCCTGGTCATTTATAGCTCCTTTTTTTTCTGCGAGTTCTTTAAACCTCTCAAAAGCTTTTTCCATTTTTTCCCCGTCAAGCTGTATACCGATTTCTGACAGTCTTCCTGCAAACGCATGCCTTCCTGAATGTTTGCCCAGCACAAGTTTCGATGATTTTAATCCAATATCTTCCGGTCTTATTATTTCATAAGTGGACCTGTCCTTCAGCATCCCGTCCTGATGTATGCCCGCTTCATGACTGAATGCATTTTTCCCCACTATCGCTTTATTTGGTGCAACAATATAACCGGTTAAAGACTTCACCATACTGCTCGTCCTCATAATCTCACCAATATTAATATCGGTATATAACCCCAGGTCTTTTTTCCTTGTGTCAACAACCATTACAACTTCTTCAAGTGAGGCGTTGCCCGCTCTTTCACCAATACCATTTACCGCACACTCCACCTGTCTTGCTCCATGCTTTACAGCAGCAAGCGAATTGGCAACTGCAAGCCCGAGGTCATTATGACAGTGGACGCTTACTATAACATTTTCAACCCCGGAAGTATTCTCAAAAATATAGTCTATCAACTGCCCGAACTCGTCGGGAATTGTATATCCAACCGTATCCGGAACATTTATCACGCTGGCCCCGTTTTTAATAGCAACTTCAAATAGTTTGCAGAGAAATACACGGTCACTCCTGGTTGCATCCATGGCTGAAAACTCAACCGTATCTGTATATCTAAGGCTCCTTTTTACTGCTTCAGCTGCAAGCTCAAGCACCTCTTCCCTGCTTTTTTTTAACTGATATTTAAGATGAATATCAGACGATGATATAAAAGTATGTATTACCGGCAGGGCAGCTTCTTTAAGTGCTTCTCCCGCAGTATCTATATCCTTAAAATTTGCTCTGGCCAGAGCCGCCACTTTCCTGTCCTTAATTTTAGCCGATATTTCTTTTACAGAATTAAAATCACTTTTTGATGAAATTGGAAAACCTGCTTCTATGATATCCACATTTAATTTAGCAAGCTGCCCGGCAATTCCTAATTTCTCCCCGGTATTTAGATGAATACCCGGTGCCTGCTCTCCATCACGAAGAGTAGTATCAAAAATATAGACCTTATTTTTTACACCTTTCATTACTAACCACTTACTTTCTATTCCAAAAACGCACCCCTGGATTTCTTTAATCCCTGTAATGCTTTTTAAATTATTATCACCAGATATATCCTTTTCCTCAAATTGCTTAAAACTATTTACTGGTAAAGATTGACTATCTTTATATTCTTAAAGCCTGATAGTCTCTTAAATTCTTCAAGTATCTCCGGAGTTACTTCGTTGTCCAGATTCAACCCCATAACTGCATCGCCGCTTAACTTCTTCCTGCCCACGTGCATTGATGCAATATTTACCCCGAGCTCCCCAAAAGCGGTACCTATTCTTCCTATCTGACCAGGGATATCCTTGTATTTTATAAATGCCATATACCTGGAAGGAACCATATCTATTTCAAATTTATCTATTGCTATAAATCTCGGGGTATCCTTTTTACCGGTAGTCGTCGCTGAAATAGAAAGCTCACCATTTTTGCCCTCACCTGCCAGGGTAATTAAGCTCACATAATCTTTTGATTCGCCGCTTTTTACTTCTTTAACTTTCAGGCCCATCCCCCTGGCCAGCAGGTCTGCATTTACCAGGTTAACGTTCTCCGCTGAATATCTCTCAAGTATTTTTACCAGTATGAGGGAAGTCAGAATCCTTACATCAAATTCCGATACCCTGCCAAAATATCCTATTTTAAGGCTATCCAGATTGCCCTCAAATAAATTTACAAAAAGGCTGCCCAGGTCTTCACACAGCTCAAAGAAAGGCCTGAGGATATCCATAAGTTCCGGTCTTATAGCAGGCGCATTCACAGGAAAAGCAGCTGTCCTTCCATTTAAAACATCTATAACCTGGTCAGCAATTATAGTTCCTGCCCTGTCCTGAGCTTCTTCCGTGGACGCTCCCAGATGAGGGGTGCATACAACTTTTTTCAATTTGAAAACAGGCGAGTCGGTACATGGTTCTTTCTCATAAACATCAAGCGCCGCTCCCCCTAACTTACCGTCTTCAATGGCTTCTGCAAGATCCTTTTCAACTATAATTCCGCCTCTCGCCACATTCAGGATAATGGTGCCCTTTTTCATTTTATAAAATTCTTTCTTATTAAACATCCCTACAGTATCCTTATTCTTGGGTAGATGTATTGAAATAAAATCAGCTTCACTGTAAAGGCCCTCCAGTTTGCTGGCTTTCTTTATTTCAAGCTGCCTGAACCTATCCTCGGAAACAAAAGGGTCATAGGCTATAACCTTTACACCCAGACAAATCGCTTTCCTGGCAACCAGTCCTCCTATCTGCCCGAAACCGATTATTCCCAGGGTCTTTCCCTCAAGCTCTATGCCTTTGAACTTTGATTTCTCCCACTTTCCGCTTTTCAGAGAAAAATTAGCCTCGGGAATTTTTCTGGCAACTGAAAGCAGCAGTGCTATTGTATGCTCTGCCACAGTGACTGCATTACTGGTAGGAGCATTAACTACCAGAATTCCTTTCCTGGTAGCAGTTGGGACGTCAATATTATCCACTCCTATCCCCGCTCTTCCTATAACTTCCAGCTTATCAGAAGCTTCAATAATATCTGCTGTAAGCCTGGTGGCGCTTCTTATAATTACCGCATTTATACCTTTAATCTCCTCTTTAAGCTTTTCTGGCGTAAGGTTCTTCTTCTCCTCCACCACAAAATCATGCTCCAGCTTTTTCCTGGACTCTTCTGAAATGCCGTCGGTAATTAATACTTTCTTATTCATATTTATTCACCCTTAAATTCCATTTTTAAACTTTCAAGAATCAAGATAATTATTTTCCATAAATGTCTTTTCTGCTTCTGCAATTCCCGAGCCTATCTCAAATTGAAATCCGATTTCTTTTAACGTCATCTCCAGAGCACTGATTGCAATAATAACATCAAACATTCCAAAATATCCAAGATGCCCTATTCTTATTATTTTTCCCGAAAGTTTTCCCTGCCCTCCGGCGATGGTTACACCATATTTTACTCTCATAATTTTAGTAAGTTCCCTGGCATCAATTCCTTCCGGAACAATAATGGAAGTTACCGAGAATCCCCTTTTATCTCTGTCTTTAACCAGAAGTTCCAGCCCGAGCTTTTCTGCTGCCTTCCGGGTAGCGAGCGCCATTACCCTGTGTCTGTTAAAAACTTTTTCCAGCCCCTCTTCCAGTAATAAATCCAGTGCCTTATTCATGGACACAATTATTGATATGCCCGGAGTCCAGGGTGATTGCGGCGGTGTTTTATGTAAATAATTTCTTGCCGTTGCCAGATCAAAATAAAACCTGGGAATATCTGACTTTTCATTAAGCTTCCATGCTTTATCGCTAACACTGATAAATGCAATTCCCGTTGGTGCACTTAATGCCTTCTGAGAGCCGCCGATTACGACATCAAGGTTCCACTCGTCTGTCCTTAGGTCTGACGCTCCCAGGCCGCTTATAGCATCCACTATAAAAATTGCGGGATAATTTTTTACTATACTGGCTATAGTTTCAACATCATTTAAAGCTCCGGTTGATGTTTCACTAAACTGCAGTATAACTCCTTTTATCCCGGGGTTTTCATCCAGAATCTTTTTGATATCACCGGGTTCTGCTGTATCTCCCCATTCATAATCAAGAGAAAAGACCTCCAGACCGTATTTTAAGGTCATCTTCTTAAATCTTTCACCGAAATTACCAATATTTACAACCAGCACTGCATCATCCCTGGAAAAGAAATTTACTATACTTGCCTCCATGGCACCTGTCCCTGAAGAAGTCAGTATGAAAACATCATTTTTAGTTTGCAATAATCTTTTTAATTTATCGGTCACTTCAACAAAAATTTTTGAAAATTCAGGAGACCTGTGATGCATAAGAGGCCTGGCATGTTCAAGTAAAACTTCCTCGGATATAGGCGTAGGTCCCGGAGTCATTACATATTTTTTTATCATACTTTCCCCTTCTAAAAAAATTTTTTACAATTTTTAATTAAAACAATGAAATCCAGAATATATTTTTAACCTTTCAACCTGTATATTTCTTCCGGCAATCTATTATTTTAACCGGGCCTTTATTTACCAGAGTATAAATATTCCCATTTTAATAATTACAAACTTCTCTGTCACCATCCTGTTCTAAATTGATTTAATACTTGCTGCCTCTGGTACACGCGATTTTGCCCGTCCTTATCAGCTCAAGTATTCCAAAAGGCTTTATCAGGTCCTCAAGGGCTTTAACCTTACTGCTGTTTCCGGTAATTTCGATTATTAGCGTCTTTTTACCCACATCCACTATATTTGCCCGAAAAATACTCACTATTTCCAGTATTTCGGGCCTGATTTTTGAATCGGCGGATACTTTTATAAGCACCAGCTCTCTTTCCACAATATTCTGAGGGTCTAGTTCCTTAATTTTTATTACATTTACCAGTTTGTATAGCTGTTTTATTATCTGTTCAATGCTCTGTTCTTCCGCTTCAACCTCCATTGTAATCCTTGAAGTTTTCTCATCTTCTGTTGGACCCACCGCAAGGCTTTCAATATTAAATCCTCTCCTGCTAAAAAGGCCGGATATTTTTGCCAGTACACCTGCCTTATTCTCAACTAAAACTGAAATAATATGATTCATAATATCACCTGCTATCCATATAAGTTTTTCTCTAAATACATTCTAACATATCACTTATTGAGGAACCCGGTGCTACCATAGGATATACGTTCTCCTCTTTTTCTATCCAGAAATCAACCAGAACTACCTTATCAATTTCCAGAGCTTTTTTGATGGCACCTTCTATTTCATCTTTTTTTGTAACCCTTAAACCGACTCCTCCATACGCCTCAATTAGTTTTACGAAATCAACGCTTCCATCAATAGAGGTACTGGAATATCTCTTATTCCAGAATAACTCCTGCCACTGTCTGACCATACCAAGATACCCGTTATTAAGAAGCATAATTTTAATATTTATTTTATTTGCAACTGCAGTAGCAAGTTCCTGCGAAACCATCTGTATGCTCCCGTCACCTGATATATCAACCACCACTTTATCCGGCATTCCCGCTTTTGCACCAATTGACGCAGGCAGGCCAAAACCCATGGTTCCGAGCCCACCCGAAGTTATGAGTGTCCTTGGCCTGGTAAATTTATAAAACTGCGCAGCCCACATCTGGTTCTGGCCAACTTCTGTGCATATAATTGCATCTCCCCGGGTTAATTCATGTATTTTCTCCACAATATAAGCGGGTTTAACCCCGTCTGAATCTCTGTCATATTTCAACGGATGGTCCTCTTTTAATTTTTTAATTCTTGATAGCCACCCTTTCCTGTCAGGCTTTCCCTTTTTGTCAATATATTTTTCATATTCATTTTTTAAATCAGTAAGAACTATCTTTGCATCTCCTACAATAGGAATCAGAGCCCTGATATTTTTACCTATTTCTGCAGGGTCAATATCTATATGGATTACTTCCGCTTCCGGCGCAAACTCCGATAGCTTACCCGTGACCCTGTCGTCAAATCTAACCCCTACCGCGATAATTAGGTCTGTTTCTGTAAAAGCCAGATTTGCATACTTTGTTCCATGCATTCCGGCCATGCTTAAAGATAAGGGGTCTGTCTCCGGGAAAGAACCCATTCCCAGAAGTGAATTTATTACCGGAATTTTACTGACCTCTACAAACTTTCGCAAAGCTTCACTTGCATTTGATAAAATTACCCCTCCGCCTGAAAAAATTACAGGTTTTTTGCTCTTCGCTATTTTTTTTGCTGCTTCTTTAATCTGTTTGAGGTTACCTCTAAGAGTTGGCTTATATCCGGGTAGCTCAATAGCCACCTTAAAGTTATCATCAATTAAATCAGTAGTCAGGTCAACCGGTATATCAACTAAAACCGGACCGGGCCTTCCGGTGGACGCGACTAGAAATGCTTCACTTATAACCTGCGGTAAATCTCTAATATCTTTTACCAGATAATTCTGCTTGGTTATTGGAGCGGTTATGCCTGTTATATCTGCTTCCTGAAAAGCATCCGTTCCAATCAGGTTGGTTCTGACCTGTCCTGTTATAGCAACTACCGGTATCGAATCCATCTGGGCATTGGCAATACCTGTTACCAGATTGGTTCCGCCCGGTCCCGATGTCGCTATACAAACACCGGTTTTTCCGGTTGCCCTGGCGTAACCATCCGCTGCATGCGCTGCTCCCTGTTCATGTCTTACCAGTATATGTCTGATACCACTATCATATAATGCATCATACAGGGGAATGACCGAACCGCCGGGATAGCCGAATATGACCTCTACACCCTCTTTTTCTAAACATTTTACTATCATCTGTGCGCCACTTATTTTACTCATAATAAAATCACCCCTGTACTTGTAACAACATTATAACAAATAATTTTGATAATTATATCACTTTTATCTGACTTTTTATAATTTATTTTAAAAAATTTTTTTTATTTTTAAAAAATTTATAACCATAAAATATTTAAACATAATACTGTTCAATTTATCGCCTGCCGGCTTTACTCCTTTTATATTTTAGAATTACATTTTCAAAATATCCCGATTATAAGGTATACAGAAATAAGAGTTACTTATAAAAGAATTCTCAGGATTATTGCTTCTAATATGCTGGTAACAACTATCCTGAAAATTAGGATAGAATACCGACCAGAAGTAATAGACAGACTAAAATTAAAAGAATACAAACAGAAACAGTAGCAGCATTATTTATACTAATCCAGCCGCTCCGACTTTTAAAACAGTTATTCAAAAACCTGTTTTCCAATTTTTTCAAAAATATTTTTCTATTTGTATCCATAATAATCATTAAAAGTTTATTTGAGGAAATATAATAACATAGATAAATTACTAAAACAATTAGAAAATAAAATAATTATAAAAAATAGAGTTTAAGTTTTATATAAAGCTTAAACTCTATTTACCAGGCTGCCCCTTATGCGCTTTTACCCTTTACAGGGTTACTTAAATTTTTTTAGCCTGTGTAATTGTTATTATTGCAACTGAAACATTACTCAACAATATTAATTTCAGTCCCTTCTTTAAACTCATCTTCTTCCCCTCTATTTATTGCTTCCTGGGATTTTGACCTGTACTCCTGCACCAGAAGATGTCCCTGATTTAAATTCAATACCGCATTAAAATTTTCTATGGCTTCAGAATAATATTTTAATCTGTACATAATTAAGCCCTGTTTGAATTCTTCATCTACCATTCCCTGCTTATTGGTAACTCCATTTTTACTCAACATTGCAGTGACATCAGAGCTGGGTCTCAAAAAATTTACATTTTCAGTCGTACCCATGGTAAGTACCCCGATCACCTCTCCGCTGTCATTTAAAACAGGACTTCCACTGTTGCCCGGAGCTGCTGTTATATCAACCTGTATAACTTCAGTGCCACCCACCATCTTTTTTGCACTGGTCACACCGGATGCCACAGTCGGGGTCATTATACTTTCCACGCTTACCTCTGCTGTCCATGGATATCCAATAATGGTTATATTATCCTGAATCTCGGTCATTGAGGAATCACCGAGCATAATGCCGGAAAGGGATCTTCCAGTAACCGGTGTTGTCCTGAGAATGGCTAAATCCCGCTGTTCCCACGGGCTCAGGTCAATCAGTTCGGCTCTGGTATAATTTTCATTGGTGTTGTCAGGCAGACCGGCGGTTGCAGTATTAAACTGTACCCAGATTTCTCTATCAGGATCGGGTTTATTTTCACCCTCAATCCTGAAAGTGTTAAAAGCGTTATCCCAGTCCTCATCGGTAAATGTGGTTACATCATAATAATCATTTATATATGCTTCTATTATAGTATATTTTATCTCATCAACTGGAGTATCCACAACATGGGCTGCTGTAATTATATGCCCAGTATTCGGGTTTACACAGAATCCTGTCCCCCCGAGAGGTCCGTAATAGTATAATTCACTCCATTCATCATACCAGGCATCATATACATAGGCATAATAGTAGGTAGCTATATAGCAGACGGAGGGTTGTGCCAGAATAACTCTATCCTGGGAAGTAATTTCATATGATATTTCTTTTGTGCATCCGAAGACAGAAATGCCGGAGATAAAAACCAGAATTAATAAAGGTACGAACCATTTAATTATTCTTTTATTCATTAATCCCCCTTTGTAATCTGAGATTGATATTAATAACAATATTTATAATCATACATATATTATAATTTAAATTATATTTTCTTTTTTTTTGAGAGTCAATAAAATTATTAAATTATTATTATATTTTTAATGATACTTATTATAAAAATTTTATAAAAATAATTATGAATAGTTGAAAATTTTGAAAATAACTTTCCTTTTCCAATATATTTACTTTAAAGACAGCCATAATAAAACTTTTTTACTTCCCATCTTCCAGGTTTAAATAATTGTAAGGAGCACAAAATTATGAAATTAAATACTAACATGTATAATATTCTATATAATATCCCGTAAACACACTGACATACAAACTGAGATCATGGAAAATTTAAACAGACATTTTGAAAAAAGTTATAATACCGGTGAGATAACCGGGCCTGACGCTGTGGGAACAAGCAGAATTCCACGTGTTAAAGGCAACCGGGGTTATATAAAGCTAACCGGAAAAATAACCGGAAATATAATAAGGGATATAAAATTTAAAGCAGAAGGTTGTAACCACACAAAAGCAGCGGCCGGTTGTCTTACTGCTCTGGTCAAAAATAAAGACATGCTTGATTCCACTCTTCTAACCGGAAAAGACATAGAAGACCATCTGGGAGAATTTCCTCCGGGGAAAAAGCATGTTCTTGATACTGCAATAAACGCCCTTAATAATCTTATTACAGATTATTTTTCCGGGCCCCTTGCTTCAAATATTTATAAAGAAAATAAAAATAAAGTAGCAGTAGCTATGAGTGGGGGTATTGACAGTTCAATGGCCGCAAAGATTTTAAAGGACAGGGGCCATCAATTAATAGGCGTAACCTTAAAATTACTTCCCGATGATTTTTACCGGAAAAAGCACAGAAATAATTTAACACGGGAAAAAGATTTTAAAACCGCAAGAATGGTGGCATTAAAATTAAATACTCCCCATATAGTCCTGGATTTAACCCGGCTATTTGAGGATAAGATAATTGAGCCTTTCTACGTTAATTATATAAAGGGGCTCACCCCCAATCCCTGCGTGGAATGCAATAAGTATATTAAATTTGGTATTCTTCTTGAAAAAGTTAAAAATTTTGGCGCAGCTTTTCTTGCTACCGGTCACTATTGCCGAATAGAAAAATCAAAAGACTCAGGATTATATGAACTAAAAAAAGGCGCCGATGAAAATAAAGACCAGAGTTACATGCTGTGGAGACTTGGCCAGGAGCAGATATCACGGATAAAAACTCCTCTGGGAGAATTTTCAAAAATTAATATAAAAAAGGAAACCAGAAAAATTTTTCCCTTCCTGGAAGACAAAAATGAAAGCCAGGATATCTGCTTTATACCCGAAAATAATTATCATTCATTCATAAAGTCCAGATTAAGGGACATTAAAGAAGGGCCGATACTGGACACCGGAGGTAACATTATCGGTACTCATAAAGGATATTTTTTTTACACTATCGGACAGAGAAAAGGACTGGGCATAAGCCACACTGAGCCTCTTTATGTAAAAGAAATATTACCGGATAAAAATATAATAGTAGCTGGCGAGGAAAAAGATATAATGCAAAAAACATTTAATGTAACAAAAAGCAATTTTATTGCCGGAAACCCTCCCGGAAAAATTTTCAGGGCAACAGTAAAGATAAGATATAAAAGCAATGAATCTCCAGCAGAAATAAAAATTACCAGCAAAAATACAGCAGCCATAATTTTTGATGAGCCGCAAAAAGCAATCACCCCGGGCCAATCGGCTGTTTTTTATCACGGTGATGCGCTTTTAGGAGGAGGTGTGATTACAAAAATAACATCTGGCAGAGCCTGAATAACTTTTAGAATAATAAATAACTCAAACAAAAAAATAAACAAATAAAATTTAAAATCCTATTGACATTACTGTTGCTATCTGCTATATTATAAATTGCCTTAGAAAAGGAGGTAACTTTCAGAATTAACTGAAATTTACAAACGAAAGAATGTAAAAAGTAAGTTTTAAATTCTAAAAGAACCTGAGAAAAGTTCTAAGGTTAAGGTCCCAAGATGTTAAGTAGCCTAAGGCGTGAGCTAAGGTAAAAGATAACTTGGGATCCTTTTTTTATTTAGTTTTTCTTTAATTATCCATTTTAATATTGCCGGAAAATAAATGTTTTATTTTTATTTACTTTCATAGTTGCCGCCGCTTACCATAATTTTGATCACCCTCCCCTGCTAACGGCTCCGGGATTAAACTTTAGATTATAAATATCATATAAACCCGGCATCTTTTTTAGTTTATTAAATAAAAATAGTTAAATGGTTCAATCTTAACCGTAAATTAATTGCAAAATAAAATTAAAATAAGTAAAATATTTAAAATTAAAATTTATAAAAGAGGAAATCATGACTAATCCTGAATATGCTTTTTTTGAGGGAAAAATAGTTCCAATCGTAGAAGCTAAAGTAGATATCAGAACCAATGCTCTCCAGTACGGAACGGCAGTTTTTGAAGGAATAAGAAGTTACTGGAACGAAAAAACAAAAACAAGTTATATTTTTAGAATTAAGGATCACTATAAAAGGTTCCTTTCCAGTTGCAGGATAATGATGCTTGATATAAATTATTCCGTTGAAGAGCTCTCCAGCATAACTATAGAATTATTAAAGAAGGAAAAATACACAGAAGATTGTTATGTAAGACCATTTGCCTATAACAGCGGCCTGGACATAGGACCTAAATTAGTTGGCAACAAACAGGACATTTTAATATACTCTATACCGCTCGGTGAATACCTGGATATATCAAGACCCATAAATGTTTGCATATCTTCCTGGGAGCGCGTCTCAGATAACGCAATACCTCCCCGGGCAAAAATAGCCGGCTCTTATGTAAATGCCGCATTTCAAAAAACAGAAGCTCTCCTTAACGGCTACGATGAAGCCCTTGTTCTGACAAATGATGGGAAACACGTAAGTGAAGGAAGTGCCATGAATGTCTTCATGCTAAAAAATGGTAACTTAATCACCCCTCCCGTAACCGATGATATACTTGAAGGCATCACCCGTGATACAGTAATAAAACTTTCCGAAGAAGTCGAGAAAATTAAAGTGGTTGAAAGGTCCATAGACCGGACAGAACTCTATACTGCCGATGAATTATTTTTCTGCGGAACAGGAGCCCAGATTTCATCTATAGGAAGTGTGGATAAGCGGCCTGTTGGAGACGGGAAAATTGGCCCACTTACTAAAAGACTGCAGGAACTTTATTTTAATGTGGCAAAAAATGAAGTTGAAGAATATTCTAACTGGTGCACCAGAGTATAAAAACTAATCTTTTTCAGGACTATTTCTGAAATATATAACAATCTATAATTAACCTGTATAGTATATATCTTTAAAAGATATCACCCGGCACGAGAAATTGTTGGTGATACCCTAACCGTTCTTTTTATTAATAATATTTGAACAAAATTCAGCATAATTACAGAACTTTTTACAGCTGTTCTTGAAGTTAGCTTTAAAATTTTTATCTCTTATATTTTTTATTTCGCCAAGAATATCCTTTTTTAACTGTTTTATTTCATTACTATCAACCGTAATTGATTTTTCTACCCCATCCCCCAGATAAAAAATGCATCCTTTTATATCACTTACCGGTTTACTGTAAATTTCTGATAATGCTGCTATATAAGCTTTCATCTGGAACCCGGCAGAATTTTCGGGATTATTTTGATTTTTATTATTTTTATTTTTAGAATAAGAAGATAATTTATAATCAATAATCCTTAGCTTATTATCCGTCTTGATGTCAACCCTATCGAACCTGCCAACAATATAGTAATCCTTAATTCTCCAGTAAAAAAGCTGCTCCAGCATTATTGACCCTACTTCAGAAAAATTCCATAAATCACTGTTCATAAAATTCTCCAGGTATTTTTCTATCTCTTTATCATTAAAATGGCTCATAACCCTTTCTTTTAAAATTTTATTATGGAACCCGGTCAGAGTTATATTTTTCAAATACCCGTGGACTTCTTCTCCTCTGGCAAGTTGTTCGCTTTCTTTTTCAGGTATAAAATAAATATGTTTCCACCTGTATAGCAGCGGGCATTTTTTATAATCAATAATCCAGGTTAAAGGGAAAAATCTTCTGGTAGTAATATTATCTTCTGGATAGCTCCCATAAGATAATTCAGAATTAATTTTATTTACAATTTCCTGAACCCTGCTATTTTCTATCCGTGTATCCCCTGCTTTTATAACCCTGTTTGCCAGAATCTTCTGATAAAATTCCCACCGGTTCTCATCCGTTACCCTGATATTTTTGCTATCTTTCTTATCAGAATTGATAAAGTTCAGGACATCTTTAAAGTTCTCATAATCTTTATGTGATTGTTCATCGTAATGTGCTCTTATAAAATCCAGGCCTTCTTTATTTATAACCCTCAGGCTGTTACCTTTTACAATATCCTCAAAGAAAGGCACTATTTCTTTTGGCTTAACGCTTTCACTGGCAGAAGCTAAATTATCTTCATATTCACTTGATGACAGAATGAGAATCTTCTTTGCTCTGCTGCATCCCACATAAAAAATTCTTCTTTCTTCTTCTATTTTTATATCTTTTAAAGACTCAGAAAAGCCCCTGGCACTATTAAAATCTTTTTTCTTCTTATATATGCTGTTATCTTTTCTCAGCTCAGAGGGGGCCATAAATCCTCCGGACGAAATTCTTGCCTTATAATCATTTTTCCACAATCCCGGCAGGAAAACTACTTCAAATTCAAGCCCTTTGGCCGCGTGGATACTCATTATTTTTACAGAATTCTCGCCTGAAAATTCCACGCTTTCCGGGTCATCGTAATCTGTTTTCGCCACATCTTTAAGAAAAGTTATAAAGGCTCTAAGATTATTTTCTATATAGCTTTTCTGAAAGTCAGAGGCCACCCTTATAATATTCTCAATATTTTTAATTTTTTTCCGTGCGACGGGGCCGGGACTTGATTTTAATTCATTTATTATCCCCGAATCTTCTATAATCAGGCTGATTAATTCTTTGAGCTCCAGCTCTCCCGATTTACTTATATATAGCTTCAGACTGGAAAGAAAACTGCCCAATCTTTCTTTTGTCTCTCTGCTTAAATAAGTATTCTTTTTATAATCTGCTATTCCTTCAATTATATTCATACTATCATTGGGATCAGATGAATTTCTTTTAATAAAAAAAATATCCCTGTCACAAATTTTATATTTTTCTGATTTAAGCAGATACACTACTGATATCTCATCATTTATATCCTCTATAACCCTGAGCCATGAAATAATAAATAAAATCTCCGGCTCAAAGAAAAAATTCTTTCCCCCTATCAGCTCAAATTTAATACCGTTAGCTTCCAGTTCTCCGGTAATCTTTTCAAACTTTTTCCTTCTGGCAAGAATAGCCATTTGCCTTAATTTAATCCCTCCGGCCGCCAGATACTTTATAATCCCTGCAATCTCTGCTGCCTCTTCTTCATGAGTTTTTTTATAATAAAATATAACCTCTGATGGCTTACTCTTATCTTCAGACTTTAGCTCTTTTTCAAATCTTTTACTATTTGAAGAAATAACCCTGTTTATTGAGTTTATGATGTTATTCCCGGATCTGAAATTAGTGGTAAGAAAAAAATCATGCACATTACTGTTCTTAAATTCTTCAAGCCTGTGAAAATTTAATATGTTCTCCACACTGGCCCCCCGGAAAGAATAAATCCCCTGGTCATCATCTCCCACAACCACTATCCTGTTGTCCCCGGGTTTATAAAGCATGGAAAGAAGATATGCCTGTGCTATATTGGTATCCTGGAATTCATCAACGAATATATATTCATATCTCTGCTGGTACCTGGCTCTCATTGACTTTCTCTCCCGGAGTAAAAGATAAGGCATAAATACCTGGTCGGGGTAATCTATACAGTTGCTTTCAATCTTCCTTCTTTCATATCTTTGATAAATAGTGAAAAGTTCGCGCTGGATATATATTGATTTTTCTTCTTCATTTTTTAGGGCTTTACTTTTGTATCCGGAAAGAATTTTTTCATAATTATTTAGATAATCTCCAAATTCAGCCACAGATATAAGATTGTTTTTTAAATTTTCTACGTAATTAAGCAACTTCTGAATGAATTCTCCAGCTTTTTTCCCGGGTTTTAAATACTTTAGATTGGACTCATTAAATATTTCATATAATATCTGCCAGGACTGGCTGTTATTTATAATTTTAAAATCTTTTCCGAGGCTAAACTCAAAACTGTGCTCGCTTATTATTTCATTTCCAAAAGAATTAAAGGTGAATACATTAATTCCTTCTATGTCTATATCTTTTTTAATATTTTCCTTAATTCTTACTCTCATATTCTCAGCAGCATTTCGGGTGAAAGTAAGCGCCAGTATTTTATCCGGGCTACATAACCCATCTTTTAGAATTTTTATAATATTACCGGTCAGAACCATTGTTTTGCCGGAACCCGCACAGGCAATTATTCTTTTTATATGATCTGTGCTATTTACTATATCAAGTTGTTCCTCTGTTTCTTTAATTTCTTTAACCATAGTATTTTGGACATAAAACCTTAAATCCACAATTTAAACATGCATTATAATTTTTCGGTATGGCATTAAATTCTTCCTTCTTTATTTTAGCAATGCTATCCCTAAGGATATCTTTAATTTCATTACTCTCATAATACTCATCGGCCACTACTGCTACAGGCTTCTTTAAATCTCCAGGAAAAATATATTTCATCTTTACACCCATAGATTTAAAATCCCCGAAGTCTTTGCCCAGGCTCAGAGCCAGCCTGTACATTTTTAACTGCAGTTCTTCTCTAAGTTGCTTTTCACTATACGAAGATGAACTGGATTTATACTCCACAAGCTCTATATTTTCTTTATCAGAAAAGTTAATCTGGTCTATCCTTCCAGTAATTTTTTCACCATTAAGACTAAAAGAAAATCCTTTCTCAACTATGGACTCATGTGGATTAAGAGGCATTTGATTCTCGAAAAAATTTTTAAATTGTATCAGCGCTTTCTGTTTCAAATCTCTTTTTAAAAATTCAAATTCAAAATTAAACCTGTCAAATACAACCTCTATTATTTTCCTCAACCTCTCCCAGCTGAAGTCTTTTTTATTTTTACTGTCAAAAAACAATTTTATTACCTGGTGATAAATTTTCCCTATAATGAGGCTCAGGTTTTCCTCCTCCTTTAAACTAAAGTAATACTTTATCTTATATTTAAAAGGGCATTCCCTGAAAGTATTTATACCACTGTAAGAAAATGATAATGGAAATACACTGAAAGGGTTCTTATTATTTTTGGTAGGCTCAATAAAGTTCCACCACTCCCGGGGGCTATAAAAATATTTTAAAATAATAATTCTATCCAGATAACTGTCATTTCTAACTTTTAAGTTTTTTTCTATCCTGGTAGTGGTAACCAGTGCTTTTTTTCTTACCAGCCACATATTATTTAAATCTAAATCAGAAAGTATGCCTGGTTTAAATTTTTTCTTATCTGCCGGTGGCTTTTTTTTGCTATCCTCTTTTTCTTTTTCCTTTATGTATCCATTACACCCTGAACTTTTAATTTCCTTATATTCAGGACCTAAATTTTTATAGATATCCTTTATATTCTCAAAGAAAATAGACTTCCCTCTTCCGCTTGAAGTTATACACAGGTATTCTCCCGCCCTCGTGATTCCATTATAAAAAAGCCTCATTTCGTTATAAAGATGCTCTCTTTTTACCTCTTCGGGCTCAAGAATTTTTGCACCATTTAAATAATTAAATATCTGTACATCAAAAGCCTGGGTAAAGGTAAACTTTGCAGGTAAGTAATTTTTGTTAATAAAAGGTATAAATACGGCCCTGAACTCCAGTCCCTTGCACTGGTGAAAACTTAAAATACTGACTGAACCCTCCTGTATTATATCTTTTGTGCTTTCTTCTATCTCTTCTGTAAATTTACTTTCTAAAATATAATCAATAAAATTAATATATGATTCAACATCATCGGGAGTATTATTGGCACAAAAATCTTTTACATCACTTAAGAAATCACTTACATTACTCCACTGGTTTTTTTTATAGACCTTATTGTTGCCTCCGGTCAATAACTTAATAACACCTGCTTTTTTATTACGTATGAGCTCCAGTAAAAAACCAAAAGCATCTTTTCTTTCCATGACCCCTGCCAATTTATAAACTTCCGAAATAAAGCCCCTGACTTTAGAAATCTCTTCATGCTCGCCACTCCTTTTATTTTCCCGGGCACATTGTCCTTTAAGATAATCCCACAGATTGCTGAAACCACCGCCACTGGTGACACTTTCCAGGTAAGCTCCCTTAATCTTTTTAAAATATAATGGTTCCAGATTTATAGATTCAGAGAGTACCACATTTTCCAGGAGATTATCCATTTTAGAAGTAAATTCTTTATCCATTTTATAATTCGGTTTACTGCTATTCTTATCATCCTCTGTAATTTTTCTGCCCGTATCTTCTACTTTTCTCAGCGCAACAAGAAATCTCAAAAAGTCCAGCAGGTATCTGACAGGCCCGTTATCAAGGATACTTCTTGTCCCTCTTCTCAAAAAGGGAATTCCATTATGCAGCAGGGCATTCTCAATAATATGGGTCTCATAGCCCAGCCCTTTGACAATTATCGCCATTTCCTCAAATCTTATATCCCTGCTCAGGAATAGAAACTTAATTCTGCGACAGATGTAATTAGCTTCTTCCAGTAACGTATGAAATTCCTTCACATGTAATTCCCCGGTGGACTTACTGTCAGAAACACTGCTATCTCCGGGTATTCTATTTCCAACCATGCTTATAAATTTTTTGGAGATTCCATTTATTACAGGTATACTTCTGTAGTTTTTATTCAGGAAAAATATATTTTTAGAATCAAGGCTGCTGTAAACAGACTTAAAGATATTCGTGGTAGAGCCTCTGAAAGAATAAATTGACTGGTCATCATTTCCAAAAAAAATACAGTTAGAATTTGAAATATAATTTATAATTTCAAATTGAGCCTTATTTACCTCATGAAGTTCATCAACCAGTATATATTCATAATTATCTTTATAGTAATCTCTTATTTCTTTCTGGTTCTTAAGCAGGCTAACCGTTTCTTCCAGTAACATACCATAATTGTACAGTTGATTTTTTTTTAGCTCTTCAACATATCTCATATATATACCTGCCAGTTCTGAAAGCGCAGGATTTGAAAATGGTGTAAATTTCCTTAGCAGTTCTCCGGGAGTAAACAGGTTTTCCTGGGCACGGAGTATAAAATCAAACACCTCCTGGATATAGCTATTTTCTATATAAGGATTGTGGTTTATATATCTGTATGTATGGGGATATTTTCTTTTATCAAGTTTTTTTATAACTTCTTTAAGAAGTTTCCATTGCTGGACCGAATTTAATATATTTATTTGTCCAAAGGGATTATCTCCGCTATTTCTCTTTAAAGATTTGTTATCCTCTGTCCCGTCACCATATAAAAAAACTTTTGCTTCCTCTATAAAACGTGTGCAAAAAGAATAAAATGTTTCTATGGGAATCTCGAATATGCTACTGTTGATTAAATAAGTCGTTTTTTCCCTGATTAGTTTGGACCACCTGCGATTAAAACAAAAAACTAAAAGCTTTTCAGGATTTATCTTTCTGTCATTAATTAAATACCCGACCAGTTCTAAAAGCGTATGGGTCTTACCGGAACCGGGGGGACCGGTTACCAGAAAGCTGCCCCCTTTTTTCTTAATAACATCTATCAGTCTATCATCCAGCATTAATTACTTGGCATTAATTTGTTTAAGCTCAATTAATATTTCTTTTAAAAGAGTTAATTGAAGTCTTCTGAAATCAATATCACTTGAAAGTTTTGCCCACTTCCTCGGGTTCCCCTCGGGTATATATTTATCAAGTTCCGATAGTATATCTGCCATATCATACACTCCTTCCTTACAACCAGTCCATTTAATCCTGACGAGCCGGGTTATTTAATTCATCAAAAACTTTTTTAATATTACCTGTAAACAAAGCCCTTAAAGTTTAATTAATATCTGCTTAATTTTAAAATATGATCTTTATATCAAAAAAATTTAACCCCGGATTTTTCCTGATTTCCTGATGGAGCGGGCTACGGGAGTTGAACCCGCCTCCTGAGCTTGGGAAGCTCATGTACTACCGCTGTACTAAGCCCGCTTTACAATATATCTTCTTTATTTATCGTTATCTTTTTCCTCAGAAATCTCTTCGCCCCCACGGGGTTCTTCTTCCATTTCTACTTCACCGGTCTGGATTTTGCTTTCTTCTTTTCCTTCTTTACCCGGAGCCAGGCCAGTAATAGTAAGATTGGTTTTCAGTACCTTAATACCCAGTTTTTCCGATACAACACCCCTGGCTACATTTATTATCTCCTGCATCTTAGCGGGAATATCAACACTCTCACCAAGCATGGCATTCATATTAATTATAATTCCGCCTGTTTTGGGAATTATTTTAACTTTTATGTCCTTCAGGCCGTCCACTTTTGCTACTTCATTTTTGATCTGGCTGGATACAGTTTCCAGGGTCACCATGGCATTACCTTCCCTGGAGCTGGAAATATTAGCAACTTTTACCCTTCTTCTATAAAACTCAATTAATAATAAGAATACACTAATTACAAATATAGCCAGCAGAGCAAGGAAGCCAACGAATTTATTTACAGTAGTAGAAGGATCCAAAATTCTTGTAGATACATCTGCCCAGGTAAAATATCCTGCAAAAATATTTACCATACCGACAACTGATATCCCGATTAAAAAGATTAATATCAGCACAACAATTATTTTATTAAAAATATTCAATTAGGTACCTCCTTTTTGAATTTTTTTACAGATGAGAAACATCTAAAGATTATAATAGGCAAACTAAAAAGTCAATTAATATGGCTCTCACTTCATTTAATTTTTAAAAAATCTAAAACAATTATTTAAAAAAATAGTCATTTAAATTAGAATATCTCTCAATGTCCTTTAACATGTTATTTTAATTAGTATTAATTACAGCATTAAAGGACGTATTAAGTAATGTTTTATTTATATTAAATTTAAAGGAAAGCTAACCGGTATGAAAACTTTTATTATTTTAAATCCTTCCGCAGCTAAAGGCAGGGCAATGGAATTTAAAAGCCCTATTGAGTCAGCATTTAAAAAGTACGGGATAGATTATCAACTTCATATAAGTAAAAGCTCTGATGATATCATAAATGTTACAAAGAATAATCTCGGGAAAAATTTTTCCAATTTTATAGCCGTAGGAGGAGATGGAACAATCCATTACATGGCAAATGTTTTAGCCGGAACAGATAAAAAACTGGGTACAATACCAACAGGTTCAGGTAATGATATTGCTACCTGTCTCGGTATAACTCCTGATGTAGAAAAATGCTGTCAGACTATAAAGAAAGGCAACACAAAAAAAATTGACACGGGTCTAATAAATGACAGATACTACTATTTATGCATCGCAGGTTCGGGATTTGATTCACAGGTAAACTACCTCGCAAATAATACAAGGCTTCCATTAAAAAGCGGAATAAAATATGCCTACTCAGTTTACAAAACCCTGATTACATTTAAATCAAAGAAATTTATAATAAACTATAACCATAATAATAGAGAAATTTATGGAATGATGATTACAGCTTCAAACATGCCCATGTATGGAGGCGGAATGAAGGTAACTCCTGACGCCAGTCCGGAAGATGGTCTTTTTGATGTATGCATCATAAAAAAAATGAGCAAGATGCATTTTATAAAAATTTTCCCGAAAGTATATGAGGGTAAACACATAACTGATGAAAAAGTTGAAATTTTTAGAACCGACATGCTGTCACTGGATAGCGAATATCCATTCAGTGTTTTTGCAGATGGAGAATATATATGCAAACTTCCGTCTACTTTTAAGATAATCCCCAGGAACCTGAACTTTATAGTACCCGGTTAATACCTTCCCCATGAACCATCTTTTACTATAAAAACTGTTGACTTCGGATTTACTCTATCACCATTAGAATCAAATTCAATGTTACCCGCTATTCCATCAAAAGATGTGGTTTTGAGCTCATCTATAAAATCACCGGGCAGTATTGAATTAGCTTTTTCCATAGCTTCAATTAATACAAAAACAGCGTCATAGCAATATGGTGCATACTGGCCCGGGCTCTCAATACTTATGTTCCCGTTATCCATCTCGCTCAGATAGCTGTTAAATTCGTACCAGAAATCTGCAGCCCTGGAATCCTGGGAATATTTAGCCAGCGAAGGAGGGTCGGGAATTATAGCGATTAAACCTTCCAGATATTGAGCCTCAGATAATACAAAAATATTATCGTCCATTCCCATGGTTTCAGTTATAAACACTGTCTTCATGCCGGCTTTTCTTGCTGCTGTTATAAGAGTAGCGAGCTCATTATAATTCCCGCAAAAAAATATAGTATCGGGATTTTCTATCACAAGATTTTCGACAATAACTCCCGTGTCCTCCTCACCTATTTTTATTGATATCGGTTCCCCGACCTCTATGCCATAGTCAGATAATAACACATCAAGATAATCAACCAAATTTATGGAGTATTCTTCTCTGTTATTTATTACCATAATTTTCTGTGGCTTAATTTCTTCACCAATAAATCTGGCAATATTTTCTACTTTCTGTTCGTTGTTAATTATCATTCTGAAAAAAAGACCTCCTTCTTCAGAAATTTCAGCTTTCTGGGCAAACGGTGAAAGCAGCGGTATGCCATATCCTTCATAGACCGGTAATGAAACCTGTGTGGTCCCATCAAATGTAGAACCTATTGTAGCAGAAACTCCTTCATCCACCATCTCCTGGGCAATCAGAAAAGCCTTCTCGGGATTTCCCTCGTCATCTTTGGTAATTATTTCAATTTTATAATCAAATCCACCTATTCTAACCGGAGATAATTTAGAAGCAGCAAGTTTCATGCTCACCATTTGTTCTTCTCCAAATGATTTATATCCTCCGGTAAGGACACACTGGTTACCGATCTTTATTATTCTTTCCCCGGAATCACAGGAACCGAGGCTAATTGAGAAAAATAACAGTAACAGAACCAGCAGAGCCGGGAAAATGCACCTGGCTGCTCTAAAATTAACAGCTCTTTTAATATATATAAACCTTTTAAAAATCATTTATTTCCCAGAACAATTATCACATAATAATAAAATAACCAAAAATTAAAAAGCAACCAGCGTAGAAAAGTAGTAAAAAATTATTATACCAGAAAAAGCCAAAATATTAATTATTTTTAATTAAAAGCATGTTAAAATTTAAGCAAAATGCTTCATCTATGGTTTGTGCACCTTTTTTTTAAATAAAATAGCCGGCTTTTCTGAATAAAGAAAAAATTAAAGAAACAGCCAACTATCTGAACTCCCATATACACATAAAATCAGCAAAGATAATGACCTAAAAATAAAAACAGTATATGCACTGGAGTAATGGGACATGTACTTGAAACAAAAGCTGAAAAAAAATGTCTTCTTAAGTTAGAGCTAATTCGGCTTGTGCAAAGTCATTAATCAGGTCATAATGGCAAGTTTTTTAAAAATAAAAGTTCCCGGTTTATCACATTTAAGGAATGTAGTGAATTACAATGGCCATAACATTAAAAGATTTTTTCATAAGAAAGGTCTTAAAAAAGAAGACCCCGCAGGCAAAAGATTCGCTGAATTAATTGAAAATATTTTAAAAAAAGCATAAATTATAATAATTAAAAAATAAAAAGGAGGAAAAATGAGCAAGGTAGCAATAGTTACCGATAGCACTTCTGATATATCAAAAGAACTGGTAGATAAACTTAACATAACGGTTGTCCCTCTTAAAGTAATTTTTGATGAAGAGAGTTTTTTAGATGATAGGAAAGAAATAACTCTGGATGAATTTTACAAAAAAATCAGGACATCCGAGAAACTTCCTACCACCACCCAGCCCACCCCGAAAGATTTTATTGAAACATATACAGACCTTCTTAAAGAAAACGAAAGTATAATATCCATTCACATCTCAAAAAAAATGTCGGGCACCATAAATTCTGCAGAGCTTGCCAGGAAGGAAATGCCCGGAAAGGATATCAATATAATAGACACCGGGTATGTCTCATATCCTCTTGGTTTTATAGTTATAAAAGCAGCCAGACTGGCAAATGAGGGGGGTACGAAAGAAGAGATTTTAAGAAGTATAAATGATTTAAAGCCAAAAATTAATGTATTATTTGTGCCAAGTACGCTGGAGTATCTAAAAAAGGGTGGTAGAATAGGAAAAGCCAAGGGACTTATCGCTTCACTGCTTGAAATCAAACCAATACTTACTATCCAGGGAGGCGAGGTATCGCAGTTTAAAACCACCAGAAGATGGAATCAGGCTAAAACTGAGCTTATTAATTCAATGGAAACCATGATAAAAAACCCCCAGAATCTCATAGTATCAGTAGGAGACTCGGATGCCAGAGAAGAAGGTGCGGAAATGTATAAAAGGATAAAAGAAACTTTTAACCCAAAAGAAATATCAAGGTTTGATATCGGAGTTATCGTTGGAACTCATCTTGGGCCCGGGGGGCTGTGTACAACATTTTATGAAGAATAAAAATAGTCCTGGAAAAATTAAACTCTTTAAAAAAAATATTAGAAAAGAAATCCGGGAAAAAAGAGATAACCTTTTACCAGAATACAGGAAGGAAAGCAGCAGATTAATATCTGAAAAATTACTAAATACTGATTATTACAATAATTCAGATAATATTCTGACCTACTGCTCATTTGGAAGTGAAGTTGATACAAATTTAATTATTAAAAAAGCATTAAAGGATAAAAAAAATATAATCCTGCCCAGGGTTCAGGGTAATAACCTTGAACTTTTTTTTGTAAATGAACCCTCAGGACAACTGGAAAAAGGAATACACGGTATAATGGAACCAATTACAAATCTGTGCATCCCGGCAAAAACTTCATATATTGACCTTGCAGTTGTACCGGGAGTGAGTTTTGACAGAAACTTAAATCGTCTGGGTTATGGCTCCGGATATTTTGATAGAATTTTCCAGGATATTCCTGAAAAAGCGACAAAAATAGCACTCTGTTTTGACATTCAACTGGTCGATAGTGTCCCTGTGCTCGAGCATGACATTAAAGTTGATATATTGATAACAGAATCCAGAATCTATCATTCTAAATAATTTTTTATATGCCAGAAAACAGACTATAAAATATGGAACCAGAAATTACAAAATTAAAAGGAAAAAATACAGGCACCGAAATCACGATTCTTATTCCCGCATACAATGAAGAAAAATATATAAAAAAAGTTATAAATGGCTGCTCTAAATATGGCATTGATATAATTGTTGTAGATGACGGCTCAACTGATAATACATTAAAGGTGATAAAATCAATCCCGGCCCCGGAAAATCTCAGAATAATTTCCCTGGAACATAAAATAAATAAAGGAAAGGGTGAATCACTAAAAACAGGCTTCAACTATATTATTAAAAATAATTACCCGGGGGTTATAACCCTTGATGCTGATGGGCAGCATAGCACCGAAGAAATTAAAAATTTCTTAAAAATTATAAAAAATGAAAAACCTGATTTAATAATTGGAAACAGGCTGGGAAACACTGCTCACATGCCCTTCATAAGATTGGCTACAAATGTTATAACCTCACGTATTATTTCAGCTATAGCAGGTAAAAAAGTAAGTGATGTGCAATCAGGCTTCAGGTATATCAGAACGGAGGTTCTAAAAAATATCAACCTGGAAACAGGTAACTTTGATACCGAACCGGAGCTAATAATAAAATCAATCTGGTCCGGCTACAGTGTTAAAAATATCCCTATCAGTACCATTTACCATAAAAATTTTATAAGTCATGTTAATCCGGTTAGTGATACCATTAAATTTTTTAAACTGGTTTTTAATAGCATAAGATGGAAAAGAAAATTCTTTAAAAATAGAGAGAAAGCCGGTCAATAAAAAATCTGATAAAGTTCATAAAAAACCGCAGCAGCAAACATGACAGATATTATAATTATTGAAATAATTGGAATAGCTTTATTTTTAAATTTATTTCTTTTTATATGCTCCCCTGTGGCTAAAGCTATAATCCGATAGAGCATTTCCACAGAAGATAGAATCACAACCTCTCCGGGTACAGCAATTCCATGCCTTATGGTTCCGGTAAATAAAAACATGATTATAAAAATACCGCTAACAGAGCTTACCGGAAGAGATACCCCCAAATAGCCGAGGGTAAAATAGCCAAGAGTAGAAAGTAAATTCCCTATAAAAATAGCTGCAAATACGTAACCGCAGGACATCCCTTCCTGATATGGCCGTATCCCAAAAATACCCTGGAGGAATGAAAACTTTTCCATAATAAAGGTACTTGCATCTCTGAAGAAATAAAAAAACAAAAACCCTGCAGCCGCTCCCGCCAGAAAAAAGATAAGATTTTTTGCAAGGACTAAAAAATATTTTTTTATCATTCTAACTAATGCCCGAACTTTCCTCCTTAATTATTTCAATCATTGCTGCTGTGATTTTTTCGTCAAAAGTATTACCGGCACATCTTTTTAATTCTTTTATAGCTTCATCTACTGTAAGAGCTTTCCTGTAAGGTCTATCAGAAGTCATAGCATCATAAGAATCCGCTACAGAAATTATCCTGGCAAAAAGAGGTATACCGTCTCCTTTAATTTTCTCCGGATAACCCGAACCGTCTACCCGTTCATGGTGATAAAGTACCGCACTGGCATATTTTTTTAAAAAGATAATTTCCCTAACTATTTCATAACCCACCCGGGGATGTTTTTTCATCTCAGCCCAGTCAGAATCATTAAATCTTCCCTTTTTGTTTAAAACACTTAAATCTATCTGTACTTTTCCTATATCATGTAAATTGGCCAGGTTTTTTAATAAATCAACGTCGTACTCGTTTAACCCCAGCTTTCTCCCTATCTTTTCAGCATATTCTGCCACTCTTACCGAGTGCCCGGCGGTATAGGGGTCCTTGGCATCTATTATCTTCACAATCTGCAAAATACTATTTATAAGAGCTCTTCTTTCTTTTACCCTCAATATATAAGCATATTGGGCAATAATTAAGGGAAGAGAGGTCAATATAATTGTCGGGGGCCCGTATAAATTATAGAGAAAAGATATAAACATTGACATAGTAGATAAAAGTATCTGAAAAAGGATTAACCAAGCATAATTATAAATCCAGATGTTTATAAAATTCTTTCTTTCACTTATAGAAATAGCTCCTGCAGTAAGCATCGTATTCAAAAAAAAGCAAATATAAACAGTTAAAAAAACTATACCAACATTTATCGGGTTAAAAAAGTTAGTAATTTCTCTATTATATAACCTTTCAAATATTATAGACCCCATGCCGATTGATAAAAGATACTGTCCAGCATTGAATATATGTTTATAGTAAGGAAGTTTTTTAAGAAACTCTCTTATATTAAAAAAAGAAATTAATGTAACTATAATAGCAGTCGAAGGACCAAATAGAATCAAACTTGCAATTGCTATAATAAAGCTTACCGAAATACTACCAGTTCCAGGGAGCGGTGCAGATAAATTATCAGCTGCAAAAGCCAATAATCCGAACAACACCACTCCAAGAACTGATATATCTCTGTATATTAAAAGTATATAAGTAAATACAGCTATACCGGCCAAAAATATAATATATATATATATATTTAAAACCAGTCTTCTTTGTTCCAACGGTTTCCTAACTTTTGGTTACCAAAAAATATACAGTATTATATCAGAAAACCCCCATAATAAATATTTTTTATATTGTATATACCTTTTATATACTTTTATTAACCCCATCTAACATTACCGGCTATTCCAATTAAGGAAGCCAGGGCCAGAAGAATCCTGAATAACTTTTTCATTATTTTCACCTCCTTTAGAATCTATTTATTTAACCAATTAACTTTCTTAATTAAATAATCTCTTCAACCATCTCTTATCCGGGTAACCAGGCTTCAAGCATTTCCACGTAATCCCTGATATCCTGGTAAAAAACCAGAATTATTATAATAATTATCAAAATTACAATTACTGCTATTGCTATCTTTTCCCATACAGTAAAACCGCTTTTTCTGTTCCTGCCTGCAATCATTAACATAAAAATCTAATTCGTTTGCCTGGTTCTGGTTTTTATAAAATCCTCCAGGCTGCCTGCAGGTATTCTCCATGAACTCCTGCCTTCTCTTACCTTAAAACCTTTCAAACTTCCTGTCTTCAGTAAATTCCATATATTATCCACTGAAAGTTTTAAAATTCTGGCTACCTGCTCGGCTGTGTATAAAACCGGTTCTCTGTAGCCGGCCGCTGGTTCTTCTTTGACCATAAAACCATTTAAAAATTCATTCAGGTCATCTTCTTTTATTCTTATGGCTTTACCAAGCCTAATAACCGGTAATCTTTTTAACATAACCATTCTTATTACTTCAGATTCACTGATCCCGGCAAGTTCCGAAACCTCTTTGATAGTAAATAATTTTTTTTCTCCAGCCATTTAAAAAATTGATTTTACAAGATTTGACATTTCTGATTGTAAATTCAGTATGTTAAAAGATTCCCTGCCATTTAATATTGCCTCCCTGCTTTCTTCAGGGATTAAAGATATCCTGTCATATACCGGTATGCCAGTTATATTATTAAACTCATCCATATATGTTTTATCGCCTGTGCTAACCTTATTAAAAATAATTCCTTTTTTCTGCCTTTCGGGGAGGAATTTCTTAAAATTACTTACTCTGGGCACAAGTTTTATGTCCGGAGATAATACCATAATTGACGCATTTGAAAGGTTTAACATTTCCAGTGAAATATTATCATAACGGAATGGTATATCAGCTATAATCAGGCCATATTTATTTCTTGCTGAATAAACTATGCTGTCCAGCATATCAATATTAAATTTATCACTCTGATATATAGAAAGAGGCGGCTGGAGTATATCTATTTTATTATCACCATCAAGGCTTATCACAGAACTATCAAAACAATCTCTGCCATCTGTAATTTTTTCAATAAAGACGCTTAAATTTGGTGACAGATTTAAATCCAGATTTATAGTTAAGTCTGACGGTCCCTCACAGAAGTTTAAATCTACAATTAATATTCTATCTTCAATAATTTTCCTGACATACCAGGCAAAATTAAAGACTATACTTGTTTTGCCCACTCCTCCCTGAATAGAGTAAAATGAAATTACCTGCTGGCCTATTAACTTATAATTGTTTCCTTTTTCCTCATCCACACTGGAGTTTAAATTATCGACGGCACGTAAAACTCTTTTAATATCACCGGTGCTCCTTATACCACCAAGGTATATTTCCCTGAAAAGATTGTTCCTTCTTTCTTCCGGACCAATAATTAACAATTCGCTGCGGGTATTATTACGGATATACTCTGCTATTTCTCCATAGTTCTTTAATTCCGCTGATAATATAATATATTCCGGCATATATTCTTCTAAATAGTGTTTAAAAAAGTTTATATTATTGAGAACTACCAGATTGTGGTTTTCTAAATTTATTGATGATACATCTTTTGATATTTTTTTATCCGGAGTTATAACCAGTATTATTTTCATTTTATTTTTTTATATATTAAAAATTAAGCAATAACCACTTTATCTACCCGGATTTCTTTTCTCTTCCGAACAATTCTCACCTGCGATAAGAATATTATAAAAATATCACAGAATAATAATACAAGATTTATAATATATTCATAAATATATAATAGAATTATAAAATTCAATTGTCAACTGATTATTATGGTTAAATAAGGTTAATAACAGCTGATTCGGGATTTTTAAGCAAAAAATTTTCCCTCATTATTTTCTTATGAAATGCAGGAACAAATGTACAGATTAGATAGTCTTATTTGATTAAAGATGCATCCGGCTGATAGGTATTTTTTAATGCGTAATCTCTTAAATAGTGCAATAACTGATTAATTAAGTAATTATTTTAATAGTCCACTGAGTGTTGAATTTATTTAGCCTGAAAGAAGCATTGAAGTTAAATCTAAATCTTTATCGTGCTTTATGCTGACTTCTTTATAGATTGATTTTTCACCATCAATAATCCTTATATTTTTCCTGGGCACACCTGTTTTAATTGAGATAAGATTTATGAGTTCTTTATTGGCCCTGCCTTTTTCCGGAATAGAATTTAACTTAATTTTTATCCTGTTTCTATAAACTCCATATACTCCACTTACGGCAGAATTGGGTTTTACAATTAACTTGATGTTTTCAATCTTCATCAGTTTTAAAGAAATCATTGATTATATCGGGATTTGCTATATCAATTTTCTTCTTCATCCTTTTGGGCTGATAATTATCATCAATTTCTTCAATTTCCTCCGAATCACCGTGAACTCCTATTTTCCCCTCACTCTCCTGCCCTGCGTCTTCTTCTTCACCTTCTTTTTCTTCTTCTTCTGGATTATCTAATTCAGGATTTTCTTTCTGACTTTCTTCCGATCCTTCCTTTTCTTCTGATTTTTCTTCACTTTTAAAAACTTCAAACTCATCCTCTGACTCCGGCGAATATATTATATCTTTATCTTTTTTATTCTCTCCGGCAGTTTCCTCGCTTATTTCTTCTACAAAATCAGGGCTTTTTTCCTCTTTTATCCCTGATATATCAGAGAACTTACTTTCTTCTAATTTCGAGGTAGATTCTTTAAAATTATCCACAATTCCGGTAATTTTCTCTCTGAAGTTTTCATACTCGCTGTCCAATCTCTTAATTTCTTCCTCCAACTTCAGCTTCCTGGCCAGCAGCTCTTTATAGTATTGCTCTTCTTCAACTACTTTTGTTTTTATAATTTCCTCTGCTTCCTGTTGTGCTTTTCTCTTTATATCTTCAGCAACCCTGTGAGCTGATACAAGCGCATCCTGTATAACTTTCTTCATTTCTGAAGATTCTTTATCCCCCTCATACTTAAACCTTTCCATATTATCCATAAGTTCACGGTTATTTTTCTGCAACCTATCAAATTCTACTGCAAGAATATCTAAAAATTTATCAACTTCCTCGGGCTTATAACCCTTAAATACAACGTGAAATTCTTTTTTCTGTATACTTTCTGAATTTATATTCATAATTGCCTCCTGATTTTTTTAACTACATAAATCTAACTCTTATATATTGTAACAAAATTATCAATAATTCAATCACTATAATTGCTACAATGTATGAGAGGTCTATATAAACCCTTCCTGTCCTTACCAGCGGTATAATTTTCCTAAATATTATTAAAAATGGTTCCGTTATGTCAAACAAAAATTTATTTACTCTACTCCATAAACCAGTTAGATTTAACCTCAGCCAGGATATAATAACTCTAATAATTATTAGACCAATATATACCCTCAGGAAAAAAATAACTATTTCAATAAAAAATCCCATTTATCTATCCCGGTCAAGAAATCCCTGTAATTCATATGCTCTTTTTTTTGCACTTTCTACCGCTTTTTTTATTATTTCACCCATCCTTTCGCTCTCAAATTTTTTTAACGCCATTTCAGTAGTTCCACCGGGAGACGCAACTTTTTTAATTAAGCTATCCGGTTCATTTCCCGACTTTCTCAAAGTTATCCCTGCTCCAATCATTGTATCTATTACCAGCTTTCTTGAAGTTTCCGGTTCAAGCCCATTCTCAATTCCGGCTTCTATAAGGTATTTGCAAAAAAGAAAAAAATAAGCCGGTCCGCTGCCACTCAGTGCAGTTACAGCATTCTGGTCCTTCTCATCTACCAGTACATAATTCCCGACACTTTTTATCAATTTTTTTGCAAACAATAGATCTTTATTTTTTGTAAACTTTCCATTGCTTACCGCGGCAATACCCGTGCCATATAATGCAGGGGCATTGGGCATTATCCTCACCACAGAAGAATGTGGACCAAGTATTTTCTCTATATAAAAAGTTGGTATTCCTGCCACAATACTTATAATTGAATTCTTTTTATAGTTAAAGTTAATCTTAACCTCTTCCAGTACAGACTTTAGGTCCTGTGGTTTAACTGCCATCAATATATTCTTTGTCTGTCTGACAAGTCCGGGAATATCATCAGCAGCAGTTACTTTATAGTTATCAACGATATACTTTTTACGAGAAGAATTCTTATCATAGAATATTACCCGGTTTTCTTTTAAGAAACAACCGCCCAGTGTTCCCCTGAGTATTGCCTCTCCCATATTTCCACAACCTATTATCCCCAGCTCATAACCTTCCAAAAATACTCCT
>CAZQQX010000019.1:0-34865 GCA_964595565.1 uncultured Actinomycetota bacterium
TTATTTTAATATATTATACCTGAAAATGATAAAATTAAACATTTATTAAGAATTTTATTAAATATTGCCGGTCACAACGAAGATGTTTTTTATTATTTTCTGGTTTCAACTAATTTTAGTGTTAAAAAAGTAGAAAAAAAATTTCAAAGATTTATAATAATTTTAAAATAAAAGTTTTTAAATTCAGGAGTTTTTAATGGTTTACAACTTTAATAATGAACAATAAAAATAGCGTTGATCTAAAAATTTTAAAAGCGATTTTCGGAATAACTATCTCCATTGGCTCGGAGCTGGAATTAGAGAAAGTCTGTGATTTGATTGTAGAGAAAGTTTTTAAGGTAATTAACTGTAACGGGTGCGCTATAATTCTTTTAGATGGTGACAGGGTAAAACTCCAGAGCGAGATTGGTTTTGGAAATAGCATCAGGCAGATAGAGTTTACAAGGGAAATGCCTCTTATAAAGTATATATTATCCACAAAAAATAAATTGTTTATAGGAAATATTGATAGTTCATATTTTAAATACAGTATCCCCAGAGGAGAAAAAACAACTTCTATGATATGTATACCTGTTATAGTTAAAGAAGAAGTGAAGGGAATTATATACATTGACTCAAAAAAGACCAATGCCTTTTCTGACAGGCATGAATATTTCTTAAATATTCTGGCTCACGAGATCTCAATTGCCATAGAAAGAGCATTAAACTATGAAAAAATAAAGAAATTAACTGTAATAGATGAGCTGACAGGTGTCTATAACAGGAGGAAATTTGATGTAGATTTGAAAAATACAATGGATGAAGCTGTAAGGTATACCAAAAGCTTATCCCTGCTTATGATAGATATTGATTTTTTTAAACAATATAATGATATCCATGGTCACCAGATGGGTGATATGGCTTTAAATAAAATAGGGCGGGTTTTCCTTGTTAACAAGAGAAACCCGGACAGGGTGTATCGTTATGGTGGGGAAGAATTTTCCGTAATATGCAGTGAAACGAATAAAGAAAATGCAAAAATTTTTGCTGAAAGGATTCGTGAAGTTATAGAAAAAAGCAAATTTGATGGGGAAGAGATGATCGAACCCGGGCGGAATCTTACGGTAAGCATTGGGATTTCAAGTTATCCTTTTGATGCAACCGGTATTAATGAACTTATAAAACGGGCGGACGATGCTCTTTATAAGGCTAAAGCTATGGGAAGGAACAAAGTTGTGGTGTGAGGTGGCATACATTTTGCTATTTTCGCACTTTTAGTTTTCAAGATTTGACAAAAGTTGTTTTTGCATTTATAGTTAGTTTAATCTAACAATATTAGATTATTAAAAAGTGGTGATACGATGAAAAAGCTAACTCAGAGTCTGGAAGATTATCTTGAGGCAATGTATGTGATAGGGCTTAACAGTAAAGTTGTAAGAGTAAAAGAGGTTGCCGGATTTTTAAATGTGAAAACGCCGTCGGTTGTTGACGCTATTGGAAAACTTACAAAAAAAGGTCTGGTGGCTCATGAAAAATACGGCTACCTTGAATTAACAGGCGAGGGTTACAGGCTGGCAAAGGAAGTATATAGTAAACACGAGAAACTGTATAAATTTTTAAAGGATATTCTTGGTGTTAGTAATGCTACTTCAAAAAAAGATGCCTGCAATATTGAACATTATATAAGCAAGGAAGCAATGGAAAAGCTTATGAAATTTACCAGGTTTATAGATACATGCCCAGAAGGCGGGCCAATCTGGCTTAAAAATTTTAATTATTTTTCAAAATACGGACATCATCCAAAGAGCTGTTGCAAATAGGTTAGTGTTTCACCACAGAATTAAAAATTTTTAAAAAATCATTAAAAAATCTTGACAATTTTATATAGTCTTATTAAAGTTAGACAAGTCTAATATTAATTAGTGAGGCTATCTACAATGAGAAGATGGGGTTTAGGAAGAAGAATAACCGGACATAGAAGATTAGGAGAGGCTCTCAGGGGGCATGTGCCAGAGAGAAGATTATTTAGCATGGCAGATGCAGTTCCCGGAAAAAAGTACAGGGTTCTAAGAATTCATGGAGGATACAGGCTTAACTCCAGATTGTGTGCCATGGGATTTGTTCCGGGCGAGGTATTCTATGTCACAGGCGCGTCCCGTGGAGGACCGAGGTGCGTTATTATCAAGGGCACCAAGTTTGCTATTGGTAGCGGGATGGCCGAAAGAATTCAGGTCGAGGAGATCTGATGGCTGCCAGGGAAATAACTATTGCCCTTTCCGGAAACCCTAATTCAGGTAAAACGACCATATTTAATAATCTAACCGGCTTACATCAACATGTAGGTAATTATCCGGGCGTTACCGTTGAAAAAAAGACCGGTGTAGTTGAATATAAAGGATACAGAATAACTGTTATTGACCTCCCCGGAACCTACAGTCTTACCGGTTATTCCCAGGAAGAGATTATAGCCAGGAATTTTGTAGTCAATGAGAAGCCGGATGTTGTTATTGATATAGTTGATTCATCTAATCTCGAGCGGAACCTCTATCTTGCGATCCAGCTCATTGAGCTGGATACACCTCTTGTGCTGGCATTTAATATGTCTGATGTAGCAAAGAAAATCGGGAAAATAGTTGATATTAACCTGCTTTCAGAGCTTCTGGGTTTGCCTGTTATTGAAACGGTAGGCTCCAGGGGAGTAGGAAAAGGTGAAATTTTAGAAGCGGCAATTGATTTAGCGGAAAGAGGAAAGAGGAAAAAGGTAGAAATCAAGTATGGTGAAGAAATAGAAAATGAAATTTTTAATATCACCTCTGTTCTGGAAAGGGAAGAAATACCGACTTTTAATTTCAGCCGCAGATGGGTTGCAGTAAAACTTCTTGAGCAGGACGCAGAAATAATCAACTTAATAAAAAAGGCTGATGTTCAGAAATATAAAAAAATTGAGGACACAGTTAATAGTTCTATAAGTCGTATAACCAGCATACTGAGGGATACTCCTGAAGTAATAATAGCTGATGCAAGATACGGGTTTATCAAAGGGGCGCTTCTTGAGTCATACAAGGAAGTAGAACCGGCGAAATTAGACAGAACCGAGAGGATTGACAGGATACTTACTAACAGGGTATTCGGGATACCGATATTTTTACTCATAATGTGGCTTATGTTCCAGCTCGTTTTCAGCCTGGGTAAATATCCCGTGGGATGGCTGGAATTGGGCTTTGAAAAATTAAGTGGCCTTGTTACAAATGTTGTTCATCATGATTTAATGAGGTCGCTTCTGGTGGATGGAGTGATAGGGGGCGTAGGCGGGGTAATAACCTTTACTCCCAATATAATAATGCTATTTTTTGCCATAGCGGTACTTGAAGATTCAGGTTATATGGCAAGGGCTGCATTTGTCATGGATAGAATAATGCACAAGATAGGCCTTCATGGAAAATCTTTTATTCCTCTGGTCATTGGATTTGGCTGCACGGTTCCGGCTTATATGGGTTCAAGAATTCTGGAAAATAAACAGGACCGCCTGGTCACCATGCATATTAACACTTTTATGAGCTGCGGCGCACGTCTTCCGGTGTATGTATTATTTGCCGGGGCATTTTTTCCGGCAATGGCAGGGAACGTTATATTTTCTATTTACTTAGTAGGCGTATTGATGGCCGTTATTATGGCAAAGGTACTCAGAGCAACGAGGTTCAGAGGTGAATCAGAACCATTTGTTATGGAATTACCGGCATACCGCATGCCAACAATTAAGGGAGTGTTAATTCATACCTGGGAAAGGGTATGGGAGTATATTAAAAAGGCCGGAACAGTAATTCTCGCTATATCAATCCTGATGTGGTTGCTTTTTACTTTTCCGATGATAGGAGATAATTACTCACAGGATTATGAGGCTCAATTTGAAGAGAATGAACTACTTTACCAGTCCGGGGAGATTACCTTTGATGAATATAGCAGCGAGAAGTCAAACATAGAAGCAAAGATGGCAGGAGAAAGCCTTGCTTATTCAGCTGCGGGAAGGGTCGGGCATTTCCTGGAACCGGTTTTCAGGCCACTGGGATTTGACTGGAAAATGGCGGTGGCTACGGTTGCAGGCATTGCCGCCAAGGAAGTAATTGTATCCACTATGGGGACCCTTTACAGCATAGAAGATACAGAAAGCCAGTCTGATTCTTTGCAAACAGCTCTGAATAAAAATTATACGCCCCTTGTCGGGTATAACTTTATGTTGTTTACCCTGCTTTATTTCCCCTGTCTGGCTGCTATGGCTGTATTTAGAAAAGAAGCGGGGACAAAAGAGATGTTATTTCAGATGGGGTACACCCTCCTGCTTGCCTGGACTGTGTCTTTTCTGGTTTTCCAGGTAGGAAGATTTTTTGTTTAATATAAAAAGACCCCGCCTGAGCGGGGTCTTAATAACTTATCAAATTAATCTATGCAATTAATTTAATATCTTCTATAACTGCTTTCTGTTCTTTCTCTTTTTGGTCGGGCTTCATCAACTTTTAGATTACGGCCCTCAAAGGTCGTACCGTCTAAAGCTTCTTTTGCCTTTTCTGCTTCTGATACATCTGACATTTCAACAAATCCAAATCCCTTGTTTCCGATTATGGTAACTTCTTTAATTTGACCATGCTGGGAAAACAGTTCTTCCAGTTGCTTGTCAGTAACAGAGTAGTTTAAATTTCCTACGTATAGTTTGTTACTTTGCATTCTTACCTCCTTTTACTTATTATTGTTTCTCTAAGCTTTACAATATTTCTTTTAGAGAGGTAATTGCTGATAACAAACCCTGACTCTTAATTAAAACATTATTAAACAAAAGAGAACCTTAAGTATAAGCTCTTTCAAGCTTTTGTCAATGTTTATTTAAGTATCGGTGTTAACTCAAATATAATATATAATAAATACGCATCTACTTCTTTTGTGGTATAATAATTAAAAGCAGGGTTATTGCTAAATAATGTTTATCTATAATGAATCTGCATTTTTTGGTAAACCTTCCAATAAAGTCAGGGTTTTTACTTTAATTTGTTGTATTTATGTTATTTATTGTGCAAAAGTAATTTTAAAAATGAAAGGGAAGTGTAGTGAGCAAAAGACTGTATGTAGGAAATCTGGAATATTCTGTTACAGATAAAGACATGAAGGAGTTATTCTCCAGTGAGGGTAATGTAACCTATGCAAAAGTAATAAGGTATCTTGACGGTAGGTCAAAAGGCTTTGGATTTGTGGAAATGGAAACGGAGGAAGAGGCAGCTAAAGCCATAGAAAAGCTAAATAAGAATATTTTTAAAGAGAGAACTATTGTGGTTAATGAGGCCAAGCCTGATAAAGGTAGGAGTTTTAAAGGAAACAGACAGAGCGGTAATTACCGGAATACACCTAAGGATGACCTTAATTATAAGTTAAGAAAAATAAGAAGAAGATTTAAATAGATTTTTTAGGTCTGCCGGCCAGCATATAGCCAGGAAAAAATTTAATTCTTACCGGGAATAAGATGTCGTATAAAGTAACAGGTATCGGAGAAATATTGTGGGATGTATTTCCATCAGGTAAAAAGCTGGGCGGCGCTCCTGCCAACTTTGCATATTTTGTAAAAAACCTGGGTCAGGACGGGTTGATTGCCAGTAAATTACCAGCATCCGGGCTATAAAGTTAGTGTTATTGATACTGTTGGAGCTGGAGATTCTTTTACAGCTGTAATGGCGGTTAAATATATCCAGGGGGGGTAACCTTAAACAGATTAGCGATGCCGCCAACAGGCTCGGTTCATGGGTATGCTCGCAGGAAGGACCAACGCCACCGATGGGCAGAGAAGTAATGAGTCTTTTATAATTAAGCCTTCATCTTCCAGCGCGTGAGTATATTTTCCCTGTCAAAAATCTTTACCGCCATTTTCAGGATAAAGGGGCATGATACCAGTAGCACCATGCAACCTATAAGAAGAAAGGTGATATTTAAAAGAAACAGTCCGGCCAGCTGTAGGCCAATAATCAGGTAAACAGGAAATATCACTACCGCTCCTATACCCTGGGCACTTTTAATATCTGTAGACTTTGAAGAGACAATCACACTTGCCATAGTAATGATAAAGGATAATACGGGGCTTAAGATAAATGCAACTATAACCCATTCCACAGTGGGGAGCGGGGCATAACCGAGTTTGATAAAGGCTGTAATATCCACAACTACAGTCAGTATGATAAAACTGATAGTAGAAATAGCAAATGCCGGTATAAGTGCTGTAAGTGTTTTTCCCAGCAGCAGTTCTGATGTTTTTATAGGTGTGGCCAGAAGAGGTTCCAGAGTATTGTTTTCCTTTTCCATGAGTATTGAAGAAGGAGCGATTAAACTGGGCACCATTGCAGATATTATAAGCAAAAAGACAATCAATTGTTTTAATATAAATCCTATGAGCACCCTTAACGGGTCCTCAACAGAGCCAAAAACTTTGGTTATAAAATTCAGGGTATCTTCATCTTCCAGTATGGGCTCACTTCCCAGGATAAACCCCAGAGGCATGCCAATTGAAAGTATTATTGTAATTAGAAGGATAGGTCCCCATATGCTTTTAGTTTTTATAATTTCTTTTATTTCTTTTTTAAATATGATAAGCGCTTTTTTCATTTTGCCTCTTCATCCTTTATCAAATCCAGATAAATTTCCTCAAGGGATGCTTTTATTTCATTAAAATAAATAATTTCTGCCCCATTGTATGTCAGTTTCCTTATAACCAGGGGATTGGAGATTTCAGGCTTCTCAATCAATAAAACCATCCTGTTATTATCAGCGCTGATATCTTTTATCTCATTAATTTCTTCTATAAGGCCAGTATATTTTGCCGCATCGTCCTTAAATACAATTTCAACTCTTTTATTTTTATTGCTGTTCTGGAGTTCTGAGAGAGTGGCAATCCTTATAATCTTTCTTTTTATTATGCAGACCCTGTCTGAAAGATTTGATGCCTCCTCCAGGTTATGGGTGCATAAAAAAACCGTTGTTTTTTCTTCTTTCAGGCTATCAATAAAATTTCTTACCATGTGGGCACTTTCCGGGTCAAGGCCGGCGGTGGGCTCATCCAAGAAAAGTATTTTTGGTTCGTGTATAAGCGCGCGGGAGAGGGCAAGTTTCTGCTTCATGCCTTTTGAATAAGTGCCGGCCGGGTCGTCTTTTCTGTCCCAGAGGCCAAACATCTTAAGATACTTCTCAGTATTTTCTCTTCTTCTGGCAGCCGGAATACCGTAAAAGCTGGAGTAATAATCCAGATTTTCATAGGCAGAAATTTTTTCATACAATCCGGGGGATTCGGTAAGGATTCCGATAATTGAACGGATATATTCGCCGTTGTTTCTGGAATCTCTACCATCTACGGTTATATCTCCAGAGGTCGGGGAAATAAGAGTAGCCAGCATCCTTATTGTGGTGGTCTTTCCCGCACCGTTTGGTCCCAGAAACCCGAAGATCTCGCTCTCACCGATATCAAACGATATATTTTCGACTGCGGTAGTATCACCAAAATTTTTTGTAAGATTTTCTACCTTTATCATAAGTTAAAATTCTACCTTAACTCTTAAGTAGTTTCAATCAATTACTTTAGCAGGCGGAGCATAAGAAAACAGTTTGTTTATAATTTATTAAGGACGAACTAAATCCATTTAGTTTTATAATACTATGAACCGGCAGGAAAAAGCCTCTCAGGCGCATGGTTTAATTTATATTAATAAATAATTAATGTAATACTATAAATATTTATTGACAATCATTAATTTATATATTAAAATAAACTCACATTCTAATAAAAATTAATGAAAGGCGGCGAATAAATGGATATCAAAAAAACAAAGCTGAAAAGGCTTGCCGGAATAATCAAAATAATTTTTGATGTGTTTTCTGGGCTGCAGTAGTTTTAGGAGCGGTTAGTTTTATAATTTTTATAGTAACATTATTTGTTCCTGAAGACATTTTTATAGCATCAAGGATACAGGAGGGGTGGTCTATTTCTACGATAGGCGGAGTAATGAAATATAATATTGATCCGAACCTGTACAGTGATATTAATTTCAGGCCCTTTTTACAGGTCATACTTCCAACGGTAACGGTTATTTCTTTAATACTCCTTTTAATTGCGCATAACTTAAGGTCGATTCTAAAAACCATTGCAAACGATCATCCTTTTGAAAAAAATAATTCAAAAAGGCTTTTAATAATCGGGATTGTCCTTATGGCTGGTTCAGTTATTTTAAAGATCGCGGAAGGTATAACAGCTATGGCAATAATTGATTCACTGGAAATTAAAAATGTCGATGTAACCTTTACAGTTGACGGAGCTATGTTACTGACCGGGTTTCTTGTTCTAATACTCGCAGGAATATTCAGGTATGGAAGCTATCTGCAAGATGAATATGACGCCACACTTTAAGAGGAGGAGATTTATCATGGCAATAATAATCAGACTTGACAGGGTTCTTGCAGATAGAAAAATGCAACTGGGTGAGCTGGCAGAAAAAGTCGGCATATCAATAGTAAATTTATCAAACCTCAAGACCAGCAAAGTAAGGGCAATCCGTTTTTCGACATTAAACGCCATATGTAAACATCTGGAATGTCAGCCAGGAGATATTCTCGAATACTCAGATGATTAAGAATAAAAGCAGTGGTTTATTTATACGGCGCCGGTACATGCATCAGGGCTGTAAGACATTTTACTAAATATTACTTTTATGATAAAGTAATACATATAAATATTAGTAAGGAAAATATATATGAGTACTACTACGGTAACGAAAAAAGGTCAGATAACAATACCAAAACCAATAAGGGACCGGCTCGGGCTAAAAGAAGGGGATAAGGTTATAGCTAAATTCTGCGAAAATGAAGTCTATATTAGAAAAATTACTTTTATCTTTGATTTGGAAGGCTCTGTCAGGGTACCCGAAAAAGTAAAAAAATTGGGCTGGAAGGAAATAGAGAAAAAAGCACATGAAAATATGGCAAAAAGGATTAAACCTTGAAAAATAGAATTTATGCCGATACCAATCTTTTTATAAGATTTTTTACCGGCGAGCCGGTCGGCCAGGCACAGGAATCAAAAAAATTTCTCATCCAGGTATCTGAAGGAAAGCATGAACTATTTATATGTGACCTGGTAATTGCTGAAATTATTTATGTTCTGGAAAGTGTGTATAATCTGGGAAGAACTGCAGTGGCTGAGAAGATACTGGCTATTGCAGAAATTAATAATGCAGTAATAGAGAACCGGTGGATTGTAATGAAGGCACTGGATTTATATGAAGAAAAAAATATTGATTTTATAGATGCATACATCTCCAGTCACATGGCAAAAAATAACTGCTGCGTGGTATTTTCCTTTGACAGCGACTACAAAAAAATAGATTTTATAGAAAAAATAATCCCTTAAAATTATTTTCTAAAAAATCCTCGGATAAAAATATAATATTCCTTTTGAGATTTTGTCCTGCTTCTAATATAATTTCAGTTACAGGGAACCGGAGCTAATTTTTAATAAAAATTGAGTTTTGCAAATATTTATGCATATAAACATATAATTTAATCTGTATAAAAACAGGAATAGAAAAGAACAGAGGAAAATAATAGTGGGAACAGCCACAGAGACAAAAAAAATAGATATACTCATGATAGACAATTATGATTCATTTACTTTTAATCTGGTGCAGTACCTTGGAATGCTGGGCGAGAGTATAAAAGTCAGAAGAAACGATAAAATAACTGTGGATGAAATAAAAAAAATGTCTCCCTCAAAAATAGTAATCTCTCCGGGCCCCGGAAGGCCTGACGATGCGGGACTGTCAAAAGAGATAATAAAACAATTTTATAGGGAAATACCCATACTGGGAGTATGCCTGGGCCACCAGTGTATCGGAGAAGTATTCGGAGCGGAAGTGATAAATTCCGGGCTGGTGATTCACGGGAAAACATCCCGGATTTACCACGACGGAAAGAGCATTTTTAAAGGTATTAAAAATCCATTTGAGGCGGCAAGGTATCATTCCCTTATTTTAAAAAAAGACTCCATCCCTTCCTTACTTGAAGTAACAGCCCGTACAGAAGACGGTATTGTAATGGGGGTTAGGCATAAAAAATACAAACTGGAAGGAATACAGTTTCATCCTGAATCCTTCCTGACTCCGGCTGGACTGCAGATACTTAAAAATTTCATAAATTTATGAAAATTCTTTCCACAATTACCGATGTTAATCTGGAAGCAGAACCTCAGGATATTGCCTATATGTTAAAAGATTCAGGCTACCTGAGTTTTCTGGACAGCAGCCTTCCCGGCAATAAATACTCGAGGTTTTCATATATTGCCTGGAAGCCCTCTCTAATCATAAAAAGCGACGGATACACAAATGAATCCATTAATATTTCTGCAGGAATTTGCTGCCGTTCATATCAGCATCCGTTATCATTCTTAAAAAAGAATATCAGAAGTCTTATCTACAGTTTCCCGGGCACGGGTCAGGGGAATATAAGGGCATTACATATAGCGGGGGAAAAAATAAGAAAGATAGTAAAAACAGGCGGAAAGAATATTCCTAAATTAAAACTTCCCGATTTCAGAGGGGGCTTTATCGGCTATTTTTCATATGATTTAAAAAATTATATAGAGAAGCTCCTCTCCGGTGCGGTGGATGATATGGGCCTTCCGGTTTTTTACTTACTGTATTATGACAGGTTGCTGGCCTACGGACACGAGGGCGGCAGGTGGTATTACATAAAGAATTTTAAGGTAGCGGAAGATAAAAAGTATAAAAAAAGCGGGGAAGATGGCAGTAGTGGTGAAGATATCTCCGGAGCACATTTTTTTGAAAATGATTTTATTGATGAGAATATAAGTGATAAAGACTTGATAAAGAGGGTAAGCAGGAGCCTGAATGATGACATATCCGCAATAAAAAAGCCGGATGATACATTTTCTGATATTAAAAATGAGATAATTGAAAAATACTACAGGAAAAATATTCGTGATATAAAGCTCCGCCCCAATATGTCAAAAAGAAGCTACACGGGAAGGGTAATTAAAATAAAACAGCATATCCATGACGGCGATATCTACCAGGCAAATTTCAGCCAGAGGTTTGAGGCAGAACTTCCCGTGGAGCCGGCGGATCTCTATTACATACTTAGAGAAAAAAACGCCGCTCCATTTTCGGCTTTCTTGAAGTTTCCGGGTTTCTGCATTGGGAGTTCTTCACCAGAAAGGTTCTTATTTTTAAAAGGAGATATTATAGAGACAAGGCCCATAAAGGGCACAAGACCCAGGGGGATTGATTCTGAAGGGGATAATAGAAACATGACCGAACTTAAAAACAGTGTAAAAGACAGGGCGGAGCTCAATATGATTGTTGACCTTGAGAGGAATGACCTCGGGAAATTCTGTTACTACGGAACTGTCAGGGTCGCAGAGCACGCGGTAATTGAAAAATACGCCAGGGTTTACCATTCTGTATCCACAGTTACCGGCAGGGTAAAAAAAGGAACAGATATCTCTGATATAATAAAAGCAGCCTTTCCGGGAGGTTCTATAACAGGTGCGCCCAAAATAAGGGCAATGGAAATTATTGATGGGCTGGAGCCCGCTGCGAGGGGTGTATATACCGGTTCAATAGGTTACATAGGGATTGACTCTGCAACAGATTTAAATATTGTTATAAGAACATTTGTTATAAAGAAAAATAAATTTTATTATAATGTAGGTGGAGGAATTGTTGAGGATTCCATACCGGAAGAAGAGTACAACGAAACTCTGGATAAGGGAATAGCCCTTGCGGAAACTTTAAAATTTTTTACCGGAAAAAATTTAAAAAAAATAATAAAAACAATATAAATTTAAATCGGGGTCTGATATGTGTAATTATATTTTTATAAACGGAAAGTTTGCAACCGGAAGCAGGGCAGGGATACCGGTTAAGGATAGAGGATTTTTGTATGGTGACGGGCTCTACGAGACACTTAGAATTTACGGGGGCTTTGCATTTATGCTGAGCGAGCATATAAAAAGATTATTTCATTCGCTGAGGATTTTAAGATATAACACTACCTTTGATGAAGAATATGTGTGGGAAGCGGTAAGAGAAACATTAAATAAAAATAATCTCGCGGGAAAAGATGCATACATAAAAATAATTGTAACAAGGGGAGTTCACAGAAAAGACCTCTATTTTAGCAGCGGCTACAGGCCCACCCTGTTAGTAATAGCAGAAAAGCTAACACCCTATCCTGCGGCCGATTACACCGAAGGTATAAATATAATCTCTTCGGCAATAAAAAGACCGTCGGTTGGAAGTCCCATCTATACTCACAAGCTTATCAATTATTTTGAGAACCTCTATGCAAAAGATGAGGCCCACCGGAGCGGTGCAAAAGAGGCAATATTCCTTACCGCAGATAAGCTGGTTCTGGAAGGCGCCTCCAGCAATATTTTTTACGTGAAAAGGAATACCGTTTACACCCCTCCTGTTACCCATAATATCCTGCCCGGAGTTACCAGAAGGGTTGTTCTGGGACTGTGCAGGGAAAATGGAATAAAAGTAAAGGAAAGAAGGGTCCATTACAGGGATTTAGTTGATGCCGATGAAATATTTAAAACAAGTTCCATTGCAGAGATAGTGCCGGTAAGAAAAGTTGACAGGTTTACACTTCAGGGAGAAGTCCCCGGGGAAATAACTTCCAGAATTATGGAATTATATGATGAAAGGACACAGCTTTTAATTCCCTAAAGTCAGAATCCCAAATCCTGCAGTTGACTGCCATGAATTATTGGTCGGGTCGTTCCATTTAGCAATGCTGTCCCTTGCTCCGCTTCCCTGGTCGTCATTTACCTGGAGGTCAAAGCCGATAACCGTACCTTCCTGCGGGGTAATTGTCCGATAGGGAATTTTAGCCTCAACAGCATACCCTGTATCCAGCTGCCGGGTCGCACTTTCAAAACCTTCCACGCTGCCGGTTGAACCGAAAGACTGCCTGTTTTTATAGCTTACTCTGTACTGGCCGTCATCTTCTTCATAGTAAGTTGTTTTGTTATTGTTCTCGTCTACAAAAACCTCAATGCTGTCCTGCATATAGACAGTATCACTTGCCTCGCTTAATACCGGGTCGTTTACTTCCATGTATACATAAATCGCATCTTCATCCCAGAGTACCCGGGCCTGTGCAGTTGCGCCCTGGAATACATTTTTTTCATCTTCTATACCCTGAATAAATGTATCAACGGATAGGGAGCTGCATGCGCTGTACCCTTCATCCATTGTGCCATCAATTTCAGCGGTCCCGTATTTTGCGTTTGCCCCGCCGGGAGCAGCTGCAAGATTAACCCTGCCCCAGTATCCGGGAACTTTATCCGCAGTGCCCTTCTTATCATTCCATTTTACGGTTGCCCCGTCTCCGCAGGCTGCCTGGATATCCAGTCCTATCCGGGTATCTCTGCCGCCTTCTATATGTTCAAAGGGGATGCGGGCTTCAAAAATATACCCGTCATCAGTCTGGCTGATGGCAGCATCTCCGGTATTTTCCCATTCAGAATCAAAGATAAATTCAACTACTCTGTCATTTTCATCCAGGGAGTCTGATTTATCGTCTTTCTCATCTATAAAGATTTTAACTGAGTTATCTTCTCCGGAAATTTTACCCGAGACTTCAAGCAGGACATACAGGTTTGAAGTATCCCATAGCGCTCTTGCCTCCATGCCGGGTCCTTCTGAAGGTGCCATGGCAGGAAAATATTCTGCAAAATTCCATATTTCATCAACATTTCCATCAATTTCAGCGGTGCCCTCAATCGCTTTTGCCGTGTTTATCCTGGGCGCAAGTTTTTCCGGGTCCACCATCCCCCAGAAGAAGGGTTTTTCTTTAAGTTCTTCATTAAAAGGCAGCGGCCAGTCTTTGCGGTCCTCAAAATAGTACCTGAGCCAGGAATACTCATCTGCAACTCCCCAGTAGGTTACGCTGGTTATATGCTCCTTATATTTATTAATGACACCGAACAAATCCTTTACCCGGTGACCCTGTTCGTTTAGCATCTCTTCACTGATGGTCTCATATGACTCATTTCGGTCTTCGTAAACAGATATATCCATTTCGGTTATATGAATCTCAAGCCCCAGTTCAGAGAATTTCTGCAGTGTTTTTTCAAAATCTTCAAGTGACGGATTTCCAGAGGAGATATGCATCTGCATACCTATACCGTCTATCGGGACACCTTTTTCCTGGAGTCTTTTTACCAGGTCCACAATTGCCTGACATTTGTTTGCATTTGTGGTGTCAAAATCATTCAAAAAGAGTTTTGCATCAGGGTCTGCCTCTCTTGCATAGCGGAAGGCAAGCTCTATATATTCTTCACCCAGCACTTCAAACCAGCTGTTTCTCAGCAATCCGTCGGGTGCATCTGCGTCAATGGGTTCATTTACAACATCCCATGCATAAATCTGACCTTTGTAGTGCTGCATGACTTCGGTGATGTGTGCTTTCATGCGTTCCTTAAGTGTTTCACCCGAAACCGGCGCTCCGTCTTCAGTAAAAAACCAGTCCGGCACCTGATTGTGCCATATAAGAGTGTGCCCGCGCAGGGCAATTCCGTTTTCCATCGCAAATTCAGCGATTTTATCAGCATCCCTGAAATCAAATATTCCTTCAAGAGGCTGAATTTCTTCGGGTTTCATGGCATTTTCTGCAGTAATACTTGAAAAATGCTTTATTATAAGTTCGGTAAGCTCCGGGTCCTCAAGCTGGCCTGGTTCTATTGCTGTGCCTATGTAAAAATCATCTTCAAAGACTTCTTTTAAAGCGGGAATTTCTTCTTCAGTGACACTTCCGGCACTTTCATCCGTATCAGTTTCTTCGGCGGCCTCTTCTGCTTCAGTTTCTCCGGTATCGATTTTAACAGCGGCTTCTTCCTGCTTACTGCATGACACAAGAAAGATAAGTACTATAAGAAATATGAATAAATATTTAAATACTTTCATAATATTATTCCTTCCAATTATTGATATATTACCGTAAAGTAAAAAATAGTTCCATATCTATTGTACGGTTTATCAGTATTGTGCTGTTTCTTATTATAGATAAATCTTACCTTACCCTTTTTGATAATTGTAATCTTACGACCCCTGCCATTTATCCCGGCGCGCCCTAATCATTATATTTTTAAGCTTCTTACTTTTAAAAATATAAGGGCTGTGTTGCAACGGTAAAATTTATTGTTAAAATGAATTTGTAATGTAAATTTTTTCTATAAATTATTAATCTCAGTGTAAGGTTGCCGTAAGTTAAAAAGGAGATTGAAATGAAATACAGAACTCTGGGTAAAACCGGTTTTAAAGTTTCAGAAGTTTCACTGGGCACCTGGCAGCTTGGCGGCAGGTGGGGTGAGGAGTTCAGCTATGAAACCGCTGAAGAGATTTTAGGAAAAGCAGTGGACGGAGGAGTTAATTTTATTGATACCGCCGATGTATATAATGATGGACATAGCGAGGAAGCTATAGGAAAATTTTTAAAAAAGGTAAAAGAAAGAATTTATGTCGCTACCAAGGCAGGAAGAAGGCTTGTTCCTCACAATAAGGAGGGATACAACAGGAATAATATAACCGGGTTTGTAGAGGACAGCCTGAAGAATCTGGATGTTGAAGCGATAGACCTGCTCCAGCTCCACTGCCCCCCGACAGAAGTTTACCATGACCCGGAAGTTTTCGGCATTCTGGAAGGGCTAAAAGAAAAAGGTAAAATTTTAAATTACGGGGTCAGCGTGGAGAAGGTAGAAGAAGCTTTAAAGACCATAGAATACCCAGGCGTAGCAACGGTACAGATAATTTATAATATGTTCCGGCATAAACCTGCCGATGAATTCTTCAGTCACGCCGGCAGGAGAAATGTGGGAATAATAGTAAGGGTTCCCCTGGCAAGCGGCATGCTGACGGGTAAATTTAAAAAGGATACCAGATTTTCAAAAGGTGACCACCGCTTTTTTAACCGGGAAGGAAAAGCCTTTGATAAAGGAGAAACATTTTCAGGTGTTCCATACGAAGTCGGGCTGGAGGCGGTAGAGGAGCTCAAAAAAGAATTTACTCAAGAAAACCTTGCAGGTTCTGCCCTGCGCTGGATTTTAATGAACGATTATGTAAGCTGCGTAATACCGGGTGCAAGCAGGGTATCCCAGATTGAGGGCAACATAAAAGCATCTGAGCTTCCTCCTCTTACAGACGAACAGATGGAATTTGTAAACGAGATATACCAGAAATACATAAAACGTTATGTTCATGATTTGTGGTAAAAAAGTTTTACTTGAGAAAATCATAATGTTAATATAGAGTAGTTTCCGGCTAAATATTAGAAAATAATATTAAGTCGCGAAGATCGTCGCGATGATTCTTTAAAATCCAGTTAAAAGATTTTAAAAGAAGGGGGTAATATTCAGTGAAACAATTTAATTCTATCATGGATGTTATAGAGAGAAGAAGAAGCATAAGGTCATACAAACCTCAGGAAGTAAAAGAAGCAGATTTAAATTATGTTTTGCAGGCTTTCAGGAAAGCCCCATCAGCCAAGAATCTTCAGCCATGGAAATTAGTTCTGGTAAAAGATAAGAAAAAAATAAATGACCTGTCTATCGCATGCAACAACCAGACATTTCTTATAGAGGCTCCCCTGCTGATAGTTGCATGTGCCAGTGAAAATGAGGCGTATGGAGTAATGGGGGGTTATATGAACAGCTACCCCATAGATGTAGGGATAGCCATGGACCACCTGATGCTTGCCGCAACCGAAAGAGGTCTGGGAACCTGCTGGATAGGGTCATTTAAAGAAAAACTGGTAAAGGACCTCCTTGATATTCCTGAAGGCATCAGAGTAGTGGCCCTGACACCTCTCGGTTTCCCGGCTGAAGAGGGCGAAATTAAAAGCCGTAAGCCCCTTTCTAAAATAATCTGCTATGATAAATATATTGAATGAGAAGGATTGCAAAAAGGGGTAAGTTTTACAGCCTTTTTTAGAAAGACTGACCGGTAAAAAATAAAGATTTACAGGCCTATATGCCAGAGTTAAATGGAAATAATTACTACTCATGTAAGTTCTGATTTTGACGCTTTTGCCGGGATGGTGGCGGCAAAAAAACTGTATCCACAGGCCAGTATAATACTTCCCACAGCTATAAATCAGAATGTAAGGAAATTCATAACCCTCTACGAAGATGAACTGCCTTCGCTAGAGGACGCGAAATCAATTGATTTTTCTCAGGTTACAAGAGTAATTGTAGTGGACACAAAATTTGCCTCAAGGCTGGGTCCATCAAAGGAAGCGCTCGGAAACAGAGATGTTGAAATCATAATATATGACCACCACCCGAAATCGCCCGAGGATATAAAGGCAACCAGAGACTATTCAGAAGAAGTGGGAGCCGCAACAACTATTCTGGTAAATGAGATGAAGGAGAAAAAAATAAGCATCTCCCAGCTTGACGCAACCCTGTTTACCCTGGGAATTTATGAGGATACCGGCTCTTTTACCTATCCGGGAACCACCCACAGCGACCTTGAGGCGGCTGCGTATCTAATGAAAAATGACTCCAATCTTTTTGTGGTGTTAAAATTTTTGAATCTTTCTCTTAATGAAGAGCAGCACAACCTTCTTGAAAAACTTATAATGAATTACAGAAAAATAAAAGTTCACGAAACAGAAGTACTGCTGGCAGGTGCAGAGATGCCCGGGTTCGTAGAAGGGCTCTCTGTTCTTACCAGAAAGCTTTCCCAGATTGAGGATGTAAGTGTGGTAATATGCTGGACCAGAATGAAGGAAAAAACCTATGTTGTCGGCAGGAGCGACAGCAAAGATGTAAATGTGTCAGAAATCCTTAAAGCTGTGGGCGGGGGCGGGCACCCCCAGGCAGCTTCTGCAGTTGTAACCGGTATGAGTATGGATGAGATTGAGAAAAAAATCGTAGATTCTCTCAAGAAAAATATAAAGGAGCCTGTTCTTGCAGGGGATGTCATGTCATACCCGGTAAAGGTTGTGGGTGAAAATGTCAGTATTGCTGAAGTAAGCAGGCTATTAAAGAAATACGGACACTCGGGGATACCCATTGTGGACAGTGATAACAACATTGTGGGGATAATAACCAGAAAAGATATAGACCGGGCCATAGGGCACGGCCTCTCTCATGCCCCGGTTAAGGGTTTTAAATCCCACGGTGTCGTAAAAGGCGGCCCCGGGGCTACAATAAGCGAGATCCAGAATCTTATGATAGAAAATGGTATTGGAAGAATACCCATAATTGATAAGAATAAAATCGTTGGAATAGTCACAAGAAAAGATATATTAAGGTTTCTGCACGGCCGTATCTATGAGGACCTCTGGAGCTTTTTCCCGGCGAAGGTTAAAAAAATATTAAAAGATATATCAGGCGTGACCAGAACCCTTAAATACAATACTTACCTTGTAGGAGGGATAGTAAGGGATGCGCTTCTTAAGATACCCAATTTTGATATAGATATAGTAGTGGAGGGTGACGGGATAGAGTTTGGCAGGGCGCTTTCAGAAAAATTAGGATGCAGGCTTGAATACCACAAAAAATTTGGGACCTCTGTGGTGGTGTTAAAAGACGGGCAGCATATAGATATAGCATCGGCGCGTGTTGAGTATTATAAGAGTCCCGCGGCTCTTCCAACGGTGGAGGCGGGAAATATAAGGCAGGACCTCTCAAGGAGAGATTTTACAATTAACACTATGGCATTATCCTTAAATAAAAAGAATTTTGGCGAGATTTTTGATTTCTTTGGCGGAAGGGAAGATTTAAAGAATAAAAAAATAAAGGTCCTTCACAAGATGAGCTTTATAGAGGACCCCACAAGGATTTTCAGGGCAGTTAGGTTTGAGAACCGGCTGGGCTTTAAAATGGACAGCCAGACTGAAAAGCTTGCCAGGACAACTATAAATATGGATATAGTATCAAAGTTAAACGGGGTCAGGATAAGAGATGAGCTTGTAACCATATTCAGCGAGGCAAATCCTGCGGAGGCGATACAGAGGCTGGCCGGTCTTGGAGCACTAAAGAAAATAGGGATAAAGGCAAAGGTAGACAGCGGATTTATAGGGAAGGCAAAAAAGGTTTTAAGCTGCTACGAGCAGCTTAAAGATTTTTACGGCGGGGAAGGTGAGGAGATAAAGAAGTGGAGGCTGGTATTTATCCTGCTGCTTAAGGGTAAGACGCCCGGAGAGATTAGAAGATGGTGCTCCTGGATGAAGGTAAGAAAGAAGGATATGAATGTAATACTTGAGGTATTAAGCAGGTGGGACAGGATAAAAAGGGCGCTAAAAATAGTGGTTAAGAAAAATTCCAGGCTTTACAAGATGCTAAAGAGAATCCCACCAGAGCTCCAGGTAATTGCCTGCAGCTGGGGGGAGGAATATTATAAGAATATTAAGAGGTACCTTACCGGGCTCCGAGATATCAAGCTTGAGGTGAGCGGGGAAACACTGAAGGAAATGGGGTACAGGCCATCAGATAAGTTCAGGGCAGTACTTGAGAAGCTATTTGAGATGAAGCTTGATGGGAAAGTGGAGAGCAGAGAGGATGAGGTCAGGGAGTTGGAGAAGCTGATGAATAAGTAATGTAATTAAGATTTTTATGTTACAAGTTCTATAAAATAATCAATATATTTAGGCCAATACAAACAGGCATATCCTGCCTTCAGATTTTTTTAAAGGCAATTATAGAGATTTATTTTATTGGGGTAGCACAAAGGTAGTTAAAAGAACTATCTAAAAGTGGTAAATAATAGGTGAAGAATCACATAATTTTGCTTATTATTCTGTCTCGTATATTTAATTAAATATTTTATATGACTACCTCTTCCAGAACCCCACTGTATAATAACTCTAAGTTAAAGGTATAATCGTTATTAACAAATGTTTCGAATAAAGGATTCTTTGAACTTTTCCAACCGTAGCCATCCGTTATCCATATAAGTTCTATATTTTGTCTTTTTAGGATATTGTTAAGTTCAATGTATTCACCGGCAGTAGCTTTTAATTTTGACCCGCCACCACCATAGTAATTTACTTCAATTAAATACATTTTATTTTCGTAATTATTAATTATTGAAAAATCAAATACTCTATCATATTTATCTACCATTATAGAGTAGTTCAAATCACTTTCTATTTTTACTTTTGAAACTTGACTTAGATATTTAAGATTAAATTTTGAGGTAAAACTCTCAATATATTTTTCTACGATTTCTTCCATTAAAATACCCGTTCTATTTTTTCTTGCATTTGTGTCCAGTCCAACTTCTATACCATAACAGTAATCAACCAGGTTTTTTATTCTTTTATTTTTAAAAATATCCCTGAGGCCTGAATTGATAAAAAATTTTCTTAATTTTTCTTCTGTAGTGGGAAGATAGTCTTTATAAAATAAATCGTAGGTTTCTTCGTAATTGAGATTATCAAAATCTGTAATAATTTGGAGTCTTTTTAATTTATTTTCTCTTATAGCAAGAAGTATAGGTAATACTTTTCTCACAGTAGGGTATTCTTTGATTAATTTTAAAAATTCTTCTTCTACATCCTCTTTACCTATTAGATAATTTAGTATATTAAGTTCTTTTTCTATGGTTTTTGTATTTTTATAAACTTTTTTCCAGTTAACAAAATATTCCCAGGTGAATATAGATTCTTTTAATGTCTTAATAAAGTAGTCAAATACCTTATTCTCATCATTTTCTAATCCTAAATTCCTGTATGTATTAAGATATTTCATTTTTTGTTTTATATTTTCTGAAATATTTATTAGTATATAATAAAAGGTTTAAATAGCAATTATAAAGGTAGTGGTAATGGAAGATCTTCTAAAATCTTTAAATAAATACAAGTATTTCCATGATGATAATTTCTTATTGGTTTTGGGAGATAGTTTGGAGTTGCTAAAGAAAATCAATAAAAACTCAGTTGATATGATTTTTGCTGACCCCCCATATTTTTTATCCAATGGTGGTATAACCTGCATGTCGGGAAGAATGGTTAGCGTTGATAAAGGAAAATGGGACAAATCCAATGGAGTAGAAGAAAATTTTAAATTTAATCTAGAATGGCTTGGTGAATGCAGAAGGATATTAAAGAAAGATGGTACCATCTGGATATCCGGGACATCACATATAATCTATTCTATTGGTTATGCCATGCAGGTACTGGGGTATAAGATATTAAATGATATTATCTGGTATAAGAGAAATGCTCCTCCTAATTTGAGCTGCAGGTATTTTACTCATTCGACAGAAATAATTTTATGGGCTGCTAAATCGGATAAAAGTAAGCATTATTTCGATTATAAAAAAATGAAGGAACTGAATAAAAATAAACAGATGAGAAATATATGGGACATTAAAGATGCCGGGCCGGAAAATTTATGGGAAATTTCAGCTCCCGGGAAAAAGGAAAAGGAGTTTGGGAAACACCCCACTCAAAAACCAGAGGAGCTTCTCAAGAGAGTTGTGTTAGCATCAACCAAAGAGGGTGATATTATTCTAGATCCCTTTAATGGAAGTGGAACTACAGGAATAATAGCCAGCGGGTTTAATAGAAAATATATAGGAATTGATAATGAAAAAGAATATCTGGATCTAACTATTAAAAGATATGAAAAAGAAAAATCATTATTAAAATTGCTTAAATAAGATATTAGATTGAATTTCGGGTATATTTATTTCATTAAATGGGAAATATAGAACTTTCAAAGGGTGCAGTAATTATCCGAAGTGCAAGTTTACTATAAAAATATGAATAAAATGATGAGCTATGAATCTATAGCAAAGATGCTTAAGCCCATGTTTAGAGATAATTGATATTGTGTCCTTATCATCTTGTTTAGGAAGACTTTATTTGTAAATATGATACCGCAGGCAAAAGAGCATAATATAGAATAAGTTGCTATAGAAGACCTTTTTAAAAATTCCTAAGAGAATAATTCCCTGATAAAATAAAAGCATAAGTAAAACTGACTGACGGTTTGGAGGGCCCTGTTCTATCCTGCACTGTGCAGTAAAAAGAAATATAGGGTTTTGCGGTGATTGCGAAGAAAATGAGACATGCAAAAAATGGGAGAGGCAAGGCTTCTTTATTCTATTCTGGATGGGATTGCACTGGAGAAGGGGTATTATTTAAAATTAAGGGGAAAGCATATATAAGAGCTTAAAGTGAAGGTGATAAAAATTAAAAAAGAAAAGAAAGAGGAATTTACAGTAAATGGTGAAGAGCTGCTTGCAAAAATAAAAGAGCTGGTAAAAGAAGGAAATATAAGGAGGATTACCATAAAAAGTGAAGAAGGCAAAACGCTTATCCAGATTCCTTTAACACTTGGAGTAGTAGGTGCAATACTTTTGCCGGTATGGGCCGCAATAGGCGCCATTGCAGCAATAGTTACCAAAGCCACTATAACTGTTGAAAGAGAATAAATACAATCTTATCTAATCTTTGGGCGGTGGTGGAGGAGGTTCGGGAGGTCCTTCTGGCTCCGGCCGGGACCCATCTGGCTCGTCTGGTTGCGGCTCTCCTGTTTCCTGGCTATTTTCATGAGTAGAGCCGGAACTGTCAAATCTGTTTTCCAGTCTTTCTATTTTACTTTCAAGCTCTTCTATGGTGTCCTTAAGTGATGAGATTTCATCTCTCAGTTCGTTTATTGTATCGCCCAGTCTTCTGGTTTCATTAATTAAATTATCACCGGTATCTCTGCAGGAAGGAAGACAGAAGCGATTAATACCAGAATCAAAATTGGTATTAAAAACTTTATTTTTATAAGAAGTCCTTCCCGGGACCTTTCCGGTCCTTACTGCCGGGAATTTTTCTTATTTTTAAATAAATATATCTTATAAATCGGTAGAAAGTTAATCAATATATTTATCTATTATTTTTTCGGCCCTGTATTTTGAAATATTAAAACTCTGCCAGCTTTTCTGGCTTTCAAGCCCTGATTTTTTTTGCTCAAAATGTTCCAGTATTTCCCCTGTAATCTGTTTTTTCTCTGGTTCTGACGGGTAGCCTTCTGATGTTAGAAGTCTCTGCATCCCGGGTAAAGCATCATAGGATAGGCCCTTTAGGTAATTCATATCAATCTGCCCCGAATCAAAGTAACGGTCAATATTTTTTTCCGATATTATTACATCTACATTTGCGAAATTCATAATTATATAAATTATAAGCGAGATTATAAAATAAGATTTAATTACAGGAAAATCCGGTTTCCATATATAAATAATATTGGCAATGGAGAGGAAAAATAGCATTATCATAAAAGTCTGGACAAATATCCTTAAGTATGTGAACCCATAGGCCTGCTCGTAGACCAGCATTCTGTAAAATGCCGATACCAGTAAGACCAGGGTAAAGATCACCAGCAGGGTAAGAAATATTTTTATAGCAACATAGATTTTTTTATTATCTTTTTTTACAAATGTTTTACCAAAAATTAAAATTCCAAAATTGATAATGGAGACTACCACCAGCTCAAAGAATCCCTTCCTGGCATATTCGGCGTAAGTGTAGGAAGAAGGCAGGACAAATGAACTTCCGCCGAATAGATAGGCAAACTGGATAACGGAGAATATAGCATAAATTACATTTATTAAAACCAGTATGGTAACCAAAATTACAGGGTCAAAAAATAATTTCCATTTTATTTTGCTGTATCTGGTCGGTTCTCCCTCCCGGGAAGCTTTTAACAGAGCCCACAGAAAACAGGTGGCATAAACCGAAATTATAAATATTACCAGAAAGTGTTTTATTATCTTTGATATGGAAATATTTGAAAAAAGGTCCTTAAATATAATATCTGCAGATGATAGGAGCCATATAATAATTGCCAGGAGCGGGACCGAAATCAGTATACCTATAAGTACTTTTGGAAGAACTCTGCTCCCGCCTTCTTTACTTTTAGAAACATTCATCCTGGATAGCGCCAGAAATGGTTTATGTATAAACCCCAGGGGAACAAAAATTCTTCTTACAATATCTCCAATAAATCTTATATCCGCCCAGCCTGATTTATTTACCCCTGTAACCAGTATCGCAAACATTATTATTAAAACGGGAACAATCAGGTAGTTTAGAATCTTCAGCACCTGATTGGAGTGGATAAAGAAAGTGACAGCAAGCAGTAATACAGGGGTTGTAAATAACCACATTGAATTATTTAATTTTTTTAAAGAGTCCCTGAAACTTATAAGGAATATAATTAAAAGCAGGACGATAAAAATCAAATAAGAGATACCCGTGGTCTTCTCATGGAAAAGGATGTCAAATGATACTCCAATTATTAGCCCGTAAAGAAGAAGCCAGTATTTTTTACCTTCTAATTCCATAAAATTAATAACCTTTCTAAAACTTTTTATTTAAAATATTTAAACAGGTTAATTTTATATTATTCCCCGGTAAAATAAAATGATTTTGAATATCCGCTTTACGGTTATTTCAGGTTAAATCAGCTCAGGAGCCCCTCTATTATTAGTTCTACTGCCTGCTCTTCGTTGAGCCCTCTGGACATAAGTGTCTGCAGTTCTTTTGAATCAACGCTTCCTATGGAGGCTTCGTGGGTTATATGCGCCCTCGGGTTCTTTACTTCAACTACCGGAACTGCATTGGCCGTGGCATTGTCCCTTACAATCTCCTTGCAGTCGACATGGCCCCGGGCATAGTCAGCAGTGGCTATTAACTTATTATATATATCGGCGCTTGCCTCATCCCTTACAGCTATTCTTGAAGTAAGGGCGCCTTTTGAATGCTCTCCGATAAGGTTTCCGGTTTCTTTTATATTAATTTTATCATCGCCCCTGCCGCTTATTCTTACGGACATATCCATTACGCTGTAGCTTTTACAGAAAACCTCGTAATCCATATCAATGAGCCCCACTCTTCCTCTCATAAGTTCAAATTCAGATTTGTATCTTGAGTTTTCTTCCAGGGTAACGGAAGCCCTGGGAATTACTTTTATGCCGCCTTCTTCGCTGTGGATATGTCTTTCGAGATATTCATATTTTGAATTTTTCCCGATTTTTATGGTAGCGTCCATGGCATGGGTGACATCTTCGGCAAAGGGGAAAACACAGTGGGAATAAACTGACATTGAACAGTTCTGCCCCATCTCAAGGTTTAATTTAATTATCTGCACTGCTTTTTTGTGAAGTACTCCAAAACACAGATGCACGGGCCTTTCAATAGTTGTGTTATCTTTAAGGGCTATATTTATTTTGACCCCGTCTTTAATATTTTCTGTATCTACAGTAAGTCCGGGAACAGTATTTCTGCTGGTTACTCTGTCTCTGTTGATTATAAGGCTGGCAGTATTTTCATCATCAATAATATTTGAGATTCCTGCCTGCTCTACCAGATTTTTTTCATCCATTTACAACCTCCTATTCTTCAGGCACATTTTTATGGTCACATGGAAGGCATTTTCTACTGAAATATTTGCTTATTGAAGGAGTTTTTCCTTCTTTTAAAATCCTTCCGTGGCACATAAGGAAAGCATATTCTGCCTGCTTTAATACTGCCTGGCTGTGGGTTATCAGGATTATGGTGGAACCACTGGATTTAAGATAGCTGATAGCCTTAAAAATATTTTTAATTGTTTCCATATCTATTCCCGAATCAAGCTCGTCAAGGATTACAAGTTCCGGTTTCATTGCCAGTATTGATGCCAGCTCAACCTTTTTTCTTTCACCTCCGCTGAGGCTTTTATCAACTGCCCGCCTGCGGTAGGTTTCCGGTTCCATCCCCACATCATTTAAAATTTTAGATACATCGTCCGGTGAAATATTTTTCCCCGAAGAACTTATAAATTTTTCAATGCTTATGCCTTCAAACCTTGCCGGCTCCTGCCAGGCAAGGGTAATGCCCCTGACTGCACGCTCATAGATATCCAGGTCTTTAATTGATTCTCCCTTAAATAATATATCTCCTCTGAAGCTCCTGTAACCCTCAAGCCCCATTATGGTATGGCCCAGCGTGGTCTTTCCGACGCCGTTTGGTCCCACTACAGCGTACACCATTCCCTTTTTTAAGCTCAGGCTGAGGTTATCAAGGAGTTTGCTTCCGTTAACCTCAAGATTTAAATTTTTAATTTCAAGAAATTTCATATACTTAAAGATTATATTCTATTATAAATAAATAATCTATTTACGAAAATACCTTCCGGCCAGGATACCGGAGTGCATAAGATGAATCAACTGCTGCATCTGTGTGTTCCCGGCAGGTTCCGGGATGTTCATTTTTAGTAACCTGTCAGGAGTACCTTTTGGTTTCCTTTTACCTCTCCTGGACTAATCAATTTTCCGGGCGAGATATGCGGCTCCCAGTGCTCCGGTTATCTGGGGTTCATCCGGAATATATATTTTTGTTCCCAGCTTTTCTTCCATGGCCTTTACCACCCCGAGATTTTTTGCCACTCCTCCTGTCATGCATACAGGCTCCTCGAGTCCCACTCTCTCCACCATTGAAATTATCCTATCGGTGATGGAGTATATCAGCCCTTTTATAATTTTATTTTTATCTACTCCATGACCTATAAGTGACACTATTTCGGATTCTGCAAAAACAGTACAGGTAGAAGTTATATCTACTTTTTCATCGGTATTAATAAAAATAGTGGCAAATTCCTCCAGGTCTACTTCAAGAGCACCGGCCATAACTTCCAGGAACCGCCCCGTTCCTGCGGCGCATTTGTCATTCATAAGAAAATCAACGGGATTACCATCTTCAAGTTTTATTATTTTACTATCCTGCCCCCCGATATCTATTACAGTTTTTAAATCAGGGAATAAGGACGCAGCTCCACGGCCGTGACAGCTTATCTCGGTTATATTCTTATCGGCGAAAGGGACGTTTACTCTGCCATAACCGGTGGCCACAATGGTTTTTATTTCATTGCTTTTTATACCTGCCCTGCCGAGGGAGTTTTCAAATGCTGCTCTGGCGGCATTTTTACTATCAGAGCCGGTAGATGCTATTACATAAGATTCAATCTTATTATTCTTTGAGTTTAATAATACTATTTCAGTGGATACCGAACCCACGTCAACACCACAGGTATACATTCTGTTTCTCTTCCTTTCTTTTACTGGTTAAGATTTTAAAATTTCTATAAATCCCTGAAGCCTTGTTTTTATCTGCCCCTGTGAAGAATTATTTTTATCCACGCAGTCCCCGTCAAGAATCAGGGTAGGAATATTAATTTTTTTTAAACTGTCTTTTATAATTCTTGCTCCGCCGTTACTCTGCCTGCAGCCCCAGTGCGAAAATAAAATGGCCCCATCGGCTTTATATTCTTTTGCTGACTTGAGAATCATACTGACCCTTCTTTCAATACTTCCTGCCAGAAAATGAGAAAGCATTTTTTTAGCCGCGCTTTCAAAAGGCCTTTCCGGGTCAAGTTCGGGCCAGTAAACATAATTCATCTCCTCAAACACCACCCTGCAATTTTCACTGTTCAGTATATCAAATATTTCATTTCTGTAATAAGGTTTGAGGTGAAGCCAGAGGATTCTTTTTATATTTTTTTCCTTATCCAATTTATCGCCCGCAGGGCCACCTGAAGTATCTTTTTTGTTTGGGTATTTCTTAAATTCTTCATACATTTTCCTGTAAAGGGTTACTGCTTCTCTGGTTCCTGCAAGCCCATGGAAAGGAAGGATAAAGTTGAGCCCGTTGTAATAAGGAGGATAATCGGCAATAACTTTTCTTAAGTTATTTACTTTTATTGCCCATTTTCTAAATTCATTTGAAAGTTTGATAACTTCTTTAAAACGGTCCGGGTCGGGTTCGGCGCCTGTTTTTGAGCATATGTCATAGTATACTTTTTTTATCTGGCCGGTAAGATATGAAAGCGACCTTTTGGAAAAATGGTAGGGAACATCAATCATATAAAAATTGTTTTCAATATTATATTTTATTGAATCTATGTAAAATGATTTCTGCGCGGCATCACAGGCTAAATTGGTGGTTATAATAAAATCCGGTTCCGGGAGTAAGTCCAGTTCTATTGCTCCGGATACACTTCTGTGGAAGGTGCACAGGTCCCGGGGATACCAGTTTGAGGAAGCTTCCTCCAGCGTGCGGGGCGCCAGTTCCAGCGCTGCCATAAATCCTGCCATGACTTCCGGAAGAAGTGGCGTTATGCCCAGTGCATGGAACAATTCATAGGGTAAGAAAATGGACCCGTAGCCAACTGGTCTGTTATTATCAGAGTATGCTTTTTTTAAACTTTCTATAGTAAAAATATTGAGGTATTTATCGGCTGCTGATTGAAAGGTGCTTCCATAAGCATAAAGGAGGGGTTTTGCCGAGATAATCCCCAGAAGCCTTTTAATGTAGCGCTGGCTCAAATTTCGCTTTATACTGGTTTTTACGCTGTCTTTTATACTCATCTTTTAGACCTTTTTAAATTATCTCTAGAGCATTTCCAGAAACGCCTGTATTCTTGTTTTTATCTGTCCTTCTGAAAAATTATTATACTCTACTTCCAGGTACAGGACCGGAATTCCCATCTCTTTTAGCCTTTTCTTAATAAGAGGAAAAGAATAAAGCATGTTATCACAAAACTTTAAGCTTATAAATATGACCCCCGAGATATTATTTTCTATTATGTTTTTTTTAATTTCGGTTATCTTAAAACCGAGGTCAGACATTCTCATACACGGGGTTTTGTTTAGATAGCTTCTGGCCGTTATTTTAAAAATATCGGTGCCGCTGTCCGGTTCTATCAGGTTTTCAAAATATCTGCTCGAGGTGCAGAGGTCATCAAAAGCAAGTCTTATGTCAATTCCAGACAGAACTTCCCATAATTTTTTTTCAGAAATAAAGCTGCCGATAACCATAATTGAAGGGGAGTGTTTATGATTATTATATTTAATTATATTTTCGGAGACAGATTCCTTTATGAATTTAATGTATTTTTCCAGGTCGGCGGAAAAGATTTCTGGTTCAGATAAAAAAGCAAGTTCCATGATTTCATAATATGTTGAGATACTCAGAATATAGGGATATTTTTTAAGAAGATTGTTTAACTCTTTGAGAAGTTTTCTTTTTCTTGCCGTAACCAGCAATGCTTTTTCAATCCGTTCTGAGGTGATTTTGTTTCCCCCTGATTTTTCTATGAATGCCTTCATATCTTTAATGTTTCCGGCAAAAAAATCTACAGAATCATTATCTTTTAGATGGGGGACGTCAAGAAGATATGAGGGAGTATCCTTTAGGTAACTGCTGGCGATATCATAAAACCTTCTCATTCCGTCACAGGAGCTGGTAAATATTAGCCCTTTAAGGTCCGGGGCGCCATCAAGAAGGCTTTCCCAGAGTGATTTAACGTGAGGGCAAAAATTTATGGGAAAGTAGCTTTCAGATTTAGATAACTTCTTTTTCCCCGGTACCCTTATTGGTGTAAATCCTCCTGCAATTATGAGTTCTTCAGGGGTGTATGTACAGAACCAGCCCATAGAAGGTTTGCCGGTATCCGGAGAAAGGCTATTTTTGAAAAAGTCACCGGCATTGTTTATCTTATTTCTTATTAAATTAATATTATTCTGTTCCTGTGCCATTTTAAATGTTTATGATAGGGATTAGTCAACGGAGCAGAGCTATAAAACTTTTATAATTATATTCTATTTGGTTTCTTTTTACCAAGAAAAGCTAATATTCTGTAATCTCGTATTTTTTAAATTGGATAGATTATTAAATTCCAGGGGAATGTTTTAAGGTTGGATTTAAAGCCCAATTTTATCTGCCATACTGGTTCTGGTTGCCCGTTTGATTTTGTTGGCCATCATCTGGTTGATTTTTATTTTCTGTTTTATTGTTGCCATTGGGCTGCGGCTCATTTTGCCCGGTATCCTGAGTATCTGCCTTAGAATTAGTATCTGTATTTTGTTCGTTTCCCGATGCATCATTGGGTATGCTGTCAGCACCGTGTTTCTGAATGCCGTATCTATTCCTGAACCTTTCCTTTACTGCTGTAATTTCATTTTGTAACTGCTCATCCTCATCTGCCCCCAGGTATTTTCTTTCACGGCATATCCTGTATGTGTCATCTATGTCACCAATCAGGCTTTCTGCAGCGTCGGAATCTTTGAAATCAGCCCTGCTTAGAATCATGTCGGCTTCGCCAAGCCTTTCATCAAGAATCTTTAGATAAAGGTTTTTTTCATATTTATATGGAGTAAATGCAACCTTGAGGTTTTCGGATGTTCTTTTTACCGGATATAATATATCTCCCGGTAACGAATCCCCGGATGCATATAATGTTCCCGTAAAAGAAAAGCCAATGAGAACAAGAACAGCAAAAAAAGCTATAAGCGGTTTTAGATATGCCGGGCGAAGTCCTGCGAGGATAGCATTTTTTTGTGGTATTTTTTTGACGCCTTCGATATCTTCGGTTCTTGCCCGAAAGTAGATATCCTTTAGAGATGTTTCCTCAAAATCTTTATCGGCTGAAATATCTTTTAAATTGTCCAGGCCCTTAATAGTCTCTGCATATTCCTTTAAGTTCTGGTACTCACCGGGAAATTTTGACAGGCATGAATCTATATCCATTCCTTTATCGATTAGACTGAGGAATTTTTTTAAAACTTTTTCATTCATATTCTTACCTGTATTCACTTTGTCATAAGCTCCTTTAGTTTTGAAATAGCCCTGAATTTAATTGCCCTTGTTGCAAGTTCACTCTTATCTATTATCCTGCCTATGGTTTTATAGTCCAGGTCCTCGACAAACCTCAGGATTAAAACCTGCTTCTGCATTTCATCCAGGCTATTTAAACCTGCCAGTAGCTCCGGATCTCTAAATTCGGAATCTATATATTCTCCCGGGCTTTTTTCTTTAAAATCACCGGCTATAAGAGACTTATCTACTGATTCTAATCCATTCAAGTCATCGGATTGCCCGGTTTCAAGGTATTGCTCAAGGGACCGGACCTCTTTATATTTTTCTTCTTTTCTGTGATAGTCTATAATAAGATTCCTTGCAATTTTATAGACCCATGCCCTGAAACTTCCTGAATTAAGGCGTGCCTTTGCAAGATGCCTGTAAACATTGAAAAAAACGTCTGAAGTTATGCTCTCGGCAGCCTGACTATCTGAAATATTTAAAAGAACGAAACGGTATATCTTTTTAAAAAAGAATCTGTATATTTTTTCGAAATGTGAATTATCGCCGGTTTTTTTAAAATTTTTTATGCAAAGTTCAAGTTCTTTATCATTCATTAAGATAAGCTGCAAAATAATTGGTTAATTAATAAACCTATTATCTCATAAAATATGGCAGTTTAGCAGAGGAGAACCCTGCATGTAATTTTACGGTATTGCGCCTAAATATTTTCACAGCTTATCTCTTCTTTTTTATTTCTATTTCTTTTAAGTGAATTTCTAAAGTAACAACATAATGTATTCCAGTTAAGGACCAGGTGAAACAGTATCAGGATAACCATGATTATACCGGACCAGTCATGTATAAATCTGCACCAGGCTTTTGCACTGAGGTCTGTAATATTTAAAACATTAAATCCCCCGGCACCGCCGTACATCCTGCCACCGCCGGCTACCAGACCAAAAAACATTGCAAACCCTGTAAACATATTTACAAGAAATGCCGCAATCATGGCAATATCTATCCCAAGTTTTATTTTGAATTTTATTTTTTTCATATTATGCCAATCTTTCTAAAACTATTTATTTCTGCCAAACCCTTTTGAGTTATTGTTTTTTACTCCGTTTTCATTCATCTCGCAATTACCATCACAGCTATTATCGCTTAATTTATTTTCATGCCTGTATGAGAAGTTATTCTGGTTCTGGTCTCCTGTTTCTTGGTTATTTTGCATATAACAATTATTCTCCCTGTTCTGGTACTGCTCGGTACAGTTTTCATTATCACATTCATTCTTAAAGCGATTTTCATTAGGACCATTTAGCCCATCAGACTCTTCCTGCTGAAGTCGATATTGATTTCTATTTTCTGATGAATTCGGGTTCTCACAATCTGACTCACGCAATCTATTGTTTATTCTTGTAACCTCATCAGCAGTATCGGAATTTTTCTGGTATGCATAAATACTGCCTGCGCCGACAGTTAGAACAACTGTGGCTATAATGATTCCAAGTACTATTTTTTTTAACATATATTTTCCTTTCTTTTTTTTGCTATTTACTTATATAAACGAAAATATTCTTCAAAACGTTATAGATTAGTGAAAAATAATACTTTTTTTAATAGCGTGAATTTCGGTCTGAATGGTGTTTATTTATAAAGATTTATCTTTAAATTTCAAAGAGATAATTTGATTTAATACTGTTTGCTTATTTTTAGTTAATAACTCGGCTTACAGGCTAACTCCAGCTATTTTTTACTTCTTTAATCCGCATAAATAGGATACATTTCTTATGTAATACTTACAGTTTTTTACGCTGTATGGGCTTAAATTGTACAGATTTAATTATACAGGAGAAAGGGAATTTTTCAATTTTTTTTTTATATTTAGTACAATAATTTTCAAGATGTATTGTATAATTAATATTAAATATTTAAATTGCAAACAATAATAAATATTTTAATTTACTCTAGGAATTGTAATGATTATTAAAGTTATTAATTTTATAAATGATTATTCAGGATTCCTTACATTCTTTATTGCTTTTTTCACTTTTGGAGCTCTTATTTGGTATGCTTGGGAAACAAGGAAAATGTCAAAAAAAACTGGTGAGTCAGTTGAGATTACAAAAGATAAGGAAAGAACAGATAGGGTACTGGATATAATCGAGAGTTTTAATGAAAAAAGATTTGAAAATCTATTAAATATTAAAGATGAATATACTTCTAATTTATATATCCTAACAAAAGATATCACTCATATTAATAAGCAATTTAGTAAGGATTTTCCAGAGGTACTGAAGGAGATAAAATATTTCATAAATTACTTTGACACTGTTGCTTTGCTAAAATATGAAAATAAGCTAAATGAAAAGATTTTTCGTGAAAAATTAGAAGATTTGCTTTTAATTTTTATTTCGGCATTTGAGATTCAGATTAAGGAATGTGGTAGTTATTCTAAGAATCTAATACCAAAAATGAAACACAAATACTTTTTTAAACTATGCATAGAAATTCTAGAAAAAAATATTAATAGAAATTTTAAAGATAAATTTCTGTCAGAGAATGTTCTCCCGAAGCTTTTAGAAAGGTATAAGGGGTATGTGAATGATATAGATATACAGAAATAATAAATAATTAATATACAGGAATTATTAAATGAATAAAAAAGAGGAATATAAAAAGATATCTAAAAGAGCTAGGAGTCTTTTAGAAAAAGGAGAAAATATTGATGTTGATTATAAAAGAAATATCAACGGTATTAGCATGGATGATTTTGTTGCTTTTGCAAATTCCGAAAATGGCGGCGCTATTCTTATAGGAGTAAGGGAAATAAATGATAGAAGTGGGATACAAAGAGGGAAGGTAGTAGGGTGTCCTGTGGATGATAACCAAAAGTTGAGATTAGTAAATAAAGCAAAAGAATGTGTTCCAATCATAGAATTTGACTTGATTATTGAAAACTCTTCATCCTTACCTTTTTATAGATTAGAAATACCAAGCGGAAAAAACAAACCCTATTGTACACCGAAGGGCACATATTTGATAAGAGCTAATGGAAGAAATATACCTATGCTTCCGAATAATTTGTTAAATCTTTTTCTAAAATTAGAAAGTGAATCATTTATTAAGAAATTTAAATCTGCCACAAAAGAATTAATAAGTGAATTAAATGTGTTAAAGAAGCAAGCCGAAAACTTAAAAGAGGTTCAGCAAGAGATATACGATAAATCTTGGCAATTGGAAGGCCAAATGGAGGAAATCTTCAATGCTGCTGATAGTGCACAAGATTTATCTGATGATGCAATGACTTCTGCATATGATGCGTCAGAAAAACTAGATTATGTCGAAAGTAGATTGGAAGAAATGGATATCAGTCTTAATTATATTGTTGATTGTAATAGAGCTTTATTTAAAAAATTAAGAATAGAGGATCCGGAAGAGACTAATATGAGAATTGTTATAAAGAGCACTATTGAACAATTTTGCAAGAAAAGTAAAGATTTAGATACCCTAGAAAAATTAGTATTCAAAAATTATAGTAGTTATAAAAAGAAGCTTGTAAAAAAAATATTTAATGAGGAATTAGGTAAATTTAAATCACGTTAATGCAATTTGCATACTACAACACCGCCATCTTAAAATCATCTTTATTTACATGTAGATAAATATCAGTAGTATCAAGCCTGGAGTGTCCTAAAAGCTTACTTATAGTAGGCAGGTCTACTCCTTTCCTTCTTAATCTCTCTGCATAAGTATGCCTTAAGCTATGTAGGATAAGATTTTTCCTGTATGTTTTTGACTCTCTATAAATCTTAGATATTATATTATGAAGTGCACACTTTGTTATTCTTCTGCCATGTGAGCCCCTTATTAGAGCACCTATATATTTACCGCTTGATATCATGTATGAATACAATAGCTTGCCTAAATTACCATTAAAATATACCACCCTGTTTTTACCACCCTTAGAGTTTTTTATTTTAATAGAATTTTCTTTAAAGTTTATATCCTCCCAGTTTAGGTTAATAAACTCCTGCCTTCTTAGGCCGCAGTCAATACCCAGGCTAAGTATAATTAGATCTCTTAAATTTTCATTCTTATAATTTTCTTTCCTTTCTTCAAGGTAGTTTTTAATCTTTAGTATATCAAGGTCTGAGAGCTCTTCTTTTGTGATTTTTCACCATCTATGTACCACTTCTAGCCAGTTTTTTTCACCAACTATG